>NZ_NCUK01000013.1:333025-666051 GCF_002096445.1 Streptococcus oralis subsp. oralis
ATCAAAGTTATCATGGAGAGAAACGATGTCAACCGTCACATGTGCCCCCAGTTTTTCAGCCACATACTTGAGCATGAGGATATTTCCATTGTCCCCGTAGGTATTCATGAGGTTTCCATAGAGGTGGGCAATGTTGATCTGATAAGGGTAGTTGCCAGCTTTTGAGGAAAGTGAAGTATAAACCATTAGTTCATCTCCTTTCTAACAATCTGACGACTAGCTAGCAGTTCGCGGAATTCAAGCATGGCAGTATAGGTAGCCAAGATATAGGCATGCTTGCAGTCTTGATTCTCAATAGTCTTGAGAACTTGCTCCAGACTACTTGTTTCAGTGATTTTATCGGCTGGGTAGCCAGTCACCCGTAGACGACGCGCGATTTCAGAATGACGAACACCGCCAGCGTTGATTTCAGGAATGTCCATGTCAGTGATTTGTTCAAAGTCAGCATCCCAGATCCAGCTAGTATCAATCCCATCAGCATAGTTGGCATTAAGGAGAACAGATAAACTAAATGGATAAGGCGCTAGTTTGATCATCTCGATAGCTTGGGTCGCACCGACTGGATTTTTAATCAAGACAAGAGTACATTCTTTATCACCGATATGGAAGGTCTCCTGGCGTCCAAAGACAGCACGGCTCTTGTCAAATCCTTGCTTGATCCGTTGCGAATCTGCACCGAGGAAACGAGCAATGGCAACCGCAGCAAGGGCATTGTAGATATTATAGAGTCCACCGATTTGGATGCCGTATTCTTGTCCGTCAATGACAAAGCGAGAGCGATTGTTGGTCAACTCAACCAAGTCTGTCAGACGGTAGTCCAATTCAGGTCGTTTGCAGCCACAATTTTCGCAGATATAGGCCCCCAAGTTTGCATAGGTATTGTGCTCATATTTGAGGATGCCTTGACAGTCAGGACAGAGAATACCTTCGGTATTATAGTGAGCTAGTTGGGCTGGTCCTTTTTCCAAGTCAAAACCAAAATACTGAACGGGATTTGGAATAGCTGGCTTGTAGAAAAGTGGACTGTCACCATTGAGGAGAACAGTAGCCGTAGGCACCTTACGAATGGCATCCAAAATCATGTTATAAGTTGTGTAAATTTCACCGTAGCGGTCCATCTGGTCACGGAAAATGTTAGTGATGACAAAAAGGCTAGGATGGATGTAGTCACAGATACGAGATAGGCTGGCCTCGTCAATTTCGAGAACGGCAATATTTTTTCCAGTTTTAGAGGATTTGGCAGTCAAGAAAGTTGTCGTAATCCCTGTGATCATATTGGCACCGCTCGGATTAGTAAGAACCTGACCATAAACTTCTTTTAAAATGCCGACAGTAAGCGCAGTTGTCAAGGTTTTTCCATTGGTTCCAGTGACCACGACAATCTCGTAGTTCTTAGCTAAATTTTGTAAAATATCTTTATCAAATTGGAGGGCGAGTTTTCCTGGGAGCGTGCTTCCACGGCCAAGACGGCTCAAAACGAAGTGAGAAGAACGCCCAGCTAGGAGGCCCAAAGTAGTTTTTAATTTCATGTTTCTATTATATCATACTGCGCCCAGCAGTCCAATAACTAAAGTAACCTCTAAGATCAACTAAAGAAGTAACCTTATAAGTGCTTTTTAGGTTCTGATTAAACCAAACCAATCAAATACAATATCTTTGGATTTGATAACTTTGGCAACTTTAAGAAATAAATCTTTCTCACTCTGAATATAAGAAAGGAGAGGACATTGATTATCCTCTACAGGTTTTAAAATTTCATTAATCCATTATAGTTGACAAAGATACCTAACTTTTGGGATTTAGATCATTTTTTGGAAAGTCTCTTTTATAATAAATTACGAATTTTTTCTTTTATAAATGCGTTAAGAGGATAGTGTTTATCAAGATATTCTAGGAGTGCTTGAGCAGATTCAGAAATTCGTTCGTAACCTTGCAAAAAGTAGGGTAATTGTTTGGCTTCATTTGGATAACCTTTTTCAAATCGTCTGTTGCTGTTAAAAATATCTATAAAATTAGATTTAGAAGTTTTTTCCAAATTGATTAGTTCGGTCCAAAGCTTGACGGATCTATTTTGGATGAAATCATAAGCAGCCAATTTTTCCCCTCGTTGATAGCGACCTAGTCCTATATATAGGTTGCATAAAATTTCTCCCAACAGCCATTCGCGGTCTCTATTTTCTTTTGATGGCAATCTTTGTGGCCGGCAGATTGTTTCATCAAAACCAACCTCCTTCCAGATAATCTTGCCTTCAGCGAAGGGAATGTTTACTAGTTCATGAGCTTCAAAGACAGCAAATTCACAAAAAACATCATCTTCAAATAGAACTTTATGTCCGTCTACTGTATTTTGGTAGTGAAATGCAATTGGTTCTAGATTACTTAACCAAGTTAGATCCTGTATATAGGCCTGCTTGTAGCCATCTTTTACAATAACAAAAAAATCCAAATCTGAGTATTGATCCAATCGGTCTCTTTCTACTCCGCAAGAACCAAGTGCCAGCAAAGCTAGTGCTTGTCTAGAATCTTTTAGAGACTGACCAATATCATCTAGTCTTTGTAACAGTAATTCTGTTTTATTCATAATCGTTACCTCATTATTTCTTGTTTACAGACATTATATAGTTAATGTTTTCGAAAGTCAATTTCATCCTATACCAAATATATACTAATGTAATATGGGATTTCTTTCGATATTTTTTACAATGATAAAGTTTAAACATTTTGCAGAGTATTGCTCATATTATCAAGAATGAAGAAATTTGAAGTATCCTTTGATTGATTAGAAAGTAATTCTTATCTTTAAAAAGATTAAATGATTTGGAAAATATTTGAGAAGAAAAAATATATCGACTTAGCCATCAATTTGCAAACGGTAAAACCTTTCCACAAACGATGAAAATACACATACGACCCGCGCAAAGAGTGAATAATTTACTAATTAGGCATGAAACAATCATTGCAAAATATATTTTTTAAATTACCCATAAAACGATGAGCTAAAGCGAGTTATTCAAAGTCATATGTATTGCTGATATTTGAAAGAGTAACCTGAGACTCAATATATAATTAGGACTGCTAAGTAAAGTTTGGACATTATATCATAAAAGAGGGAAAAGACAGATTTGAGATTTCGCAGAAACAAAAACAGCCCAAAGAGGGCTGTTCGATACGATGTAGTCTCAACTTAAATCGCAAACAGGTCATTCAAGTTCTCAGCCAAGGTTGGGTGAGTGAAGATTTGTTTTGTGAAGTAAGTGTAAGGAATCTTGTTGTCCATCGCAACAGTGATGATGTTGATGATTTCTTGTGAACCTTCTGAGAAGATGCTTGCTCCAAGAATTTCTTTTGTTTCAGTATTGACAACAGCTTTGAAGGCTCCGCGAAGGTCTCCATTTACGTGACCACGAGGCATGGCTGCAACAGGGATTTCCTTGACAGCGTATGGAAGTTTCAAATCAGCTGCCTGGCTTTCCGTCAAACCAACTTGTGAAAGTGCAGGTGTGATGAACATAGTGTTTGGCACATTGAGACGGTCTTCAAGAGTGTAGCTGCCATCTCCAGCAAGGTAGCTATAAACAACACGGAAGTCATCAAGTGAAATGTAGGTAAATTGAGGTCCACCATTGACGTCTCCGACTGCAAAGACATCAGGAACGTTTGTTTGACAGTGTTTGTCAACCTTGATAGCACCACGTTCCGTTAGTTCAATATCGGTATTCTCAAGTTGAAGTGGTTCTACGTTTGGTTTACGTCCAGTTGCATAGAGAAGGGCGTCGAAACGGTAAGTTTCGTTTTCAGTTACGACGAGAACTTGGTCACCGTCGTTTTTGATTTCAGTAGTACGGATGTTTTGAAGCAATTCAATACCGTCTTCTTCCATGTATTGTTTAGCAAGAGCTGCGATGGAAGGTTCTGCACGAGGTAGGAAAGTATCCAAGGCATCTAGGACTGTAACCTTGCTTCCAAGTTTGTTGTAAAGACCTGCAAATTCAAGACCGATATTTCCGCCACCAAGGACACCAAGTTTTGCTGGCAATTTGTCCAAGTTTTGGATACCTGTTGAGTCAAAGACATTCTTACTTGTAGCAAGTCCAGGGATTGGCAAGACGTTTGAAACAGCACCAGTGTTGATGACGATTGTTTCAGCAGTGAGTTCTTGTTTTTCGTCACCAGCTTGGATTTCGATGACTTTGTTTGAAAGGAAGTGAGCTTCCGCATCAAAGATATCCACGCCTGTACCAGCAACAGTCGCATAGTTTTTACCGTTGAGGCGACCAGTGATAGTATTTTTGGTAGCAATGACTTCTTCAAAAGACAAGTCTTTCTCAGCAGCAACTAGCAAGGTTTTAGTTGGGATACATCCGATGTTGATACAAGTTCCACCGTACATAGCCTTACTACGTTCGATAAGGGCAACTTTTTTACCAGCTGAAGCCAATTTACCAGCTAGTGTTTTACCAGCTTTACCAAATCCGATAACGATTAAATCATAAGTTAACATTTATCTTCCTCCTATTCGCATTTCATTCTAGCACAAGAAAACACTTTTTGCACAAATCTGCTACGAAAAGGAAAGAAAAAATAAAAACGCTTTCCAGGCAAAAAACTAGTAATTTTTCAACAATCTTGATAAACTAAAATCCTATCTTTTTTTATATAAAATAGAATAAATGTTCGAAAATAGGAGATTTTATGAAATCGAATCGTTATATTATTGCCTTTTCTGGAGTCATTTTGCACTTAATGCTGGGGTCCACTTATGCTTGGAGTGTTTATCGCAATCCTATTATTGAAAAAACGGGATGGGATCAGGCTTCTGTTGCCTTCGCCTTTAGTCTGGCAATCTTTTGTTTGGGATTATCGGCTGCATTTATGGGGCGTTTGGTAGAAAAATTTGGACCGAGAGTCATGGGGAGTCTATCTGCTTTTCTATACGCAGGTGGAAATATCTTAACAGGATTTGCAATAGACCGTCAGGAACTGTGGTTGTTGTATCTCGCTTATGGCATTTTAGGTGGGCTTGGTTTGGGAGCAGGCTATATTACCCCTGTGTCAACGATTATAAAATGGTTTCCTGATAAACGTGGTCTCGCAACAGGTTTAGCGATTATGGGGTTTGGTTTTGCTTCTTTATTGACTAGTCCCATAGCGCAACATCTCATCGCAGTGGCAGGGCTTGTAGAAACTTTTTATATTTTAGGTGCAAGTTACTTTATTATCATGCTCCTAGCTTCACAATTCATTAAGCGTCCAAATGAGCAAGAGCTTGCAATTTTATCTGTTTCAGGGAAAGAAAAAATAGCCTCTTTGACGCAAGGAATGGCTGCAAATCAGGCCCTGAAAAGCAATCGGTTTTATATACTTTGGATTATTTTCTTTATCAACATAGCTTGTGGTTTAGGATTAATTTCAGCGGCATCGCCAATGGCACAGGAGATGGCTGGCTTGTCTACAAGTCATGCAGCAGTAATGGTGGGCGTTTTAGGGATTTTCAATGGGTTTGGTCGTTTGCTCTGGGCGAGTTTATCTGACTATATCGGTCGCCCTCTAACCTTTAGTATATTACTGCTTGTCAATCTTTTCTTTTCTCTCTCACTTTGGCTCTTTACAGATTCCGTTTTATTTGTAGTCGCTATGTCTATTTTGATGACTTGCTATGGAGCTGGTTTTTCTTTGATTCCAGCTTATCTCAGTGATATTTTTGGAACCAAGGAATTGGCTGCTCTGCATGGATATATTTTAACAGCTTGGGCAATGGCTGGTTTAGCAGGACCTATTTTATTAGCAGAGACTTATAAAATAGCTCATTCTTATACACAAACCTTGTTCGTTTTTCTTATTTTATATAGTATAGCCTTGGCTTTGTCTTATTATCTAGGTCGTTCAATCAAAAAGGAGAGTCAAAAACCGCTTACATGATTTTCTAAAGAAATTAGGCTATCTTTTGTTCTGGTCTTGTGTTATACTAGATAGGTTGCAAAGAAACCAGTACTTTTCTTTCGTGGAAAAGAAGCAACACGGTATCTCATTTTTGTAGAAGATACGTCATGAAAAGAAAAGTATACACTAAAGCCCTATAGGGTGGCTTCGCACCACCTTTAGAAAGAAGAATAACGTGAAATTTAATGAATTTAACTTGTCTGCTGAATTGTTAGCAGAGATTGAAAAAGCTGGATTTGTAGAAGCCAGTCCCATCCAAGAACAGACTATTCCCTTGGCTCTCGAAGGAAAAGACGTTATCGGTCAAGCTCAGACTGGTACAGGGAAGACTGCAGCCTTTGGCTTGCCAACCCTTGAAAAAATCCGTACAGAAGAAGCGACCATCCAAGCCTTGGTTATCGCTCCAACTCGTGAACTCGCTGTCCAAAGCCAAGAGGAACTCTTCCGCTTTGGCCGTAGCAAAGGAGTGAAAGTTCGCTCAGTTTACGGTGGTTCCAGCATTGAAAAACAAATCAAGGCCCTTAAATCTGGTGCTCACATCGTGGTAGGAACACCAGGCCGTCTCTTGGACTTGATTAAACGCAAGGCCTTGAAATTACAAGATATTGAAACTCTGATTCTTGACGAAGCGGACGAAATGCTCAATATGGGCTTCCTTGAAGACATTGAAGCCATCATTTCCCGTGTCCCTGAAAATCGTCAAACCTTGCTCTTTTCAGCAACTATGCCAGATGCTATCAAACGTATCGGTGTTCAGTTTATGAAAGACCCTGAGCATGTCAAGATTGCTGCCAAGGAATTGACAACAGAATTGGTAGATCAGTACTATATCCGTGTTAAAGAGCAAGAAAAATTTGATACTATGACACGTCTTATGGATGTGGAACAACCTGAGCTTGCTATTGTATTTGGTCGTACCAAACGCCGTGTAGATGAATTGACTCGTGGACTTAAGATCCGTGGCTTCCGTGCAGAAGGAATTCATGGTGACTTAGACCAAAATAAACGTCTTCGTGTCCTTCGTGATTTTAAAAATGGGAATCTTGATGTTTTGGTTGCGACAGACGTGGCAGCACGTGGTTTGGATATCTCAGGTGTGACCCATGTTTACAACTACGATATTCCACAAGATCCTGAAAGTTACGTTCACCGTATCGGTCGTACAGGTCGTGCTGGTAAGTCAGGTCAATCTATTACTTTCGTAGCACCAAATGAAATGGGCTACCTTCAAATCATCGAAAACTTGACTAAGAAACGCATGAAAGGCTTGAAACCAGCGACAGCTGAAGAAGCCTTCCAAGCTAAGAAACAAGTAGCTCTCAAGAAAATCGAACGCGATTTTGCGGATGAAACTATTCGTGGGAACTTTGAGAAATTTGCTAAAGATGCTCGTAAGTTAGCAGCTGAATTTAGTCCAGAAGAATTGGCTATGTATATCTTGAGCCTGACAGTCCAAGATCCAGACAGCCTGCCTGAAGTGGAGATTGCGCGTGAAAAACCACTGCCATTTAAACCATCAGGTAATGGATTCGGTGGCAAAGGTAAGGGAGGTCGAGGAGGCCGTCGTGGAGACGACCGTCGAGATCGTGATCGCCGCAGCAATGGTCGCCGTGATGATTTCAAAAAAGGCAGTCATGGGAACGATCGTTTTGATAAAGACAGACGTTACCGTAATAAAGACAATAAAAAACCTCGCAACACTTCAAGCGAAAAGAAGACCGGCTTTGTTATTCGTAACAAAGGAGACAAATAGAAAAAAGCGATTCACACTGTGAATCGCTTTTATATATAAGGAGACCGATAGTAAAAGAAGATGGTGATAGTAAAGGATAGGTGAAACGGAAAGGGATTTATCATGTCATCTTCTTATAATGTTATAATATCAAAAATAAAATAGGATGTCAATAAAAAACCTCGATTTTTTCTAAAATATTTTTGCTGTTCAAAATTGCAATTAAATAAGCAATTTTCAGATAATTATTGAAATAAAGACTTTTCTATGTTATAATGGAAGCGATTATATGCGAGGTAAAAAATGGCACATTTATTAGAAAAAACAAGAAAAATCACGTCTATTCTAAAGCGCTCTGAGGAGCAACTCCAAGATGAACTTCCTTACAATGCGATTACACGCCAGTTAGCTGATATTATTGATTGTAACGCTTGTATTGTGAATAACAAGGGACGTCTCTTGGGCTACTTTATGCGTTATAAGACCAATAATGACCGTGTAGAACAATTCTTCCAAACCAAAACCTTCCCTGAGGTCTATGTACAAGGGGCAAACATGATTTATGATACGGAAGCCAATCTTCCTGTTGAACATGATTTGACCATTTTCCCTGTAGAGAGCCGTGCGGACTTTCCAGATGGTTTGACGACCATCGCTCCGATTCATGTATCAGGGATTCGCCTAGGTTCGTTGATCATTTGGCGCAATGATAAGAAGTTTGAAGATGAAGATTTGATCCTTGTCGAGATTGCGAGCACGGTTGTGGGAATTCAACTATTGAACTTCCAACGCGAAGAAGACGAGAAAAATATTCGCCGTCGTACGGCTGTTACCATGGCGGTCAACACCCTTTCCTATTCAGAACTTCGTGCTGTATCAGCTATTTTAGCTGAATTGGATGGAAATGAAGGGCAGCTGACAGCGTCTGTTATTGCAGACCGTATTGGCATTACACGCTCAGTGATTGTCAATGCGCTTCGTAAACTGGAGTCAGCGGGAATTATTGAGAGTCGCTCATTAGGAATGAAGGGGACTTATCTCAAAGTTCTAATTGGTGATATTTTTGAGGAAGTGAAAAAGAGGGACTACTAATGGCAAAAGCTTTAATCTCGATTGACTATACAGAGGATTTCGTAGCAGACCATGGAAAGCTAACTGCTGGAGCACCCGCTCAAGCAATATCAAAAGCCATTGATCAGGTAACCAGATTAGCTTTTGATCGTGGAGACTATGTCTTTTTCACCATTGATGCTCATGAGGAGAAGGATACATTCCACCCAGAAAGCAAGCTCTTTCCACCGCACAACATCATCGGAACTAGTGGGCGTAACCTTTATGGCCCCCTAGCTGACTTTTATGCTGAGCATGAGGCGGATAGTCGTGTCTTTTGGATGGACAAACGTCACTATTCAGCATTTTCAGGAACGGACTTGGATATCCGTTTGCGAGAACGTCGGGTTGATACTGTTATCTTAACAGGTGTTTTGACGGATATTTGTGTTCTTCATACGGCTATTGATGCCTATAATTTAGGTTATCAAATCGAGATTGTCAAGCCTGCGGTTGCCTCTATTTGGCCAGAAAATCATCAGTTTGCTCTTGGGCATTTTAAGAACACATTGGGAGCAAAATTACTAGATGAAAACCTTGCTGAAATTGAACTATAAGACTGTTGGAAAAATGAAAAAAATCTGAAAAAAGTGTTGACAAAGATTTTGAAAGTTGATATACTAGTAAAGTAATCGACGCGGGGATGGCGGAATTGGCAGACGCGCAGGACTAAGGATCCTGTGACCGCTTTAGGTCGTGAGGGTTCAAGTCCCTCTCTCCGCATAGGGTAAGAGTTGGCTTTGGCTAGCTCTTTTTTTTACAAAGAAGACTAGAGGCTACGTTTCCTATATCGAAAAATATTGGTATCAAGAACAGTCATTGTATCAGAACATTTAAACTGAGTTCACTATTTCATTCTATCAAGAATATCCTCAAACACTAGTCAGAAAATGAAGAACTTAGGAGATGAAAAAATACTAATCAGAAAGATGTGACTACCATTTTTAAAATGAAGTTGATTTTTGATTGGTATTATTTCTTCTTATATAAGAAGGAAAGTTAGCGCTTGCTATCTTTTTTGTTTTTTTCAAAAATAAATCAAAAAATTTTTCGATTTCATAAACATTTCATATTTGGATTTTATAATAGTCTTACAAATATGGAGGTGACAAATGAATCCAATCCAAAGAGCTTGGGCTTATGTCAGCAGAAAACGACTGAGAAGTTTTATTTTATTTCTGATTTTATTTGTCCTTTTAGCAGGAATTTCAGCCTGTTTGACTCTGATGAAGTCCAACAAAACAGTAGAAAGCAATCTTTACAAATCACTCAATACTTCTTTTTCTATCAAAAAGATCGAAAATGGACAGACCTTCAAGTTGTCTGACCTTGCATCCGTGAGCAAGATTAAGGGACTGGAAAATGTCTCTCCTGAACTTGAGACGGTCGCAAAACTGAAAGACAAGGAAGCGGTGAGTGGTGAGCAGAGCGTAGAACGTGATGATTTGTCAGCCGCGGACAAGAACTTGGTTAGCTTAACGGCTCTTGAGGATTCATCCAAGGATGTCACCTTTACCAGTTCGGCTTTCAATCTAAAAGAAGGGCGACACCTTCAAAAAGGTGATTCCAAGAAAATCCTCATCCACGAAGAGTTGGCCAAGAAGAATGGTCTTTCGCTTCACGACAAGATTCGCTTGGATGCTGGTCAGTCCGAAGCTGGAAAGGGGCAAACAGTAGAGTTTGAAATTGTCGGCATCTTTTCTGGTAAAAAACAAGAAAAGTTCACAGGCTTGTCTTCCGACTTCAGTGAAAACCAGGTCTTTACAGACTATGAAAGTAGCCAAACCCTTCTGGGAAATAGTGAACCGCAGGTCAGTGCAGCGCGCTTCTATGTAGAAAATCCTAAGGAAATGGACGGACTCATGAAGCAGGTGGAAAACTTGGCTTTGGAAAGTCAAGGCTACCAAGTCGAGAAGGAAAACAAGGCCTTTGAACAAATCAAAGACTCAGTGGCAACCTTCCAAACCTTCCTGACCATCTTCCTTTATGGGATGTTGATAGCAGGAGCAGGAGCCCTAATTTTGGTCTTGTCTCTCTGGTTGAGAGAAAGAGTCTACGAAGTGGGGATTCTTCTGGCACTTGGAAAAGGCAAGAGCTCGATCTTCCTCCAGTTCTGTTTAGAGGTAGTTTTGGTATCAATCGGAGCTTTGCTTCCATCCTTTATCGCTGGAAACGCCATCACATCCTATCTACTTCAAACTGTACTAGCCAGTGGAGATCAGGCAACCTTACAAGACACACTAGCCAAAGCAAGTGGTCTATCAACCAGTCTCCTATCCTTTGCAGAATCCTATGTCTTTCTGCTCCTGATTGGTTGCTTGTCTGTAGCCCTTTGTTTCGTATTTCTATTTAGAAAATCGCCGAAAGAAATTTTATCATCTATTAGTTAATACTCTTCGAAAATCTCTTTAAACCGTGTCAGCTTCGCCTTGCCGTACTCAAGTACAGCCTGCGTCTAGCTTCCTAGTTTAATCTTTGATTTTCATTGAGTATAAGAAGGAGAAATCATGACTTTATTACAATTGCAAGATGTTACCTACCGTTATAAGAACACTGCTGAGGCAGTTTTATATCAGATCAAGTATAATTTTGAACCCGGAAAATTTTATAGTATCATTGGTGAGTCAGGAGCTGGAAAATCCACTCTCTTGTCCCTGCTTGCTGGTCTAGATAGTCCTGTTGAAGGTTCTATCCTTTTCCAAGGAGAGGACATTCGGAACAAGGGGTATTCTTACCATCGCATGCACCATATTTCCCTGGTCTTTCAAAATTATAACTTGATAGATTATCTTTCTCCGCTGGAAAATATCCGCTTGGTCAACAAAAAAGCAAGCAAGGATACACTTCTTGAGCTTGGTTTGGATGAAAGTCAGATCAAGCGGAACGTTCTCCAGTTATCAGGTGGTCAACAGCAACGTGTGGCCATCGCTCGCAGTTTGGTATCAGAAGCTCCAGTTATTCTAGCTGATGAGCCAACAGGAAATCTGGACCCTAAAACTGCCGGAGATATTATCGAGCTGCTCAAATCACTTGCCGAGAAAACAGGTAAATGTGTGATCGTCGTCACCCACAGTAAAGAAGTGGCACAAGCATCAGATATTACACTTGAATTGAAGGATAAGAAACTAACTGAAACTCGCAATACTACAAAATAAGATGAGCTTGTTTTGATAGAATTATTAAATCAAATCTAGAAAGGGAACCTATGTTACACAACGCATTTGCCTATGTTACAAGGAAGTTTTTCAAATCGATTGTTATCTTCCTGATTATTCTCCTCATGGCGAGCTTGAGTTTGGTCGGCTTGTCGATCAAGGGAGCTACAGCCAAGGCTTCTCAGGAGACCTTTAAAAATATCACCAATAGCTTCTCCATGCAAATCAATCGTCGCGTCAATCAAGGAACGCCACGTGGTTCTGGGAATATCAAGGGTGAGGATATCAAAAAAATCACCGAAAACAAGGCCATCGAGTCTTATGTTAAACGCATCAACGCCATCGGAGATTTGACTGGATACGACCTCATCGAAACGCCAGAAACCAAGAAAAATCTCACTGCTGACCGTGCCAAACGGTTTGGAAGCAGCTTGATGATTACAGGTGTCAATGACTCCTCTAAAGAAGATAAGTTTGTCTCTGGTTCATATAAGCTGGTCGAAGGTGAGCACTTAACCAACGACGACAAGGACAAGATTCTCATGCACAAGGACTTGGCAGCCAAACACGGTTGGAAAGTCGGAGATAAGATCAAATTGGACTCTAATGTCTATGATGCAGACAATGAAAAAGGTGCCAAGGAAACAGTCGAAGTGACAATCAAGGGACTCTTTGATGGTCACAATAAGTCAGCAGTAACCTACTCACAAGAACTCTATGAAAATACAGCCATCACAGACATTCACACTGCTGCAAAACTTTATGGATACACAGAAGATACAGCTATTTATGGGGACGCAACCTTCTTTGTAACAGCGGACAAGAACTTGGATGATGTCATGAAAGAGTTGAATGGTATCAGTGGTATCAACTGGAAGAGCTACACACTGGTGAAGAGCTCCTCTAACTACCCAGCTCTAGAGCAATCCATCTCTGGTATGTACAAGATGGCCAACCTCCTCTTCTGGGGTAGCTTGAGTTTCTCAGTTCTTCTCCTTGGACTCTTGCTTAGTCTTTGGATCAACGCCCGCCGCAAGGAAGTGGGAATTCTCCTCTCTATCGGTCTCAAGCAGGCAAGTATCTTGGGGCAATTCATCACCGAATCGATCTTGATTGCCATTCCTGCTCTTGTTTCGGCTTACTTCCTAGCCAACTACACAGCTCGTGCCATCGGAAATACTGTTCTTGCCAATGTGACTTCAGGTGTTGCAAAGCAAGCTAGCAAGGCTGCTCAAGCTTCTAACCTTGGTGGTGGTGCAGAAGTAGATGGCTTTAGCAAGACCCTGTCGAGCCTAGATATTTCTATTCAGACATCAGACTTCATCATCGTCTTTGTCCTTGCTTTGGTTCTAGTGGTTCTCGTTATGGCGCTTGCTTCAAGCAATCTCCTCAGAAAACAACCAAAAGAGCTCTTGCTCGATAGCGAATAAAAAACTTGCTACCTATTCTCCCCTAAATGGGGTATAATATAGGTAGCATTTTTATCTATTTTATCTTGATAAGGACTCTTCCTATCAGGATGAAACAGAGAAGATTTACAAGAAATTTAAAGGATGTGAACCGTTTTTTCTATGAAAATTTTAATTGTAGAAGATGAAGAGATGATCCGTGAGGGAATCAGTGACTATTTGACGGATTGTGGTTATGAAACCATTGAAGCAGCAGATGGACAAGAAGCTCTGGAAAAATTTTCCAGCTATGAAGTAGCCCTGGTTTTACTGGATATCCAGATGCCCAAGCTTAATGGCCTAGAAGTCCTAGCGGAGATTCGTAAGACCAGTCAGATTCCTGTCTTGATGCTGACAGCCTTTCAGGATGAAGAATACAAGATGAGTGCTTTTGCTTCTCTAGCAGACGGTTATCTGGAAAAGCCTTTTTCTCTCTCCCTTTTAAAAGTAAGGGTGGACGCGATTTTCAAGCGCTACTACGATACAGGACGAGTCTTCTCCTATAAAGATACCAAGGTGGACTTTGAGAGTTACAGTGCAAGCCTCGCAGGTCAAGAAGTGGCTATCAATGCCAAAGAGTTGGAAATTCTGGACTATCTGGTGAAAAATGAAGGCCGGGCCTTGACTCGTTCTCAGATTATCGATGCTGTCTGGAAGGCGACAGATGAGGTTCCCTTTGACCGTGTCATTGATGTCTATATCAAGGAACTGCGGAAAAAGCTAGACTTGGATTGTATCCTCACGGTGCGCAATGTTGGTTATAAATTGGAGCGAAAATGAAACGAACAGGTTTATTTACAAAGATTTTTATCTATACCTTCTCGATTTTTAGTGTTCTGGTTATTTGTCTTCATTTAGCCATTTATTTTCTCTTTCCCTCTACTTATCTGAGCCACCGTCAGGAAACCATTGGTCAGAAAGCGACTGCTATTGCCCAATCCCTAGACGGAAAAGATAGGCAAAGCATCGAGCAAGTGTTGGACTTGTATTCCCAGACCAGTGATATCAAAGGAGCTATCAAGGGAGAGATGACCGAGGACAAGTTAGAGGTCAAGGACAATTTTCCTCTGGACACGGATCGCCAGACCACTTCCCTCTTTATTGAGGAGCGTGAGGTGAAAACGCAAGACGGTGGGACTATGACTCTTCAATTTTTAGCGTCCATGGATTTGCAAAAGGAAGCGGAGCAGATCAGTCTCCAGTTTCTTCCCTATACTTTGTTGGCATCCTTTCTGATTTCTCTTTTGGTGGCCTACATCTACGCTCGGACCATTGTTGCCCCAATCTTGGAAATCAAGCGGGTGACCCGTCGGATGATGGATTTGGATGGACAAGTGCGATTGCGCGTGGATTCTAAGGATGAGATTGGTGATCTCAAGGAACAAATCAATAGCCTTTACCAGCACCTTTTGACTGTCATTGCAGACTTGCATGACAAGAATGAAGCTATTCTCCAGCTGGAGAAGATGAAGGTTGAGTTCCTGCGAGGGGCTTCTCATGAATTGAAAACTCCACTAGCTAGCTTGAAAATCCTAATCGAAAATATGAAAGAAAATGTCGGTCGTTATAAGGATAGAGACCACTATCTTGGAGTTGCCTTGGGGATTGTGGATGACCTCAGTCACCACGTTCTCCAGATATTGTCTCTTTCTTCTGTTCAGGAATTGCGAGACGAGAAAGAAGAGGTTGACCTCCTTCAGATGACGCAAAGTCTGGTCAAGGATTATGCTTTGCTCGCCAAGGAGAGAGAACTTCAGGTGGACATTAGCCTAACCCATCAGCAGGCTTACATAAACCCATCTGTCATGAAGTTGATTCTATCGAACCTCATCAGCAATGCTATCAAGCACTCCACTCCAGATGGCCTGGTCCGCATTGGAGAAAGAGAAGGAGAACTCTTTATCGAGAATAGCTGTAGTCCTGAAGAACAAGAAAAACTGGTCCAGTCTTTTTCTGATAATGCTAGTCGCAAGACCAAGGGTTCGGGGATGGGGCTCTTTGTGGTCAAAAGTTTATTAGAACATGAGAAATTACCTTATCATTTTGAGATGCAGGGCGATCGCTTGAGTTTCTTCATACGTTATCCCAAAGTCACTTAGGACTAAGAAAAAGAAAGGGTTTACATTGATTCGATTGGAAGAAATTCAATCTAAAGTATGGGAAAAACTAGCTTTTTTTATCAAAAAGTGATAAAATGAACAATGTAAATGGGATGTCCCAAAAAATATATAGGAGGCCTGACAAATGGCAATCGTTTCAGCAGAAAAATTTGTCCAAGCAGCTCGTGACAACGGTTATGCAGTTGGTGGATTTAACACAAACAACCTTGAGTGGACTCAAGCTATCTTGCGTGCAGCAGAAGCTAAAAAAGCTCCAGTTTTGATCCAAACTTCAATGGGTGCTGCTAAATACATGGGTGGTTACAAAGTTGCTCGCAACTTGATCGCTAACCTTGTTGAGTCAATGGGTATCACTGTACCAGTAGCTATCCACCTTGACCACGGTCACTACGAAGATGCACTTGAGTGTATCGAAGTTGGTTACACTTCAATCATGTTTGACGGTTCACACCTTCCAGTTGAAGAAAACCTTAAATTGGCTAAAGACGTTGTTGAAAAAGCACACGCTAAAGGTATCTCAGTAGAAGCTGAAGTTGGTACTATTGGTGGTGAAGAAGACGGTATCATCGGTAAAGGTGAATTGGCTCCAATCGAAGACGCTAAAGCAATGGTTGCAACTGGTATCGACTTCTTGGCAGCTGGTATCGGTAACATCCACGGTCCTTACCCAGCAAACTGGGAAGGTCTTGACCTTGACCACTTGAAGAAATTGACAGAAGCTCTTCCAGGCTTCCCAATCGTATTGCACGGTGGTTCAGGTATTCCTGATGACCAAATCCAAGCAGCTATCAAACTTGGTGTTGCGAAAGTTAACGTTAACACTGAATGCCAAATCGCATTCGCTAACGCAACTCGTAAATTTGCTCGTGACTACGAAGCAAACGAAGCAGAATACGACAAGAAAAAACTCTTCGACCCACGTAAATTCTTGGCTGACGGTGTAAAAGCTATCCAAGCATCAGTTGAAGAACGTATCGACGTATTCGGTTCAGAAGGTAAAGCTTAATCTAGCTGAACAATACAGAAAGAACCTGCCCATTGGGTGGGTTTTTTGTGTCTGAATATATAGCCAATATACTGTAGAAGAACCAATCTTAAGTTGCTAAAAGGTTCTATTTTTTGTACAATAATGCTATGAAAATACTGAAAAAATGGTTTCTTGGCTTTCTTAGTTTCATTCTTTTGTTTTTACTCGCTACATTCATCTTTCACCGTATCAGTTTGGAAAAGGAAGAAGCCTCACTGACACCTATGGGGCAACAAGTTCTCGTCAATGGACATCAAATAAATGTTTACGTTGAAGGAGATGGTCTTGGGACTATTGTAGTTCTCTCAGGTGCTGGTATTGCTTCTCCTATATTGGATTTTAAAGAAGTATCGGAATCCTTATCGAAACAGTATAAAGTAGTTATCGTGGAGCGGGCGGGATATGGTTATAGTGATGATAGCAATTATTCAAGAGATGTGATGGAGGTTTTGTCTGAGACTCGCCAAGCTCTTTCGCAAGCAAATATCACAGGGCCGTTTATCATTCTGTCTCATTCCATGGCTAGTCTAGAGAGTTTGGCTTGGCAGGAGAAGTATCCTGATGAAGTGAAAGCCTTGATTGGTTTAGATTGGGCACTGCCGTCAAGTTATGAGAATTTAAAGGATAATCAGGCCTTGCTTACTGTGGCCTATTGGACTAGCAAGATTGGTTTATTACGCTATTTTCCTGAGTCCTTTTATATAAAAAATCCAACTCTGACTGAAAGTGAACGAAAACAATATAAACTTCTAGCTTATAAGCAGTTGATGTCACAAGCTATGTTTCATGAATCCCAAACGGTAAAGGAAAATGCCAAGAAAGTTCCTTCTAGCATCAATCCGAAAATTCCCACCTTATTACTGGTGTCTAACGGTGAAGGTACTAGTTTTAGCCAATCTGAGTGGCAACGTTATGCAGAGAGATTTGCAAGCGACCAGTCTAATGTTCAAGTCGTCTATATGGATGCGCCTCACGACCTCTATCATTATCAAAGTCATGAAATAGTTTCTCAGATTGAAGATTTTTTAAAGAGTAATTGATGGTTTAGAGATCATTTTAATTTTAGACTGATGACAATAATTAAATTCTGAAGGATTAACAGTAGAATCGTGAATTTTTTCGATTAAAAAAATTCTTTTTCTTACCAAAACCCCTGCCCATTGGGCAGATTTTTTTGGTATTTTAAGGAAAATATCAAACCAGAATTTTTGTTTAAAAGTATGATTTTAAGAGAGAAATCTCTAATTTCATAATCTATAGGCAAACGCTTGCATTCTAGTTTTTATTGGACTATAATAGGTTGGTATAAAGCCTTCTGTAATAATATTGATAAGGTGTAGAAAGTAAGGATTTAGATATTTGTAGTCAAAAATACAATGTTGCTATTCCTTGCGATAGGGAGATAGATATGGCAATGATAGAAGTGGAACATCTTCAGAAAAATTTTGTGAAGACTGTTAAGGAACCAGGCTTGAAAGGGGCTTTGCGCTCCTTTATTCATCCTGAAAAGCAGACCTTTGAAGCGGTCAAGGATTTGACTTTTGAGGTACCCAAGGGCCAAATTCTAGGTTTTATCGGCGCAAATGGTGCTGGGAAGTCAACAACCATCAAAATGCTGACTGGGATTTTAAAACCGACATCTGGTTTTTGTCGGATTAACGGCAAGATTCCGCAGGACAATCGTCAGGATTATGTTAAAGATATTGGTGTGGTCTTTGGACAACGTACCCAGCTATGGTGGGATTTGGCTCTGCAAGAGACCTATACGGTCTTAAAAGAGATTTACGATGTGCCGGACTCGCTCTTTCATAAACGCATGGACTTTTTGAATGAAGTCTTGGATTTGAAGGACTTTATCAAAGACCCCGTGCGGACTCTTTCACTGGGGCAACGGATGCGGGCGGATATTGCGGCTTCCTTGCTCCACAATCCTAAAGTTCTCTTTTTAGATGAGCCGACCATTGGTTTGGACGTTTCGGTCAAGGACAACATTCGTCGGGCTATTACCCAGATCAATCAGGAGGAAGAAACAACTATCCTCTTGACCACTCACGACCTGAGCGACATTGAGCAACTCTGTGATCGAATTTTTATGATTGATAAGGGGCAAGAGATTTTTGATGGAACGGTTAGCCAGCTCAAGGAGACCTTTGGCAAGATGAAGACTCTTTCCTTTGAACTGCTACCAGGTCAAAGTCATCTCCTTTCTCACTATGAAGGCCTGCCTGATATGACCATTGATAGACAAGGAAATAGCCTCAATATTGAATTTGATAGTTCCCGCTACCAGTCAGCTGATATTATCAAGCAAACCCTGTCTGATTTTGAAATTCGCGATTTGAAGATGTTGGATACGGATATTGAGGATATTATCCGTCGCTTCTACCGAAAGGAGCTCTAAGATGGTCAAATTGTGGAGACGTTATAAACCCTTTATCAATGCAGGGATTCAGGAGTTGATTACCTATCGAGTCAACTTTCTACTTTATCGGATTGGGGATGTTATGGGAGCTTTTGTTGCTTTCTATCTCTGGAAGGCTGTCTTTGATTCCTCGCAAGAATCTTTGATTCAGGGCTTTAGTATGGCAGACATCACCCTATACATCATCATGAGCTTTGTGACTAATCTTTTGACTAGGTCGGACAGCTCCTTTATGATCGGGGAGGAGGTCAAGGATGGTTCCATTATCATGCGCTTGTTGCGACCAGTGCATTTTGCGGCCTCTTATCTCTTTACGGAGCTTGGTTCCAAGTGGTTGATTTTTATCTCTGTTGGACTGCCATTTTTAAGTGTCATTGTCTTGATGAAAATCTTATCAGGACAAGGAATTGTAGAATTGCTGGGCTTAACCATCCTTTATCTTTTTAGCTTAACTCTAGCCTACCTAATCAACTTTTTCTTTAATATCTGCTTTGGATTTTCAGCCTTTGTCTTTAAAAATCTATGGGGTTCCAATCTACTCAAGACTTCTATAGTGGCCTTTATGTCTGGAAGTCTGATTCCCTTGGCTTTCTTTCCAAAGATTGTTTCTGATATTTTGTCCTTCTTGCCTTTTTCATCTTTGATTTATACTCCAGTTATGATCATTGTTGGGAAATACGATGCCAGTCAGATTCTTCAGGCGCTTTTGCTACAGTTCTTCTGGCTCATAGTGATGGTGGGCTTGTCTCAGTTGATATGGAAACGAGTCCAGTCCTTTATCACTATTCAAGGAGGTTAGTATGAAAAAATATCAACGCATGCATTTGATTTTTATCAGACAATACATCAAGCAAATCATGGAATACAAGGTCGATTTTGTGGTGGGCGTGTTAGGAGTTTTTCTGACTCAAGGCCTGAACCTCTTGTTTCTCAATGTGCTCTTTCAACACATTCCTTCCTTAGAAGGCTGGACTTTTCAAGAAATCGCCTTTATCTATGGATTTTCCTTAATTCCCAAGGGACTAGATCATCTCTTTTTTGACAATCTCTGGGCTCTGGGGCAACGTTTGGTGCGAAAAGGAGAGTTTGACAAGTACCTGACGCGTCCTATCAATCCTCTTTTTCACATCTTGGTTGAGACCTTTCAGATTGATGCCTTGGGCGAACTATTGGTCGGTGGTATTTTGTTAGCGACCACAGTGTCTAGCATTGGTTGGACTCTTCCAAAATTCCTGATTTTTCTAGTCTGTATTCCTTTTGCGACCTTGATCTATACTTCCTTGAAAATCGCGACTGCCAGCATCGCTTTTTGGACCAAGCAGTCAGGTGCCATGATTTATATTTTCTATATGTTTAATGATTTTGCCAAGTACCCGATTTCCATTTACAATTCGCTCCTTCGTTGGTTGATTAGCTTTATCGTACCTTTCGCCTTTACAGCCTACTATCCTGCCAGCTATTTCTTGCAGGATAAAGACGGGCTCTTTAACATTGGTGGGTTGATTTTGATTTCCCTTGTTTTCTTTGTTATTTCTTTAAAACTCTGGGACAGGGGCTTGGACGCTTACGAAAGTGCGGGTTCGTAAGATATAAAATAGGATGAGATTTAAACATTAAATATGTTACAAACAACCGTTGAAAATTATAGCGGTTGTTTTTGCATGTTTATTAAGGCATATATTCTATCCATACCCCTTTTTGCGATTTTGGTAATTATTCCAGTTGATTGCTACTATTTTTGATGGGAGGAATGAGTTTATATTGTACCCAGTTAACTATAATATTTATTGACTAACCTATTTGTTAACATGGATTAAAAAAAAAATTAACCTGGGTTAATTTTTCTTGACTTAAATTTTTTTAATTGATATACTATTTTTCAGAGAGCTAACAATTATATATAAATGTACTACTCTATCCCACTAGATAATACGTCATAAAACTTTTTATAACAAAGGCTAGCAAAGTTAAAGTTTTCTATCTATTGGGTTTAAAATAAAAAATGAAGGAATTATAATGAAAAAAAGTACGGTATTGTCATTAACTACTGCTGCAGTTATTTTAGCAGCATATGCCCCCAATGAGGTAATTTTAGCAGATGCACCTAGTTCTGAAGATGCTTTAAGAATTTCTGATAAAGAAAAAGTAGTAGCAGATGCACCTAGTTCTGAAGATGCTTTAAAAATTTCTGGTAAAGAAAAAGTAGTAGCAGATAAAGAAACAGAAAACAATGAACAATCTGAAGATATTCATAATGTTATAGAAACTTCAAAGGATATTGAGGAGAAGAAGACAACAGTTATTGAGGAAAAAGAGGTTGTTAGTAGAAAGTCTGAGATAGACAAAAAAACTAGTAACGAAGGAGCAAGTATCAAAGAAGACTCCAAGCAACCCAAAGGAGATGATGCGGACTCATTTGTAAATAAAGATACAGAAAATCCGAAAAAAGAAGATAAACTTGTCTATATTGCTGAATTTAAAGATAAAGAATCTGGAGAAAAAGCAATCAAGGAACTATCCAATCTTAAGGATACAAAAGTTTTATATACCTATAATACGATTTTTAATGGCGCTGCCATTGAAACAACTCCAGATAATTTGGACAAAATTAAACAAATAGAAGGTGTTTCGTCGGTTGAACGATCACAAAAAGTCCAACCAATGATGAATCATGCCAGAAAGGAAATTGGAGTTGAGGAAGCTATTGATTACCTAAAGTCTATTAATGCTCCATTTGGGAAAAATTTTGATGGTAGAGGTATGGTTATTTCAAATATCGATACTGGAACAGATTATAGGCATAAGGCTATGAGAATCGATGATGATGCCAAAGACTCGATGAAATTTAAAAAAGATGACTTAAAAGGCACTGATAAAAATTATTGGTTGAGTGATAAAATCCCTCATGCGTTCAATTATTATAATGGTGGTAAAATCACTGTAGAAAAATATGATGATGGAAGGGATTATTTTGACCCACATGGGATGCATATTGCAGGGATTCTTGCTGGAAATGATACTGAAAAAGACATCAAGAACTTTAATGGCATAGATGGAATTGCGCCTAATGCACAAATTTTCTCTTATAAAATGTACTCTGACGCAGGATCTGGGTTTGCGGGTGATGAAACAATGTTTCATGCTATTGAAGATTCGATCAAACACAATGTCGATGTTGTTTCGGTATCATCTGGCTTTACGGGAACAGGTCTTGTAGGCGAGAAATATTGGGAGGCTATTAGAGCATTAAGAAAAGCTGGAATCCCAATGGTTGTTGCTACAGGTAATTTTGCGACTTCTGCTTCAAGTTCTTCATGGGATTTAGTGGCAAATAATAATCTGAAAATGACCGACACTGGAAATGTAACGCGAACTGCAGCACATGAAGATGCGATAGCGGTCGCTTCTGCTAAAAATCAGACAGTTGAATTTGATAAAGTTAACATTGGAGGACAAAGTTTTAAATACAGAAATATAGGAGCTTTTTTCGATAAAAATAAAATCCTAACCAATGAGGATGGGTCAAAAACTCCAAATAAATTAAAATTTGTATATATAGGCAAAGGTCAAGACCAGGATTTGATAGGCTTGGATCTTAAGGGCAAAATTGCAGTAATGGATAGAATTTATACCAAGGATTTAAAAGATGCTTTTAAAAGAGCTATGGATAAAGGCGCACGTGCCATTATGGTTGTAAATACTGTAAATTACTACAATAGAGATAATTGGACAGACCTTCCAGCTATGGGATATGAAGCGGATGAAGGGACTAAAAGTCAAGTATTTTCAATTTCAGGAGATGATGGTGTAAAATTATGGAACATGATTAACCCTGATAAAAAAACTGAAGTCAAAAGAAATAATAAGGAAGATTTTAAAGATAACTTAGAACAATACTATCCAATTGATATGGAAAGCTATAATTCTAATAAACCGAATGTAGGTGATGAAAAAGAAATTGACTTTAAATTTGCAGCTGACACAGACAAAGAACTTTATAAAGAAGATATTATAGTCCCAGCAGGGTCTACATCTTGGGGGCCAAGAACAGACTTGCTTTTAAAACCGGATGTTTCAGCACCTGGTAAAAATATTAAATCCACTCTAAATGTTATCAATGGTAAATCCACTTATGGTTATATGTCAGGAACTAGTATGGCAACTCCAATCGTAGCAGCTTCTACTGTTTTGATTCGACCAAAATTAAAGGAATTGCTTGAAAGACCTGTCTTGAAAAATCTTAAGGGAGATGACAAAATAGACCTTACAAGTCTTACAAAAATAGCCTTACAAAATACTGCAAGACCGATGATGGATGCAACCTCTTGGAAAGAAAAGAGTCAATACTTTGCATCACCTAGACAACAGGGAGCAGGTCTAATTAATGTTGCCAACGCTTTGAGAAATGAAGTTGTAGCAACTTTCAAAAATACAGATTCTAAAGGTTTGGTAAATTCATATGGTTCCATTTCTCTTAAAGAAATAAAAGGTGATAAAAAATACTTTACAATTAAGCTTCACAATACCTCAAACAGACCTTTAACCTTTAAAGTTTCTGCATCAACTGTAACTACAGATGCTCTAACTGATAGGCTAAAACTCGATGAAACATATAAAGATGAAAAATCTCCGGACGGGAAGCAAATTGTTCCAGAAATTCACCCAGAAAAAGTCAAAGGAGCAAATATCACATTTGAGCATGACACTTTCACTATAGGTCCAAATTCCAGCTTTGATTTAAATGCGGTTATAAATGTTGGGGAAGCAAAAAATAAAAATAAATTTGTAGAATCATTTATTCATTTTGAGTCAGTGGAAGAAATGGAAGCTCTAAACTCCAACGGGAAGAAAAGAAACTTCCAACCTTCTTTATCGATGCCTCTAATGGGATTTGCTGGGAATTGGAACCACGAACCAATCCTTGATAAATGGGCCTGGGAAGAAGGATCAAAATCAAAAGCAATGGAAGGTTATGATGATGATGGCAAACCAAAAATTCCAGGTACCTTAAATAAGGGGATTGGAGGAGAACATGGTATAGATAAATTTAATCCAGCAGGAGTTATACAAAATAGAAAAGATAAAAATACAACATCCCTAGATCAAAATCCAGAATTATTTGCTTTCAATAACGAAGGAATCAACGCACCCTCATCAAGTGGTTCTAATATTGCTAAAATTTATCCTTTAGATTCAAATGGGAATCCTCAAGATGCTCAACTTGAGAGAGGATTAACGCCTTCTCCACTTGTATTAAGAAGTGCAGAAGAAGGAGTGATTTCAATAGTAAATACAAATAAAGAAGGAGAAAATCAAAGAGACTTAAAAGTCATTTCGAGAGAACACTTTATTAAAGGAATTTTAAACTCTAAAAGAAATGATGCAAAGGGCATTAAATCATCTAAACTAAAAGTTTGGGGTGACTTGAAATGGGATGGACTCATTTATAACCCGAGAGGTAGAGAAGAAAATGCCCCAGAAAGTAATGACAAAAAAGATCCTGCTACTAAGATACGAGGACAATTTGAACCGATTGCGGAAGGCCAATATTTCTATAAATTTAAATATAGATTAACCAAGGATTACCCATGGCAGGTTTCCTATATTCCTGTAAAAATTGATAACACCCCTCCAAAGATTGTTTCAATTGATTTTTCAAACCCTGAAAAAATTAAGTTGATTACAAAGGATACTTATCACAAGGTCAAAGAGCAATACAAGAATGAAACGCTATTTGCGAGAGATCAAAAAGAACATCCTGAAAAATTTGACGAGATTGCCAACGAAGTTTGGTATGCTGGGGCCGCTCTTGTTAATGAAGATGGAGAGGTTGAAAAAAATCTTGAGGTCACTTATGCAGGTGAGGGTCAAGGACGAAATAGGAAACTTGACAAAGACGGAAATACCATTTATGAAATTAAAGGTGCAGGAGATTTAAGAGGCAAAATCATTGAAGTGATTGCATTAGACGGTTCTAGCAATTTCACAAAGATTCATAGAATTAAATTTGCTGATCATGCTGATGAAAATGGGATGATTTCCTATTATCTAGTAGATCCTGATCAAGATTCATCTAAATACCAAAAGCTTGGCGAGATTTCCGAATCTAAATTTAAAAATTTAGAAAATAGAAAAGAGGATAGTCTTAAAAAAGATACAACTGAAGTAGAACATCATCAAGAAAATGAAGAGTCTATCGAAGAAAAATCTAGCTTGACTATTCATAAAACTATTTCAACAATTAGAGACTTTGAAACTAAAGACTTAAAGAAACTAATTAAAAAGAAATTTAGAGAAGTTGATGACTTTACAAGTGAAACTGGTAAGAGAATAGAGGAATACGATTATAAATACGATGATAAGGGAAATATCATTGCTTATGACGATGGTAGTGCCTTAGAATATGAAACTGAAAAACTTGATGAAATCAAATCAAAAATTTATGGCATTCTAAACCCATCTAAAGATGGACACTTTGAAATTCTTGGAAAGATCAGTAATGTTTCTAAAAATGCCAAGGTATACTATGGAAATAACTATAAATCTATAGAAATCAAAACGACCAAGTATGATTCCCACTCAAAAACGATGACATTTGATTTATACGCTAATATTAATGATATTGTGGATGGATTAGCTTTTGCAGGAGATATGAGGTTTTTTGTCAAAGATGATGGTCAGATAAAAGCTGAAACTAAAATTAGAATGCCTGAAAAAAATAAGGAAACTAAAGCAGAATATCCGTATGCATCAAGTTATGGGAATGTAATAGAATTAGGAGAAGGAGATCTTTCAAAAAACAAACCAAACAATTTAACGGACATGGAATCTGGTAAAATCTATTCTGATTCAGAAAAACAACAATATCTGTTAAAGGATAACATCATTCTAAGAAAAGGCTATGCACTAAAAGTGACTACCTATAATCCTGGGAAAACGGATATGTTAGAAGGGAATGGAGTCTATAGCAAGGAAGATATAGCAAAAATCCAAAAGGCCAATCCTAATCTAAGAGTCTTATCAGAAACAACAATTTATGCTGATAGTAGAAATGTTGAAGATGGAAGAAGTACTCAATCAGTATTAATGTCGGCTTTGGACGGCTTTAACATTGTAAGATATCAAGTGTTTACCTTTAAAATGAATGATAAAGGGGAGGCAATCGATAAAGATGGAAATCTTGTGACAGATCCTTCTAAACTGGTATTATTTGGTAAGGATGGTAAAGAGTACACTGGAGAAGATAAGTCCAACGTCGAAGCTATAAAAGAAGATGGCTCTACGTTATTTATTGATACCAAACCAGTAAATCTTTCAATGGACAAGAACTACTTTAATCCATCTAAATCTAATAAAATTTATGTACGAAATCCAGAATTCTATTTAAGAGGTAAGATTTCTGATAAGGGTGGTTTTAACTGGGAGTTGAGAGTTAATGAATCAGTTGTAGATAATTATTTAATCTACGGAGATTTACACATTGATAACACTAGAGATTTTAACATTAAGCTTAATGTTAAAGACGGCGACATCATGGACTGGGGAATGAAAGACTATAAAGCAAACGGATTTCCAGATAAGGTAACAGATATGGATGGAAATGTTTATCTTCAAACTGGCTATAGCGATTTGAATGCGAAAGCGGTTGGAGTACACTATCAATTTTTATATGATAATGTCAAACCTGAAGTAAGCATTGATCCTAAGGGAAATACTAGTATCGAATATGCTAATGGAAAATCTGTAGTCTTTAACATCAATGATAAAAGAAATAATGGATTCGATGGTGAGATTCAAGAACAACATATTTATGTAAATGGAAAAGAATACAAATCATTTGATGATATCAAACAACTAACAGATAAGACACTAAACATTAAGATTGTTGTAAAAGATTTCGCAAGAAATACAACCGTAAAAGAATTCATTTTAAACAAAGATACGGGAGAGGTAAGTGAACTAAAACCTCATAGGGTAACTGTGACCATTCAAAATGGAAAAGAAATGAGTTCAACGATAGTGTCGGAAGAAGATTTTATGTTACCTGTCTATATGGGTGAATTAGAAAAAGGATACCAATTTGATGGTTGGGAAATTTCTGGTTTCGAAGGGAAAAAAGACGCCGGCTATGTTCTTAATCTATCAAAAGATACCTTTATAAAACCTGTATTCAAGAAAATAGAGGAGAAAAAGGAGGAGGAAAATAAACCTACTTTTGATGTATCGAAAAAGAAAGAAAAAACACAATCTAATTCAACTAATGATGTCAATAGTATTGTTTCTGATGAAAATGATAAAAACTTTGAAATTAACAAGAACGTTTATCTAAATGAAGAAGGGAACTTAACTAATAAAAATACCAGCATCAATAGTAAATCAACTAGTAACAATCCTAATGAGTTGCCAAAAACCGGAACAGCAAGCGGAGCCCAGACACTATTAGCTGCCGGAATCATGTTTATAGTAGGAGCTTTTCTTGGATTGAAGAGAAAAAATAAAGATTAAGACAAAAGCTATAGAAAAAATGGTTTATGTACTGAGATTAGATAGTGAGGTGATGACATAGTTTTGTGAAAATATTGATTTATAAATATATTATTTAGATTTCTATGAAAATGGGAGATTTTAAAGAGATATATGTAAAAGCCTTGTCTCAGGACAGGCTTTTTCTAATGGAGATGGGTTCTGTTTAAAATCCATTTCTTTGGCTTATAAAAATATAAATACAAACGGTTGTTTATATTTTGTGGTATAATGTATTGTAATAAATACTTGTTTTGATACCAATCTAGAGATGTTTTGATAGTTAATTATTCTAGAAATTTTTGCTTGGATTTTTTTAAAAGTCATAAAAGTTCATGGATAGTAACGAATGAAGTATCGTAAGCTTGGCTGAATATCAATCAAAAAGGAGAAAATTATGAATAAGAAAGAACGGGAAAAACAATTTGAAGAGATCAATGGACCTAAGCGGTCTGAATCAAAGTCGGCTCCGAATAAAAATATAAAAATCTATATTGGCATAGCACTCTCTGTTTTAGTCACTCTCATCTTGGTAAGTATTTTCTCATATCTTCTGATTGGAAAGAAAGAGCCAAATCAAGCATCGTCTGCAGTTTCAACAACAGTGACAACAAGTCAAGCGTCTACAAGTCAAGGAAAAACGGATGAGACTGATAAGGACAAACAAGAGGAAATTCAAAAACTCAAGGATCAACTGACTGCTTTAGATACCAAAATTACGGAAGCAGAAGCACTTGTTAGCAAGTTGAAGAAAGAAACTACCGTTCCAAAACTAGATATTGAAGCAATCAAGAACAATGATTTGTCTAGTTTAGAAGGTACTTGGCGTAGTCAATCTGGTAATGAATACATTATTAATGATTCTGGAGAAGTACGTGCGACTTGGTTTACAAATGATCAAAAGTACGAATCTGTAGTTGGATTAAAGGTATCAAAAGGACAAGATAGTCGTAACCCTGAGACAGCGTCTATCAGTGCATGGGTAAAAGATTCTATTGCTGGAGGATTCGTAGTAGTAGCTGTGCCAAGTGGAGTTGTTATGCAACCTGCTGATGACGGAAAGATTACGGATAAAAGCAATCATGCTGAGGAAAGACTACTTTCAGGACAAGATTATGGGTCTATGTTAATGAAACCAGAAAATGTTTATTATCGTGTGAAACCAGATACCAGTAAACTTGAGGAAGCAGAAAAGAACTTAGCTCAACTACAAGCAGACCGTGAATCAATCAAATCTTCTCTAGAGTCAAAGGAAAAGAAAAACTAGATGGTATTCGTTCAAAAATACTGTTACAATCAGCAAAATCAAGAAGTCCATTAGGTCTTCTTTTCTTTTATCACGACTATTCAACCACATAGACAAAGATATTGACCAGATAGGCAAAAGGGCTTGTTCTTGAAAAATTCCTCTGCTATAATGGTTCATGTAAGGGGCGTGAGGGGTCAGTATCAGACAACTCAAGTCAATTAAAAAGAAAATGGAGACATAAAAATGAAAAAAGTATTGGGACTTGTATTTTTAGTAGCAGCAGCGCTAGTATTGTATTTCGGATCTGTTGGCTGGCCAAGTTTGGATGTCAACCTCTGGTCACTCATTCCGGTAGGATTGTTCCTTTATTTCACGCTAGAAAACTTTTTGAAAAAAGACTACAAGGCTAGCTTGATGTGCTTGATCATCGCCTTTATCATTGAAAATGCTATTTTTGATCTCTTACCCATTTCAAGTGGTTTGGTGATTGGTGCCGGTGTGCTAGCTTGTGTAGGACTTGGCTATCTCTTTCCTGATAAGGATAAAAAAGAAGATAAATAAAAAAGTCTCGAGATTTCTCGAGACTTTTTTTACGGACCAGCGTAATATTTTTGAATCCCTTTTACGATGCCTGCGACCAGTTTATCTTGGTAGTGGCTATCTCTAATTTGTTGGTTTTCGGAGAAATTATCCATATAACCAAGTTCTAGGAGAACGGCTGGTTTGGCTGTTTCGCGTAGTACGGCATAGCTGCTCTCCAACAGACCAGCGTCTTTGGCCCCTGTTTCTGCTAGGAGAGAGGAGTGGATGGCAGTGGCGAGGCGTTTGCTTTCACTCATACGATCTGGGTGATTGTGCCAGTATTTATTAATCTTACTTGGATAATCAGGTTCATCGCTATAGGAGTAGGTTTGAATACCGCTCGCTTTTGAGTAGGTATTACCAGTAGCGTTGAAGTGAATACTGATAAAAATATCCGAGTTGGTTTTATTAACCATACGAGAACGTTCGGTAACAAAATCAACGTCAATATCACTATCACGAGAAGTGAGGACCTTGTAACCTAGTTCTTCCAACTTACTACGAAGCTTACGGTAAATCTGCATGTTGAGATCTTTTTCAGCTACATTGTAGTAAAAGGCACCTGAATCTCGACCACCATGCCCAGGATCTAGGAAAATGGTATTGCTGTATTGGCCTTTTACAAATCCACCTTCAGTTGAAACTTCAGAAATCCATTGGCCGTATTTTTGGAACAGGTGTTCCTTACCGTCTATCTTGTAAGTTCCTGAAACATAATGTCCATTATCATCTAGGTAGTAGCGTGCTTTGTCAGAGTTATCGTAAATCCATTCGCTCTTTGCCATGTAACCACCTGACTTGAGGTAGTATGCTCCAATCCACTCCTGATTTGCATAATGGCCATCCTCTTTTAGATAGAACCAGCTCTTGTAGGCTTTATCAAAGATCCACTCTTTTTCCGCCATGGCTCCACTGGTTTTGAGGTAGTAGCTTCCTTTCCATTTGTCTGCTAGCATCCCACCATTCTGGTCAAATGAGTACCAGGAACCCTGAATCTTTTGCCAGTTTTCTTGGACATATCTCCCTGACCCGTTCGCATAGAACCAAGTATCCTTGATTTTGACCCAGTTGTTTTCTGCCATAGCTCCACTCTGGTTGAAGAGGTAGCCCTTGAAGGTTGTCGCACTCAGCATTCCACCGTCTTTGTCAAAGTAATACCAAGAACCGTTGATTTTCTCCCATTTATCCTGTGAGATTTTTCCAGAAGGAGCGACATAATACCAAATTTGGTCTAATTTAGTCCAGCCCTTTTCTGCCATAGCTCCGCTTTTTGTGAGAAGATAGCCGTCAACGGCGGTGTTGCTGAGCATACTTCCAATTTGGTCAAAATAGTACCAGGAGCCGTTAATTTTTTTCCAGGTGTTCTGAGCTAGTCGTCCAGAAGGATCAGCATAGTACCATTGATTGTCCAGTTTGGTCCAGCTATTTTCTATCATGACACCATCTTGGTCAAAGGCATAGCCTTTGTAGATAGTAGAATGAAGACGATTACCATCTTGATCGAAGTAGTACCATTTGCCTTGGATTTGTTTCCAGTTCAAAGCAGGCTTATCATCTTGGTAAAAACGCCAGTGATGATTTTCTTGGTACCACCCTTCTTTTTTTGTCTTGTCTTCTTGCGCATCTACTTTCGGAAGAACTTCTGATTTAGAGTTTTCCTCAACACTTGATTCTTTCTTTTCTTCTTTGGCAATTATTTCCTTGACAGCAGGTGTGGATTGAGTTGTGTTTTCTTCTCCTAAGACGGATGTGGGTGCTAATCCTACGATTGAAAGGATTAAAGCACTGGTCAGTAGTATCTTTTTCACTTTCTATTTCCTAACTTTTTCTTTTTCCCTTTTTCATTTTTCCCATTAATTATCAAATTGAACTTCTTCTAGTAAGTATTCGATAAAGCGTTCGCCCATCTTAGACAGGCTGGTTTTTTCATGCTGGATATAGACTAGTTCAATCGGGTCGTCAATGTCCAGCGGAATGGAAACGATATTATCTCCGTTGAGGTTGCTGTTCAAAATCCCTGTTGCAATGGTGTAACCATCCAAACCAATCAAGAGGTTAAAGAGGGTGGCGCGGTCACTGACTACAATGGATTTCTTGTGGTGCTCTTGTGAAAGAATCTCCTCTGAAAAGTAGAAGGAGTTGTGCGTCCCCTGGTCATAACTCAGATAAGGAAAGTCTTCCAAATCAGCCAGTTTGACCTTGTCTTTTTTAGCTAGAGGGTTGGTCTTGCTGACAAAGATATGGGGTTGAGCGGTAAAGAGGTGGTGGGCTAGCAGGTGATTGTCATCCAGCATTTTCGTTAAAACATCACGATTGTAGCTGTTTAAAAAGAGGACACCGACCTCGCTACGGAAGTTCTTGACGTCATCGATAATCTCCCAAGTCCGAGTTTCACGAAGGAAGAGCTCGTATTTCTCCATATCACTTTTCTTGAGCAGAGAGACAAAGGCATTGACTACAAAGGCATAGTGCTGAGAGGAAACGCTGAAAAGTTCGCGGTGGGCGATAGGATTTTTATAACGTTCCTCCAGAAGCTGAGTTTGCTCGACAACTTGACGAGCGTAGGAGAGAAACTCCATCCCATCACGCGTCAAGGTAATTCCCTTGGGATTGCGGATAAAGATTTCAATGCCCATTTCATTTTCCAAGTCTCGAACAGCATTAGAGAGACTGGGTTGGGTGATAAAGAGTTGCTTGGCTGCCTCATTCATAGAGCCAGTTTCGACGATTTTGATAATATAGTGTAGTTGTTGAATTCTCATGTTTTTATTGTACCATACTTGCGGAAGAATGGGCAATGAAGACGAAGAAAATAGGGGGAAAGAGCTGGTCCAGTATTGAAAAAAAGTCTAGAATCTGCTAAAATGGAAGCTATGAAAACATTCTATGATGTGCAGCAATTTCTCAAACAGTTTGGCATTATTGTTTACATGGGGAAGCGCTTGTATGATATTGAACTGATGAAGCTCGAACTCTCTCGGATCTATGATGCAGGTCTGATGGACAAGCTAGACTATCTAGAGGCGGAAGCTGTTCTTCGTAGAGAGCACAAGATAGAATTAGACTACATAGAGAAAAATGGAGATAAGAACTTATGACAATTTGGGTTTTGTGGGGAATCGTATTGGCGATGGCTGCATGGATGGGTTATAACTACCTTCGTATTCGTCGTGCGGCTAAGATTGTGGACAATGCAGAATTTGAAGCCTTGATTCGGAAAGGGCAATTGATTGATGTCCGTGAACCAGCAGAATTTCACAGAAAACATATCCTCGGAGCTCGCAATATTCCTTCAAATCAGTTGAAGTCAAGCCTTGCAGCCCTTCGCAAGGATAAACCTGTCCTTCTCTACGAAAACCAACGTGGACAAAGAGTGACCAATGCAGCACTTTATTTGAAAAAACAAGGTTTCTCTGAGATTTATATCCTTTCTTATGGGTTGGATTCTTGGAAAGGGAAAGTGAAGACGAGTTAACATTCTATTAAAATCTGTCGAATGATAGATAAAGCTAGCATTTTATGGTATCATCATTTATATTAAATTTAAGGAGATTTTGTAATATGAATTCACAACAAAAGAAAAAACCTTCACTTATTTTAGGTATCTTATCTATTGTGCTCGGTTTGCTATTTCCAATAGTAGGTCTGATTTTGGGGATCATAGGATTGGTCTTGGCTTTTTCATACCAAAAAGAATCTGGACTAGACTATAAAACAGAAAAAATTCTCAACATCGTAGGACTTGTGGTTTCTGTACTTAACTGGATTGTAACTGTCGCAGTATTTTTTAGAATTGTAGCTGTCGCAGTATTTTTTAGATAAGCAATAAACAAAAAAGCTTTAAATTTAAAGCTTTTTTTCTTTTATCCACTTTTTTCTAAGTATTTTTTAATCATCTCTAATTCTTCTTGGTTTAAGAATCGGTATTGCCCTTCTGCAAGTTCTGAATCTAACGTAAAATCACCGAACTGGACTCTTTTTAAGGCAGTCACCTTGACACCGACTGAGAGGAACATCTTTTTGACCTGATGAAATTTTCCTTCTGAGATGGTGATGGAGGCATGGCTCTCTGTTGGGCCTGCGGATAGAATATCTAGTTTTGCAGGTTTACAAGTGGTTCCGTCTAAAAAGACAATCCCCTCTTTGAATGACTGGATATGGTCTGGTGTGAGCAGACCGTTGACCACCACTTGATAGGATTTATCAACATGGTGCTGGGGATGGAGGAGTTGGAATCCTAAAGGTCCATTGTCTGTCAAAAAGAGCAGCCCCGTCGTATCGCGGTCTAATCTGCCGACAGCATAGAGCTGGTCAGACTGGATGTCAGGTGGCAGGAGCTCCATGACGGTTGGTAGGTCCTTATCCTTGCTAGCTGTAACGACTCCGTTTGGCTTATGAAGCATGAGGTAGGTGTGCTCGTATCCTTGAATCTGCCGTCCTTGAAAAACTAGTTTCTGCAATCCAGTGTCGACATTTTGAGCGAGGGAGCTGGCTGGACAATCGTCCACTAGGATCTCTTTTTTCAAAAGTGCCTGTTTCATAGCCTTGCGACTGACCTTTTCTTGGGCTAATAATCTATCTAAACGCATACCAGCTTATCTTATCATAAGTCTCTGACTTTGAAAAGAGTTGCCTTGACTAGAAAAGCGAAGTGAAAACATTTACACTTAGCTGAACTGTGATTTTTGAATGAGACTGTGGTATAATTGTTCAGTTAGAAATAAATTTTAAATATTATAGAGGAAATCATGACAAAATTAAGAGAAGATATCCGTAACGTAGCCATTATTGCCCACGTTGACCACGGGAAAACAACCCTCGTTGATGAATTATTGAAACAATCAGAAACGCTTGATGCACGTACTGAATTGGCAGAGCGCGCTATGGACTCAAACGATATTGAAAAAGAGCGTGGAATTACTATCCTTGCTAAAAATACAGCCGTTGCCTACAACGGAACTCGTATCAATATCATGGACACACCAGGACACGCGGACTTCGGTGGAGAAGTTGAGCGTATCATGAAAATGGTTGACGGTGTTGTCTTGGTCGTAGATGCCTACGAAGGAACCATGCCACAGACTCGTTTCGTATTGAAAAAAGCCTTGGAACAAGACCTTGTCCCAATCGTGGTTGTCAACAAAATCGATAAACCATCAGCTCGCCCAGCAGAAGTAGTGGACGAAGTCTTGGAACTCTTCATCGAGCTTGGCGCAGATGATGACCAGCTTGATTTCCCAGTTGTTTATGCTTCAGCTATCAACGGAACATCCTCCTTGTCAGATGATCCAGCTGATCAAGAAAAAACAATGGCACCAATCTTTGATACGATTATCGACCATATCCCAGCTCCAGTAGACAACTCAGATGAGCCTTTGCAGTTCCAAGTGTCACTTTTGGACTACAATGACTTCGTAGGTCGTATCGGTATCGGTCGTGTCTTCCGTGGTAGTGTGAAAGTTGGAGACCAAGTTACCCTTTCTAAACTAGATGGTACAACGAAGAACTTCCGTGTTACAAAACTCTTCGGTTTCTTTGGTTTGGAACGTCGTGAAATCCAAGAAGCCAAAGCAGGTGACTTGATTGCCGTATCCGGTATGGAAGATATCTTTGTTGGTGAAACTATTACTCCGACGGATGCCATTGAACCACTTCCAATCCTACACATCGATGAGCCAACCCTTCAAATGACTTTCTTGGTCAACAACTCACCATTTGCAGGTCGTGAAGGAAAATGGGTGACTTCTCGTAAGGTGGAAGAACGCTTGCAGGCAGAATTGCAAACAGACGTTTCCCTTCGTGTTGACCCAACGGACTCACCAGATAAATGGACTGTTTCAGGACGTGGAGAATTGCACTTATCAATCCTGATCGAAACCATGCGTCGTGAGGGTTATGAGCTTCAAGTATCTCGTCCAGAAGTTATCGTAAAAGAGATTGATGGTGTTAAATGTGAGCCATTTGAACGTGTGCAAATCGATACTCCAGAAGAATACCAAGGATCTGTTATCCAAAGCCTTTCTGAACGTAAGGGTGAAATGTTGGATATGATTTCAACTGGTAATGGTCAAACTCGTTTGGTCTTCCTTGTTCCAGCGCGTGGTTTGATTGGATACTCAACTGAGTTCTTGTCAATGACTCGTGGTTACGGTATCATGAACCATACCTTCGACCAATACTTGCCATTGATTCCAGGGGAAATTGGTGGACGTCACCGTGGTGCCCTCGTTTCCATCGATGCTGGTAAGGCTACAACTTACTCAATCATGTCTATCGAAGAACGTGGAACCATCTTTGTCAACCCAGGTACTGAGGTTTACGAAGGAATGATTATTGGTGAAAACTCTCGTGAAAACGATTTGACAGTTAACATCACTAAGGCCAAACAAATGACCAACGTTCGTTCTGCAACCAAGGACCAAACAGCGGTTATCAAGACACCTCGTATCTTGACCCTTGAAGAGTCTCTTGAGTTCTTGAACGACGATGAGTACATGGAAGTAACGCCTGAGTCAATCCGTTTGCGTAAGCAAATTCTCAACAAGGCAGAGCGTGAGAAAGCCAACAAAAAGAAAAAATCAGCTGAATAAGAGCTAGAAAGAGATAAAGATGGTCTATTTAATCATAGGGATACTCTTATTACTACTCTATGTATTTGCGACACCCCAAAGTATCAAAGGAACAGTCAACATCGTTATCTTGGTCTTTGTAGTTGTTGCACTCTTGATTTTGCTGATGTTGTCCATCTTGCAAATCTTCCAATTACCGACAGAATTCTTTGTCACAATCGCCATGTTGGCCCTAGCTTACTTTAGCTTGAGAGACATTACGCTCATGTCTGAAAAAAAGAGCAGAAGAAGATAAATAGAAAGAGAGCTATGGCTCTCTTTTTCTATGCTAGAATGAAGGCTAGAGCATTTTCGTTTAGTATTATTTCCATAAAAATGGTAAAATAGTAGGAGTAGAAATGGAGTTTGAGACATGAAAGTAATCGATCAATTTAAAAATAAGAAAGTACTTGTTTTAGGTTTGGCTAAGTCTGGTGAGTCTGCGGCCCGTTTGTTGGACAAGCTGGGTGCTATTGTGACAGTAAATGACGGCAAGCCTTTTGAGGAGAATCCTGCTGCTCAAAGCTTGCTAGAAGAGGGAATCAAGGTTGTCACTGGTGGGCATCCTTTGGAGCTCTTGGATGAAGATTTCGCTCTGATGGTGAAAAATCCAGGTATCCCGTATAGCAATCCCATGATTGAAAAGGCATTGGCAAAGGGGATTCCAGTCTTGACTGAGGTGGAATTGGCTTATTTAATCTCAGAAGCGCCAATTATCGGTATCACTGGTTCAAATGGGAAAACAACCACAACGACGATGATTGGGGAAGTTTTAACTGCTGCTGGTCAACATGGTCTTTTGTCAGGGAACATCGGCTATCCTGCTAGTCAAGTGGCTCAAACTGCGACAGCCAAGGACACGCTCGTCATGGAACTTTCTTCTTTCCAACTAATGGGTGTCCAAGAATTCCATCCTGAGATTGCGGTTATTACCAACCTCATGCCAACTCATATTGACTATCATGGTTCTTTTGAAGAGTATGTGGCAGCTAAGTGGAATATCCAGAACAAGATGACAGCGGATGATTTCCTTGTATTGAACTTTAATCAAGACTTGGCAAAAGAATTGGCTAGCAAAACACAAGCCACTGTTGTACCATTTTCAACATTGGAAAAGGTTGATGGAGCTTATCTGGAAGATGGTCAACTCTACTTCCGTGGAGAAGTGGTCATGGCAGCTAGTGAAATCGGTGTTCCAGGTAGCCACAATGTAGAAAATGCTCTTGCGACTATTGCTGTAGCCAAGCTCCGTGGCGTGGACAATCAAACCATCAAGGAAACTCTTTCATCCTTTGGTGGTGTCAAACACCGTCTCCAATTTGTGGATGAAATTCAGGGTGTCAAATTCTATAACGATAGTAAGTCAACCAATATCTTGGCTACTCAAAAAGCCTTGTCAGGATTTGACAATAGTAAGGTTATCTTAATCGCAGGTGGTTTGGACCGTGGCAATGAGTTTGACGAATTGGTGCCAGATATTACTGGGCTCAAGAAGATGGTCATCCTCGGTCAGTCTGCAGAACGTGTCAAACGGGCAGCAGATAAGGCTGGTGTGGTTTATGTAGATGCGACAGATATTGCAGATGCGACCCGCAAGGCTTATGAACTCGCGACTCAAGGAGACGTGGTCCTTCTCAGTCCTGCTAATGCTAGCTGGGATATGTATGCTAACTTTGAAGTACGTGGAGATCTTTTCATCGACACAGTAGCGGAGTTAAAGGAATAATATGAAAAAAATTGTCTTTACAGGTGGGGGAACGGTTGGACATGTTACCCTCAACCTTTTGTTAATGCCTAAGTTCATCGAAGACGGCTGGGAAGTTCACTATATTGGTGATAAACACGGAATCGAACACCAAGAAATCCTCAAGTCAGGTTTGGATGTTACTTTCCATTCTATTGCGACTGGGAAATTGCGTCGCTATTTCTCTTGGCAAAATATGCTGGACGTGTTTAAAGTTGGTTGGGGAATTGTCCAATCCCTCTTTATCATGTTACGACTGCGTCCACAGGCTCTTTTTTCTAAAGGAGGATTTGTCTCAGTACCGCCGGTTATCGCAGCGCGTGTGTCAGGAGTACCTGTCTTTATTCACGAATCGGACCTATCTATGGGCTTGGCCAATAAAATTGCCTATAAATTTGCGACCAAGATGTATTCAACCTTTGAGCAGGCTGCTGGTCTCGCAAAAGTCGAGCATGTGGGAGCAGTGACCAAGGTTTCGGACCAAAAAACTCCTGAACCAGATGAATTGGTGGATATTCAAACCCACTTTAATCCTAAATTGCCAACAGTATTGTTTGTCGGTGGTTCTGCAGGAGCTCGTGTATTTAACCAATTAGTGACAGATCATAAGCAAGAACTGACAGAGCGCTACAATATTATCAATCTCACTGGAGATTCAAGCCTCAATGAGTTGAGTCAAAATCTCTTTCGTGTTGACTATGTGACGGATCTCTATCAACCCTTGATGGAGATGGCAGATGTGGTGGTGACGCGTGGTGGTGCTAATACGATTTTCGAGCTCTTGGCCATGGCGAAACTCCATCTCATCGTACCATTGGGTCGTGAAGCAAGTCGAGGAGACCAGATTGAAAATGCGGCTTACTTTGTTAAGAAAGGCTATGCAGAAGAACTTCAAGAAAGTGACTTGACCTTGGAAAGCTTGGAGGAGAAACTCAGTCACTTGCTTAGTCACAAGGATCAGTACCAAGCTAGCATGAAGGCATCAACTGAATTGAAATCTCTTGCGGATTTTTACGATCTATTAAGAAAAGACCTATCATAAGGAATATCAATGTCAAAGGATAAGAAAAAAGAATCAAACCCTAAGAAAGAATTGTCTGAATGGCAGAAACGAAACCAGGAATACCTGAAGAAGAAGGCTGAGGAAGAAGCTGCCCTAGCTGAAGAGAAGGAAAAGGAAAAACAAGCTCGAATGGGGAAAAACTCTAAGTCGTTAGAGGAAAGTAAGAAGTCATCAAGCGATTCCGACCAGAACGAAACTGTTCCAGACGAGGAACCATCCGAAAAAGAAGAAAAATCTAAAAAGGATGATCCTAAAGTCAAAGAAGAAAAGAAGAAGAAAAAAGAAAAACCAGAGAAACCAGCCAAACCTAAAATTGCACCTGTTCATATTTGGCGAGCTGTGAGTATCTTGGTACCCAGTGTCCTGATCCTCCTTCTTTCAGTCTATCTGTTGACTCCGCTGTCGACCATCAAAAATATCGATGTTAAGGGAAATAGTAACACGCAGGCGGATGACATCAAACAGGCTTCTGGAATTCAAGATAGTGACTATACCTTAGCCCTATTGTTGGATAAGGAAACATACGCTGAGCGAATCAAGTCCAATCATTGGATAGAATCGGCGAAGATTGACTATCAATTTCCGACTAACTTTACGATTGAGGTTAAGGAATTTGATATTGTCGGTTATTATGTGTCTGGTGAAGAGTATTATCCAATTCTTTCTAGTGGGACAGTAGAGTCAACTCCTGTAAATCGCTTAAACTTGCCTGAGACTTATCTGACAGTTACCTTTAATGACGAGCAACAGGTGAAAGAACTGATCACAGGATTGTCTACTATTAGTGAAGATATCAAGAGTCAAATCCAGAAAATCGAATTAGCGCCAAGCAAGGCAACAGCAGATCTTTTAAAAATTACTATGCTGGACACAGATGAGGTTTTGGTTCCCTTGTCAGAATTGAGCAAGAAATTGCCTTATTACAGCAAAATCAAGCCCCAATTGACAGAACCGAGTGTAGTCGATATGGAGGCTGGAGCATACAGCTATACCATAGCGGATAAGCTAATAGAAGAAGCAGAAGAAAAAGCCAAACAAGAGGCTAAGGAAGCTGAGAAGAAAAAACAGGAAGAAGAAAAGAAAAAACAAGAAGAACAGGGAAATCAAAGTCAAACGAGCCAGCAGTCACAGAGTCGTTAGACTAACTTTTTCTCTTGATTTTTGAATAGTATAGAAGTCCAGTTTCAAGTTTTTGCTTGACAAGTCCTACTATAAATAATAGAATAGAAAAAAACCTTTAAAGCAGTCCAGAGAGGCAGCTAAGGTTAGACGGTGAAAGGGTGGACTCTACCCATTTTTCGTGGAACCTTGCTGTTGGTAGGTTCCTTTTTTCGTGGTTTATTTTTGACCGTACTCTCTTGCTCGCAAAGGTAAAAGGAGAAAGGTATGCGTGAATATCGTCCAGTTATTGCTCTTGATTTTCCTAGTTTTGAGGCGGTCAAGGAATTTTTATCTCTTTTCCCAGCAGAAGAAAGTCTTTATCTAAAAGTGGGGATGGAGCTTTATTATGCGGAAGGTCCAGAAGTTGTCCGTTATTTGAAGTCACTGGGTCATAGTGTCTTTCTGGATCTCAAGCTACATGACATTCCAAATACAGTCAAATCTGCCATGAAGGTCTTATCTCGGCTTGGTGTAGACATGACCAATGTTCATGCTGCTGGTGGGGTGGAGATGATGAAGGCTGCGCGTGAAGGTCTAGGGACACAAGCCAAATTGATCGCTGTGACCCAGCTTACCTCAACGTCGGAAAGCCAGATGCAGGATTTTCAAAATATCCAAACCAGCCTACAAGAGTCTGTGATTCACTATGCCAAGAAGACAGCTGAAGCGGGCTTGGATGGTGTCGTTTGCTCAGCTCAGGAAGTGCAACTCATCAAGCAGGCCACTAATCCAGATTTTATCTGTCTGACACCAGGAATTCGTCCGGCAGGAGCTGCGGTTGGAGACCAAAAACGTGTCATGACACCAGCGGATGCCTATCAAATCGGTAGTGACTATATCGTAGTGGGACGTCCCATTACCCAATCTGAGGATCCTGTTGCAGCTTATCATGCTATCAAGGATGAATGGAACCAAGACAGAAATTAAAGAAATAGATTATAAAAACAAAAGGAGAATACTATGACACTTGCTAAAGATATCGCTAGCCACCTCTTGAAAATCCAAGCCGTTTACCTCAAACCAGAGGAGCCTTTCACTTGGGCATCTGGTATCAAATCGCCGATTTATACTGACAACCGTGTGACGCTTTCCTATCCAGAAACTCGTACCTTGATTGAAAATGGTTTTGTGGAAGCTATTAAAGCAGAATTTCCAGAAGTAGAAGTGATTGCAGGAACAGCGACAGCAGGGATTCCACACGGAGCTATCATCGCTGATAAGATGAACTTGCCTTTTGCCTACATCCGTAGCAAACCAAAAGACCACGGAGCTGGTAACCAAATAGAAGGTCGCGTAGCTCAGGGGCAAAAGATGGTTGTTGTTGAAGACCTCATTTCAACGGGTGGGTCTGTTCTTGAAGCCGTAGCAGCAGCTAAACGCGAAGGAGCCGATGTTCTTGGAGTTGTAGCGATTTTCAGTTATCAATTGCCAAAAGCTGATAAGAACTTCGCAGACGCTGGTGTAAAATTGGTGACGCTTTCTAACTACAGTGAACTAATCCACTTAGCCCAAGAAGAAGGTTACATCACGCCAGAAGGACTCGACCTCCTAAAACGCTTTAAAGAAGACCAAGAAAATTGGCAAAATGCCTAAAACATAGAAAATCAGGTAGTCACTAGGATTACCTGATTTTTTATATGTGGGCAATAAAATAAAGGTTTCTAAAGGAAAAGATGAATATAGGATAATGGTAGAATGAGAGTCCTCTCTTTTTTGGTGCATATTCAGATAATCAGTTTGAAATTTCTAGACAAAATTTTTGAAAGGATTCTGAAAAAGAGGTAAGATAGTTTATGTAAGAAAAAGTAAACGCTTACTTAATAAGGAGGACACTTTATGTCATATAAAACAAGTAATGCAGAAGGACCTGTAGATTTTATTAACACTTATGATTTGGAGCCAATGGCGCAACAAGTCATTCCTAAAGCTGCCTTTGGTTATATCGCTAGTGGAGCAGAGGATACTTTCACTTTACGCGAGAACATCCGTGCCTTTAACCACAAACTGATTGTTCCACATACGCTTTGTGATGTTGAAAATCCAAGTACAGAGATTGAATTTGCAGGTGAAAAATTATCTTCACCAATTATTATGGCGCCTGTTGCGGCTCATAAATTGGCAAATGAGCAGGGGGAAGTAGCTACTGCGCGTGGTGTGCATGAATTTGGTTCTCTTTATACAACCAGCTCTTACTCTACCGTTGACCTTCCAGAAATTACGGAAGCTCTTCAAGGAACACCTCATTGGTTCCAATTTTACTTTAGTAAGGATGATGGAATTAACCGCCATATCATGGACCGTGTGAAGGCTGAAGGCTACAAAGCAATTGTCTTGACGGCGGATGCAACTGTAGGGGGCAATCGTGAGGTCGACAAGCGCAATGGTTTTGTCTTCCCAGTTGGCATGCCGATTGTTGAGGAATACTTGCCAGAAGGTGCTGGAAAATCAATGGACTTTGTTTACAAGTCAGCTAAACAACGCTTGTCTCCACGCGATGTCGAATTTATCGCTGAATACTCAGGACTTCCTGTGTATGTCAAGGGGCCACAATGCCGTGAGGACGTTGAACGTTCTCTTGCCGCAGGTGCTTCTGGTATCTGGGTAACCAACCACGGTGGCCGCCAAATCGACGGTGGGCCAGCTGCCTTTGACTCACTTCAAGAAGTGGCTGAAGCAGTTGATAAACGTGTGCCAATTGTCTTTGACTCTGGTGTTCGTCGCGGTCAACACGTCTTTAAAGCCTTGGCTTCAGGAGCAGACCTGGTAGCTATTGGTCGCCCTGTGATCTATGGTTTGGCTCTCGGTGGTAGTGTTGGTGTGCGTCAAGTCTTTGAGCACTTGAATGCAGAATTGAAGACAGTCATGCAATTATCTGGAACTCAGACTATTGAGGATGTCAAACACTTCAAACTCCGTCATAACCCATACAACCCAACCTTCCCAGTCGACCCTCGTGACTTAAAATTGTATTGATAAAGTAGAAGGCCTCCACCTTATGTGGAGGTTTTTATTCGTGTATAGAAAGATTAAATCGTTATCAGAAACTATATAAATATATTTTCCAATCAAATATCTTGCTAGGGCTTTCAAATTCTGTTATACTGGTCCAGTAATAAAATAATAAAGACATTTGGGGTGCTTTAGGCTGAGATGATACCCATTGAACCTGATACAGTTAAGACTGGCGAAGGGAAATGTGAAAAGGTTTTTTTCGTATGTTGAAGGAAACTGTCTAATCTTGTAAGGTAAACTCTAATTCTCGTTTGTAATTGGAGTTTTTTTGTTTATCAAAAGAGGATAGGCTTTTTTAGGTAGCTCTCTGCAAATGCCCTCGATGTTCTTTAAAAGTATCAAGTGGAATTACGATTTTGCTTGGTATTTCTTGATATTTTATTGATTACTAAGGAGTAAAGAAAGGAGAAATAAATATGGAAACACAAGACTATGCATTTCAGCCGGGTTTGACCGTTGGAGAATTATTAAAAAGCAGTCAGAAGGATTGGCAGGCTGCAATCAATCATCGTTTTGTTAAGGAACTTTTTGCGGGGACAATTGAGAATAAGGTCTTAAAAGACTACCTGATTCAAGATTATCATTTCTTTGATGCCTTCTTATCCATGCTGGGTGCCTGTGTAGCTCACGCAGACCAGCTTGAATCCAAACTTCGTTTTGCCAAGCAACTAGGCTTTCTTGAAGCAGATGAAGATGGTTATTTCCAAAAGGCTTTCAAAGAGTTAAAGGTAGCAGAGAATGACTATCTAGAAGTGAACTTGCACCCTGTAACAAAAGCGTTTCAGGAGCTAATGTATTCTGCTGTGGCTTCATCAGACTATGCTCATCTTTTGGTCATGCTGGTCATTGCAGAAGGTCTCTATTTAGACTGGGGTTCTAAAGATTTGGCACTACCTGAAGCCTATATTCATTCGGAATGGATTAATCTACATAGAGGTCCTTTCTTTGCAGAGTGGGTTCAATTTCTAGTTGATGAACTTAATCGTGTCGGGAAAAATCGAGAAGATTTGACAGAACTTCAGCAACGCTGGAATCAAGCAGTTGGTTTAGAATTAGCCTTTTTTGATATCGGTTATGAATTATAGGACAGATGCAATCCTTTGATGTAGCTTAAAAGAATGAACAAACAAACTATATAAATATATTTTTCGGTCAAATATCTTGCTAGGGCTTTCAATTTCTGTTATACTGGTCCAGTAATTAAATAATAAAGACATTTGGGGTGCCTTAGGCTGAGATGATACCCATTGAACCTGATACAGTTAATACTGGCGAAGGGAAATGTGAAAAGGTTTTTTTCGTATGTCGAAAGGAACTGTCTAATCTTGTAAGGTAAACTCTAATTCTCGTTTGTAATTGGAGTTTTTTTGTTTATCTAAAGAGGATAGGCTTGACGGCAAGTCTTTCGGTAGCTCTCCTAGAATGCCCCACTTTTCTTTAAAAAAGGAGTTTTTTATGTTGAAAAAATGGCAGTTAAAAGATGTTATCTTGCTTGCTTTCTTGTCTATCTTTTTTGGTGGCGTTTTTGTGGGTTCGGGTTATCTATTTGATATCCTCACCCTAATCTTGGCCCCTCTTGGTTTGCAGGCCTTTGCCAATGAAATCCTCTTTGGTCTCTGGTGTATGGCTGCGCCCATTGCGGCTATCTTTGTTCCAAGAATCGGAAGTGCAACGATTGGAGAAGTGCTCGCTGCGCTTGCTGAAGTCCTTTATGGTAGCCAATTCGGCCTAGGCGCTCTTTTGTCTGGCTTGGTTCAAGGCTTGGGAAGTGAATTTGGTTTTCTCGTAACCAAGAATCGCTATGAAAGTTGGCTCTCTCTAACTGCTAATAGTATTGGGATTACGCTTTTTAGCTTTGTCTATGAATACATTAAGTTAGGTTACTACGCCTTTTCCCTTCCTTTTGTCCTTTCCTTGCTTGTGGTGCGTTTTATTTCCGTCTTTTTCTTCTGTGCCATCTTGGTTCGTGCCATTGTCAAACTCTATCATCAGTTTGCGGCTGGAGGAAAGGCGTAGATGGGGCTGGAACTACGGGAGATTCAGTCCCCAATCTTTTCGGAGCCGATTGATTTTACTTTTCATGCGCAAGCTTTCACCTTGTTAGTTGGGAGCAGTGGTTCAGGAAAATCCAGCCTCTTTCAAATCATTGCCCAGGTCACTTCCTTACCCTATAGTGGTCAAGTCCTGATAGATGAAAACCAGGTCAGTCAGCTTTCTATCGTTGAACGTGTCCAGACGGTTGGTATTCTCTTTCAAAATCCCAATCATCAATTCACCATGGAGAACTTGTTTGAAGAGCTGATTTTTACCTTGGAGAATATCGGCCATCCTGTTCAAGAGATTGATGCTAAAATAGCAGAGGTGGTCCGGCAATGTCGTTGCGAGCCAATCTCGCACCGTCCCATCCATCACTTATCAGGTGGGGAAAAGCAAAAGGCTGCGCTGGCTGTTCTCTTTGCCATGAATCCTAGGGTCTATCTCTTGGATGAGCCCTTTGCTTCTATTGACCGCAAAAGTAGGATAGAGATATTGGAGATTCTAAAGGAATTGGCCTCTAATGGGAAGACAGTCATCCTGTGTGACCATGATTTATCAGACTATGAAGTCTATATCGACCATATGGTGGAGCTAAGAGACGGGCAACTAAGGGAAATAAATAAAATCCCTACCTCTGAGATGACACAGATTGCTTCAAAGGAAGTTGCTTCTAGTCCAGAACTATTCCATATGGATCGTGTGACTTGTGAGCTAGATCATCGCCCCCTCTTTTCCATTTCTGATTTTACATTCTACCAAGGAATTTCCTGTATCCTGGGTGACAATGGTGTCGGGAAATCAACCCTATTTCGGTCTATTCTTCAATTTCAAAAGTATAAAGGGTGCATTACTTGGAAGGGGAAAGTCCTGAAAAAGAAAAAGAGTTTGTATCGTGATCTGACGGGTGTTGTTCAGGAAGCTGAGAAGCAGTTTATCCGAGTCAGTCTGAGAGAAGAACTGCAATTAGATAGCTCAGACTCTGAAAGAAATCAGCGGATTCTCCAAGCATTACAATTTTTTAATTTGGATCAGGCACTCGATAAGAGTCCTTATCAATTAAGTGGTGGCCAGCAAAAGATTCTTCAGCTATTGACCATCTTGACCAGCAAGGCTTCTGTGATTTTGCTAGATGAACCATTTGCTGGTTTGGATGATAGAGCTTGCCATTATTTCTGTCAGTGGATTCTGGAGGATAGAAATCAAGGAAGAAGTTTTTTGATCATTAGCCATCGTTTAGATCCCTTGATCTCTGTGGTTGATTATTGGATTGAGATGACTAGTGAGGGGCTCAGTCATCTCCAAGACGTGATCATCAGCAAACCTCTCCCCTCTCTGAACAATGATACTCTAGGGGAGGTGAGGTAGTATGATCAAAGTCGCAACCCGGACACTGATACTCAGTCTTTTCTTGCTAATTTTATCCTTGGAAACATCCTTCATTCCTTCGATTGCTCTTAATCTTTCAGTAGTCGCATTTTGCATTCTCTTCATGCTCTACCACCGTCGATTTAAGATGTTGGCTTGGATGCTTGTGCTCGCCATTTTGCCATCCTTCGCCAACTATTGGGCAGTACAGTTACATGGGGATGCTTCGCAGGCAGTCATGCTTGGAACGAGGGCTTTTGTGACGGTTTGTATCGGCCTTGTCTTTGTTTCCAGTATTTCCTTAAAAGAGCTTCTCTTGTACTTGGCTCAAAAGGGGTTCTCGCGTTCTTGGGCCTATGCCTTGATTGTGGTATTCAATGCCTTTCCCCTCATTCAGCAAGAAATCAAGTCTCTCAAGGAAGCTTGCTTACTGCGTGGCCAAAAATTGCATGTTTGGTCGCCCTTGATTTACAGTAAGGTTCTGATGACAGTTTTTAGATGGCGCCATCTCTACTTGAGAGCTCTATCTGCGCATGGATATGACGAACATGTTCATTTGGAGAATCGCTATCGGACTTTTTATATTTCTAAAAAAACAAAATTAATCTACCTGCTGTTCTTTTTATTGCTTCAAACCAGTTTATTTCTATAAAGGAGTTATTATGGAATTTACAGATATTGCGATGGAATTATCCAAGGAAGCTTGGCAGGCTTCCTTTCAGCATCCCTTTGTTCTACAGTTACAAGAGGGAGCGTTGGAACCTTCTATTTTCCGCTATTACCTGATTCAGGATGCCTACTATCTGAAGTCTTTTTCAGAAGCCTATCACCTCTTGGCTGATAAGACTTCCAACGAGGAGATGAAAAGACTCTTGAAACAAAATGCCCAGAGTCTAGTGGAGGGTGAGTTGTTTATCCGCCAACAATTTTTCAAGGAATTAGGAATCAGCGACCAGGAAATGGAGCAACATCCAATCGCTCCAACCTGTTATCATTACATTTCTCATATTTATCGTCAGTTTGCAGAGCCAAACTTGGGCATTGCTTTTGCTAGTTTGCTCCCATGTCCTTGGTTATACCATGATTTGGGTAAGGCACTTAATCGCAAACCATCCCCGAATCCTCTTTATCAACAGTGGATTGAGACCTATATCACCGATGAGTTAGAACAGCAGATCAGAGAGGAAGAAGCGCTGGTTAATCAGCTCTATCGAGAAAGCAATGAGACGGACAAACAAAAAATGCTAGAGGCCTTCCACAGAAGTGTCCACATGGAAGCCAAGTTTTGGGAGATGGCTTACCAACATCAAACCTGGACGAGTGATTTGCAGTCCTTAGAAACAGAGAAGAAATAGAAAATGAGAAACCACCAACTACAAGTTCACAAATTAACTATTTTATCCATGATGATTGCCCTTGACGTAGTTCTTACACCCATCTTTCGAATTGAAGGAATGGCACCGATGTCTAGTGTAGTCAATATTCTGGCAGGAATCATGATGGGACCTGTTTATGCCTTGGTCATGGCTACAGTGACAGCCTTTATCCGTATGTCTACTCAAGGCATTCCCCCTTTGGCCCTAACAGGAGCTACCTTTGGAGCACTCCTTGCAGGTCTCTTTTATAAGTATGGTGGGAAATTTTACTTTTCTGCCCTAGGAGAGATTTTGGGAACAGGTATTATCGGTTCCATTGTTTCCTATCCTGTCATGGTTCTCTTTACAGGATCTGCGGCCAAGCTTAGCTGGTTTATCTACACTCCGAGATTTTTCGGAGCAACCTTGATTGGTACAGCGATTTCCTTTATCGCCTTTCGATTTTTAATCAAGCAGGAATTCTTTAAAAAAGTGCAGGGATATTTCTTTGGAGAAAGGATAGACTGATGCAGGTATTTACAAATCCCTTTCCTCTAGGCTCTAGTTCCCTAATTCACTGTATCACCAATGAGATTTCCTGTGAGATGCTGGCTAATGGTATTTTGACTCTGGGATGTAAACCAGTTATGGCGGATGATCCCCGTGAGGTTCTTGCTTTTACTAAGCAAAGTCAGGCTCTCTTCATCAATTTGGGGCATTTGTCTGCTGAGAAGGAAAAAGCAATCCGTATGGCAGCTACTTATGCAGCTCAAGCTTGTCTCCCAATGGTAGTAGATGCGGTTGGCGTTGCAGCATCACCCATTCGTAAGGGACTAGTCAGAGATCTTTTAGAATACAAGCCCACGATCCTTAAAGGAAATATGTCAGAAATCCGAAGTCTTGTTGGCTTAAAACACCATGGAGTTGGAGTTGATGCGAGTGCTAAAGATCAAGAAACGGAGGATTTGCTTCAAGTTTTGAAAGACTGGTGTCAGACCTATTCTGGTATGTCATTTTTAGTCACTGGCCCCAAGGACCTCATTGTTTCGGAGAATCAGGTTGCAATATTGGGAAATGGCTGTGCAGAATTGGACTGGATAACAGGGACAGGAGACCTGGTTGGAGCCTTGACTGCCGTTCTTCTTAGCCAAGGAAAGACTGCATTTGAAGCTTCTTGCCTAGCGGTCTCTTATCTCAATATCGCTGCTGAGAGAATAGTTGTCCAAGGAATGGGATTAGAAGATTTTCGTTACCAAGTTCTCAATCAACTCTCTCTCCTAAAAAGAGACGAAAATTGGCTAGAAGCCATCAAAGGAGACTTTTATGAATAGAGAAGCACTTAGACTGTATCTAGTAACCAATCGCTACCAAGATTCCTTGGAAAACTTTCTTGAAAAAGTCGAGACAGCCTGCCGTTCAGGTGTTACCATTGTCCAACTACGAGAAAAAAATCTCACCACCAATCAATACTATCACTTGGCAAAACAAGTCAAGGAAATAACAGATGCCTACCAGGTGCCCTTGATCATCGATGATCGGTTGGATGTCTGTCTTGCAGTCGATGCAGCAGGTCTGCATATCGGCGACGATGAACTACCAGTTTCGGTTGCCCGCAAAGTCTTGGGTCCCGAAAAAATCCTCGGTGTCACTGCTAAAACAGTTAAAAGAGCCCTCGAAGCAGAAACATCAGGTGCGGATTACTTGGGAACAGGAGCCATTTTCCCGACTACAACCAAGGAGAATGCTCCCATCACCCTGATTTCAACCTTGAAAACAATTTGCCAAACGGTCGCTATTCCAGTAGTTGCTATCGGAGGCCTGACGTCAGAGAATATTGACCAACTTATCGGCACGGGTATAGCTGGAGTAGCTGTCGTACGTGATCTGATGCAGGCAGAAGATATTGAGGCAAAAACGCAAGCCTTTTTAACAAAGCTGGATGACATGATTTCCTAATCAAAAACTCTCTAATTCCCTTAAAGCGGGAACTAGAGAGTTTTTTTCTTAATCTTTAAAAGTTGTATGGTTGACTGGGCCAGAACCATGTCCGAGTTGAGGAGCGTCTTGGATGGCTTTTGTGATAAAGGCCTTGGCCTTATCAACTGCCTGATAAAGACTTCTGCCCTTGGATAGTTCAGCCGTAATCACAGCAGCAAAGGTACATCCAGTACCATGGGTGTGACAAGTTTGAATTCTTGGATTTTCCCAGACAAATTGCTCCTCCTTGGTAAAAAGGAAATCCTTGGCACCACCTTCAAGATGGCCACCTTTGATAACAACGGACTGAGGACCAAATTCTTTTATAATCAGGCGACCGGCACGTTGCATGTCTTCTGGATCATGAATCGAAAAACCAACAATCTCTTCTGCCTCAGGAAGATTGGGAGTGATAATGGTTGCAAGGGGAAGCAGATTTGTTTTTAGGTAGCTTCTCGCACTGGTATCAATCAGGGTGTCCCCACTCGTAGCGACCATAACAGGATCCAGCACATAGGGACAGTCAAGCTTTTTAAGATAGGGTTGGATGATCTCCATGATCTCAGTAGTTGCCAACATCCCTGTTTTTACAGCCTGAGGCTTGATATCCGAAAAGACACTCTCCAATTGAGCTTCCAGCATTTGGTTGGAGACGTGCTCGATTAATTGAACGCCTCTGGTATTTTGAGCGACAAGACTGGTCACAACGGCCATTCCATAGACATCTCTAGCTTGGAATGACTTTAAATCAGCCATAATGCCAGCACCGCCACTAGGGTCAGTCCCTGCAATGGTCAAAGCAACGGGTAAATAAGTCATCTAAAACCTCCCAACCAACTGAAGTTTGTATTCTTAAGAACAAGCTAGTCTGTTTCAGGAAAGTAATAGAAGACCAGCTAGTCCTCATCATCATTTCCACTTCCATCAGCTAGCATTACCTAGATTGAGTCAAAGGGATCTAACAGTCGTTAATCTCAGCTTTACGCACCCCTAGTGGTTGTTTTCTTTTTTCTACAGTATAGCATATTTTTATAGTTTATATAGTGAAATTTGACTGAAAATCTCTCGTTACAGGATTATAATTCTATTTTTCGAAAAAATAATAAAAACTATAGTTGACAAATGTAGATTTTCAGAGTATACTAATAACTGTAATCGACAAATGTAGATTTAGGAGGTGTGCTGATGCAGATTTCAGATGCAGAATGGCAGGTTATGAAGATTGTTTGGATGCAGGGAGAACAGACCAGTACGGATTTGTTCAGGGTTTTGGCAGAGCGGTTTGACTGGTCCAAGTCTACAGTTCAGACTCTTTTGGCTCGTTTGGTTGAGAAAGAATGTTTAACTAGAAAAAAAGAGGGCAAGTCCTTTGTCTATTCAGCCCTTTTAACACTAGACCAAAGCCGAGACTTGCTTGTCCAAGATATCAAAGACAAGGTTTGTTCTCGTAGGATTAAGAACTTGTTGGCTGACTTGATTGTCGAATGTGATTTTACTCAGGCTGACTTGGAAGACTTGGAAGCTGTGATTTCTGAGAAAAAAGCTAGCGCTGTAACAGAAGTAAAATGTAATTGTATGTAAAGGAGATGTCATGTTAAATAGTATTGTAACCATTATTTGTATTGCCCTTATCGCGTTTATCTTGTTTTGGTTTTTCAAAAAGCCTGAAAAATCTGGACAGAAGGCACAGCAAAAAAACGGCTACCAAGAGATTCGAGTGGAAGTCATGGGGGGCTATACGCCTGAGTTGATTATTCTTAAAAAATCAGTGCCAGCCCGCATTGTCTTTGACCGTAAGGATCCTTCACCCTGTCTGGATCAGATTGTTTTTCCAGATTTTGGAGTGCATGCGGACCTGCCTATGGGGGAAGAGTATGTAGTGGAAATCACACCTGAACAGGCTGGAAAGTTTGGCTTTGCTTGTGGTATGAACATGATGCACGGCAAGATGATTGTAGAATAGGAGAATGATATGACTGAAATCGTAAAAGCAAGTCTTGAAAATGGTGTTCAAAAAATCCGTATCACGGCAGACAAAGGTTATCATCCAGCCCATATCCAGCTTCAAAAAGGGATTCCGGCTGAGATTACCTTTCATCGTGCCACTCCTTCAAACTGTTACAAGGAAATTCTTTTTGAAGCAGAAGGTATTCTAGAACCAATCGGCGTGGATGAAGAGAAGACAATTCGTTTTACACCTCAAGAGTTGGGTGAGCATGAATTCTCATGTGGTATGAAGATGCAAAAGGGAAGCTACACCGTAGTTGAGAAGACTCGAAAATCTCTATCCCTCCTACAGCGTTTTTGGATTACCAGTATCTTTACTGTGCCTCTTGTGATTATCATGATTGGGATGTCGACAGGAGGAATTAGTCACCAAGTCATGCGTTGGGGCACCTTTTTAGCCACAACACCCATCATGCTAGTAGCAGGTGGTCCTTATATCCAGAGTGCTTGGGCCAGCTTTAAAAAGCACAATGCCAACATGGATAGCTTGGTTGCTCTGGGAACCCTAGTGGCCTATTTCTATAGCTTAGTTGCCCTCTTCGCTGGTCTCCCCGTTTACTTTGAAAGTGCTGCATTTATCTTCTTCTTCGTTCTTTTGGGAGCCGTTTTTGAGGAAAAAATGCGAAAAAATACTTCCCAAGCTGTAGAGAAATTACTAGACTTGCAAGCTAAAACAGCAGAAGTCTTGCGTGAGGATAGCTATGTTCAAGTTCCCTTGGACCAAGTTCATGTAGGTGACCTGATTCGAGTACGACCAGGTGAAAAGATTGCGGTTGATGGGGTTGTAGTCGAAGGCGTCTCCAGTATTGACGAATCCATGGTGACAGGTGAGAGCCTGCCAGTAGACAAAACGGTAGAAGATACAGTCATTGGCTCTACCATAAATAACAGCGGCACTCTTATTTTTAAAGCAGAAAAAGTTGGTTCAGAGACTGTCTTGGCACAGATTGTGGACTTTGTGAAGAAAGCCCAGACCAGTCGCGCACCGATTCAGGACTTGACGGATAAAATTTCAGGAATTTTTGTCCCAGCAGTTGTCATTTTAGCAATTCTAACTTTTTGGATTTGGTTTGTCTTGCTTGGGGCGAGCTTTGTGACCTCTCTTCTCTACGGGGTAGCAGTGTTGATTATCGCTTGCCCTTGTGCCTTGGGTCTCGCAACACCGACAGCCCTGATGGTAGGGACAGGGCGTAGTGCCAAGATGGGGGTTCTCCTAAAAAATGGAACCGTCCTACAGGAAATTCAGAAAGTCCAAACTCTCGTCTTTGATAAGACAGGGACTTTGACAGAAGGAAAACCTGTGGTAACAGATATCATCGGCGACGAAGTAGAAGTGCTTGGATTGGCCGCATCCTTGGAAGAAGCCTCTCAACACCCTCTGGCTGAGGCTATTGTTAAGCGAGCGAGTGAAGCTGGACTTGAGTTTCATACTGTAGAAAATTTCCAGGCTGTTCATGGAAAAGGTGTTTCAGGGGAAATCAATGGGAAACAAGTCTTGCTTGGAAATGCTAAAATGCTAGACGGTATGGATATTTCAAGCAATTATCACGAAAAACTTGAAGAACTAGAAAAAGAAGCTAAAACAGTTGTGTTCTTGGCTGTTGACAATGAGATAAAAGGCTTGCTTGCTCTGCAAGATATTCCCAAGGAAAACGCCAAGCTCGCTATCAATCAGCTGAAAAAACGTGGTCTTAGAACAGTCATGCTGACAGGAGATAATGCTGGTGTAGCGCATGCTATTGCAGATCAAATCGGAATCGAAGAGGTCATTGCTGGTGTTCTACCAGAAGAAAAAGCGCATGAAATCCATCAACTCCAACAGGCTGGCAAAGTGGCCTTTATCGGAGATGGTATTAACGATGCACCAGCCCTCAGTGTGGCGGATGTGGGAATTGCCATGGGCGCTGGAACCGATATTGCTATTGAGTCGGCAGGAATTGTTCTTACTCACAATGATTTGACAGGAGTTGTTCGTGCCTTTGATATGAGCAAGAAAACCTTCAATCGAATTCTTCTCAATCTCTTCTGGGCCTTTATCTACAATGTCATCGGAATTCCGATTGCAGCAGGAGTTTTTTCAGGTATAGGTCTGGTACTCAATCCAGAACTAGCAGGACTAGCCATGGCCTTTAGCTCTGTATCTGTTTTGATCAGTTCACTCATGCTAAACGTTACTAAGATAGACTAAAAGCGGGCTTGCCCGCTTTTTATACTCTTCGAAAATCTCTTCAAACCACGTCAACTTTATCTGCAACCTCAAAGCTGTGCTTTGAGCAACCTGCGCCTAGTTTCCTAGTTTGCTCTTTAATTTTCATTGAGTATTATAAAACAGTTCTAAAAAACGCTTTCAAACTGTACTGTAATAGAGAATAAAAACTTCTGAGCACATTTTTAGGAGACAAAAAACAATTATGGTAAAGTAGTAGAGTAAAAATTTGCTGAAACGTTTCCAATTAGTATATGAAAACGGATGAATCAAATTTTAAAAATATTTGAAGGAGAGTTATAATGACTCAAGGGAAAATTACTGCATCAGCAGCAATGCTCAACGTATTGAAAACATGGGGCGTAGACACAATCTACGGTATCCCATCAGGAACACTCAGCTCATTGATGGACGCTTTGGCTGAAGACAAAGATATCCGCTTCTTGCAAGTTCGCCACGAAGAAACAGGTGCTCTTGCTGCGGTTATGCAAGCTAAATTTGGTGGCTCAATCGGGGTTGCAGTCGGTTCAGGTGGTCCAGGTGCGACTCACTTGATTAACGGTGTTTACGATGCAGCTATGGATAACACTCCATTCCTTGCTATCCTTGGATCACGTCCAGTTAACGAACTCAACATGGATGCTTTCCAAGAGCTTAACCAAAACCCAATGTACAACGGTATCGCTGTCTACAACAAACGTGTTGCTTACGCTGAGCAATTGCCAAAAGTTATTGACGAAGCTTGCCGTGCTGCAGTTGCTAAAAAAGGTCCAGCTGTTGTTGAAATCCCAGTAAACTTCGGTTTCCAAGAAATCGATGAAAACTCATACTACGGTTCAGGTTCTTACGAGCGTTCATTCATCGCTCCTGCTTTGAACGAAGTTGAAATCAACAAAGCTGTTGAAATCTTGAACAACGCTGAACGTCCAGTTATCTATGCTGGTTACGGTGGTGTCAAAGCTGGTGAAGTAATTACTGAATTGTCACGTAAAATCAAAGCACCAATCATCACAACTGGTAAAAACTTTGAAGCTTTTGAATGGAACTACGAAGGGTTGACAGGTTCTGCTTACCGTGTTGGTTGGAAACCAGCCAACGAAGTGGTCTTTGAAGCAGACACAGTTCTTTTCCTTGGTTCAAACTTCCCATTTGCTGAAGTTTACGAAGCATTCAAAAACACTGAAAAATTCATCCAAGTGGATATCGACCCTTACAAACTTGGTAAACGTCACGCCCTTGACGCTTCAATCCTTGGTGACGCAGGTCAAGCAGCTAAAGCTATCCTTGACAAAGTGAACCCAGTTGAGTCTACTCCATGGTGGCGTGCAAACGTGAAGAACAACCAAAACTGGCGCGATTACATGAACAAACTCGAAGGTAAAACTGAGGGTGAATTGCAATTGTATCAAGTTTACAATGCAATCAACAAACATGCTGATCAAGACGCTATCTACTCAATCGACGTAGGTGACACTACTCAAACATCTACTCGTCACCTTCACATGACACCTAAGAACATGTGGCGTACATCTCCACTCTTTGCGACAATGGGTATTGCCCTTCCTGGTGGTATCGCTGCTAAGAAAGACAATCCAGATCGCCAAGTATGGAACATCATGGGTGACGGTGCATTCAACATGTGCTACCCAGACGTTATCACAAACGTTCAATACGACCTTCCAGTTATCAACGTTGTCTTCTCAAATGGTAAATATGCCTTCATCAAGGACAAATACGAAGACACAAACAAACACTTGTTTGGTTGTGACTTCCCTAATGCTGACTATGCGAAAATCGCTGAAGCTCAAGGTGCTGTAGGATTTACAGTTGACCGTATCGAAGACATCGATGCAGTTGTTGCAGAAGCTGTTAAACTCAACAAAGAAGGTAAAACTGTTGTGATCGATGCTCGCATCACTCCACACCGTCCACTTCCAGTAGAAGTACTTGAATTGGATCCAAAACTTCACTCAGAAGAAGCAATCAAAGACTTCAAGGAAAAATACGAAGCAGAAGAACTCGTACCATTCCGCCTCTTCTTGGAAGAAGAAGGATTGCAATCACGCGCAATTAAATAATTCCTTCGTGGAACTTAAAAAGATCGGAGCAATCCGGTCTTTTTCTGGAGGATAGTAAATGAATTTAAATCAATTAGATATTATCGTTTCAGATGTTCCCCAAGTCTGTGCTGACTTGGAGCGTATTTTGGATAAAAAGCCCGATTATGTTGATGACAGTTTTGCTCAGTTTACGATTGGCAGTCACTGTCTGATGTTGTCCCAAAATCATTTGATTCCTTTGGAAGATTTTCAGTCAGGAATCATTCTTCATATCGAGGTTGAGGATGTAGACCAGAATTACCAACGGTTGAAAGAACTTGGTATCCAGGTTTTAAACGGACCAACTGTAACCGATTGGGGAACAGAGTCCTTATTAGTTAAAGGGCCTGCTGGTCTAGTGATTGATTTTTATCGTATGAAGTAGGTAATTCTATTATCAAATTTTTTATCTAAACATTCTTGGAGTGAAACTTAAAAAGATCGGAGCAATTCGATCTTTTTTGTATTTATGCGACTTTCAGTCCGTCTCGCTCCGTTAGGTGCGAGACAAAAAACCACCCGTTTTCACGGGTGGTTATGATTTCTACACTTATTGTTTGGCTTCCTGTTTTAATTGTTGCACCTGTTCCTCGTACTGGACAAGCTCCCTGTCTTTTATATTGATAGTCGCTTCTGCTTCAGCAATGCGGCTTCTCAGATCTTGAGTCTTGTTATGGTGATAGCTAATACCAATAGCACTACCAGCAATGATCCCGATTACTAGACAAGTAAAAATCACCAAAATCAAGGGAGCAGATAGTTGTGTAAAGACAAGACTGACAGTTACTGTTTGACGATTGAGTAGACCAAATGAGATCACAATGACTAATAAGCTCAAACCGCCAATTAGATAAGCCTTATCTTTCAGTGACAATTCATTAAATTTTTTTAGCATAAGTTCCTTTTCTCCTGACTATGTTGATAGAAAACTACACACCATTTAGGTATTAACAAAATTCATTTTACTAGAAAATTTCGATACTGTCAATAATTTCTAACGGCTTATTTACCATCAATCAATCGATTCATTGAAAAGGAGTATTCATTTTCTAATATTTGATTGAGTAAACAGAACGGAGCAATTCGGTCTTTTTTCTGTTCCCTCTTTCTTATAACAAGATTGTGATAGTTTATATCTTTATAACAAAAGTTTTAAAGACTTGATTGTTTTGAAAAAAGATTATAAAATATGATTCATAAAAATGAAAGAGGTTTTGAAAATGTCTGAAAAACAAATGAAAGTTTTGGGTTGGGTAGCGACCTTCATGTCTGTTATGATGTACGTCTCTTACTTCCCGCAAATTATGAACAACCTGGCTGGTCAAAAAGGGAACTTTATCCAGCCCTTGGTTGCAGCCATCAACTGTAGTCTCTGGGTTTACTACGGTCTTTTCAAGAAAGAAAGAGATATTCCCCTTGCGGCTGCTAATGCGCCAGGTATCATTTTTGGTCTGGTAACGGCTATCACAGCTTTGATTTAAAAAGAAGACTGGTTTCAGTCTTTTTTGTACATAAAAATAGATTCTCAAGTAAAGAAAGTCTAATGAGAGTTGAGGAGAATAGCCGTTGACAGCGAGCTTTCTGATTGCTGCTTTAGGGGTTCCTCCATCAAGTAAGAGATTGTTTCGTTACTATTTTTACAAAATCTTCTCCCTACTTTATAAAATAGAAAAAAGAGTTCAATTCGAACTCTTTTTTTGCTATAATGAGGGGAGAAAAATCAGACAGGAGATCGACATGTCAGAACCATTATTTTTACAATCAGTTATGCAAGAAAAAATCTGGGGTGGGACCAAGCTACGTGATGAGTTTGGTTACGACATTCCAAGTGAAAAAATCGGGGAATACTGGGCTATCTCAGCCCACCCAAATGGAGTTTCTAAGGTAGCCAATGGACGCTACGAGGGAACAGACCTTGCTACTTTGTATGCGGAACACCGTGAGTTGTTTGGCAACCGTCCAGAACCAGTATTTCCTCTCTTAACTAAAATTCTCGATGCCAACGACTGGCTTAGCGTCCAAGTTCACCCAGACGATGCCTATGGACTAGAACACGAAGGCGAACTTGGAAAAACAGAATGCTGGTATATCATCGCAGCGGATGAGGGATCAGAGATTATCTATGGTCACAATGCCAAGTCAAAAGAAGAACTCCGCCAGCAAATTGAGGACAAGAACTGGGATGCCTTACTGACAAAAGTGCCAGTTAAGGCTGGAGATTTCTTCTATGTGCCAAGTGGTACCATGCACGCTATCGGTGCAGGTATCTTGATTCTTGAAACCCAGCAGTCTAGTGACACTACCTACCGTGTCTATGACTTTGACCGCAAGGATGACAAGGGCAACTTGCGTGAACTTCATCTTGAAAAATCCATCGATGTTTTAAACATTGGAGAACCTGCCAATAGCCGACCTGTCACTGTCAAAGCAGATGATCTACGTTCCACTCTCCTTGTATCCAATGATTTCTTCGCAGTTTACAAATGGGAAATTACTGGAAAAGTTAACTTTGAAAAGACAGCTGACTACAGCTTGTTGAGTGTCTTGGCTGGTCAAGGTCAACTAACTGTTGACGGGAAAAACTATCCAATCCAAAAAGGGAGCCACTTTATCCTACCAAGTGATGTTGAAGCTTGGACTCTGGAAGGGCAAGGTTTGGAATTGATTGTCAGTCATCCATAAAAAGAAAAGACTTGAGAGATATTCTCAAGTCCTTTTTTGTATTTACATAAATTGGGCGATAAAGACCACGATGATGATGATAGGAATGATAAAACGAAGGAGGAAGAGCCAGACTTGGAAAAGTCCCTGTTTCCATGCTCTTTCATCGAGATGGAGTTCCTCCATAGCAAGAGCCTTCTTAAAGATATAGCCAGTAAAAAGTGACAGACAGAGAGCTCCAAATGGCATGAGGAGATTGGAAACCAAGAAGTCCATAGCATCAAAGAAAGTCTTCCCAAAGATGTGAACATCCGCCATAACACCGTAAGAAAGGGCTGAAGGAATTCCAAAGACAAAGGTCAAGATTCCTAGAATAGCACTCCATTTAGCACGCTTGCTGTTGTCCTGGTTGGTGATATTGCCCACATTGATTTCCAGCATCACGACAGAAGAAGTAACCGTCGCAAAGAGGAAGAGCAAGAGGAAAAGAATGTAGAAAATAGTTCCAAAAGGCATCTTGTCAAAGAGTTGAGGCAAGACGATAAACAGTAGGCTTGGTCCCCCTTCAGACTGGATATTGAAGGCTGACATGGCTGGGAAAATGGCTAGTCCCGCCATGATGGATACCGAGATGTTCATGGCTACGATGGAAATACCTGACTGGACCAGATTGGTTTTCTTGTCCAAGTAAGATGCATAGGTCAGCATGGCTGTAACTCCTAGTGAGAGAGCAAAGAAAGATTGACCCAGAGCATAGAGGAGACCAGCGCTAGTTAGTTTTGAAAAGTCTGGTTTGAGAAAATAGAGAACCCCTTCCATGGCATTTGGCAAGCTGAGAGAGCGCCCGATGATGACGACAAAGATGATAAAGAGTAGGGGCATCATGACTTTCGAGGCTCTTTCAATCCCTTTTTGAACCCCACGTGATACAATAAAGATATTCAACAAGATAAAGGCAGCTTGTGCGCCAAGGGCAATGGCTGGATTTGAAATGATTGTAGTAAATAACTGAGCATAATCACCCGTTCTACCAAGTTGGAACAATTTGCCAAACTCAATACCCAGATAAACCAGAATCCAACCTCCAATGACACTGTAAAAGGAGAGGAGGATAAAGAGGGCAAAGGCACCAATCCAACCGATAAAGTTGTACTTGTTATTGTTGCCTAGTTTTCCAAAGGTTTTGATAGCAGAAACGCCAGCACTACGTCCAAGGGCAAACTCAGCAAGCAAGAGCGGGAAACCGATTAAAATGGTAGAAATGAGAAAGACCAGTAAAAAGCCACCACCGCCATTTGCAGCAGTCATATAGGGAAACTTCCAAACGGCACCAAGCCCGATGGCTGAGCCAGCAGATGCTAGAATAAAGCCAAGTTTCGAGCCCCATTGCGATTTTTCTGACATAGTTAAACTCCAATCTCCTTTTTTAAAATAAGAAAAGGCTACTTGAGTTGTCAAATAGCCTTCTCTCAATGGCTCTTTATGAGCTTTCTGTTTGATTGATAGACTTGACTATCCTATCATGTTTTCTGAGGTCTGTCAAGAAAACCATTTTCAAGTTTTCACACCTTTCTCAAAAAGTTAAAAATTTTTCGCAAAAACGCTTGACTCTGACCTAGGGGGAGGGGTTATACTATCAATGTAATACTCTTCGAAAATCTCTTCAAACCACGTCAGCGTCGCCTTACCGTACTCAAGTACAGCTTGCGGCTAGCTTCCTAGTTTGCTCTTTGATTTTCATTGAGTATAAGGAGGAAATCATGTACCATATAAAAGAAGCTGCGCAGCTTTCAGGTGTCTCTGTTAAGACTCTGCATCACTACGATAAGATAGGACTTCTGGTTCCCTTAAAGTCGGAAAACGGCTATCGAACCTATAGTCAGGAGGATTTGGAACGACTTCAGGTCATTCTGTACTACAAATATCTAGGCTTTTCTTTAGAAAAAATAGCAGAGCTGTTAAAGGAAGAAAGAACAGATTTATTGCCCCATTTGACTAGGCAGTTGGATTATCTAACTCGAGAAAGGCAACACCTGGATACCTTGATTTCCACCTTGCAAAAAACCATTCAAGAACAAAAAGGAGAAAGAAAAATGACCATTGAGGAAAAATTCACTGGATTTAGCTATCAAGACAATCAAAAATACCACCAAGAAGCGGTAGAGAAATATGGTCAAGAAGTCATGGGCCAAGCGCTTGAACGCCAAAGTGGTAGAGAAGATGAGGCTACAGCCGCCTTCAACCAAGTTTTTCAAGCCTTGGTACAAAACCTTCAAGCTGGTCTGCCTGCAACAGCGGCCGAAAACCAAGAGGAAGCAGCCAAACTCTTGCAAGCTATTCGTACTTATGGATTTGACTGCTCTATTGAAGTCTTCGGTCATATCGGTAAAGGCTACGTCTACAACCCAGAGTTTAAGGAAAACATTGACAAGTTTGGACCTGGTACAGCTCAATACACATCAGATGTCATTGCTGCTTACGTTCAGACAAATGCAGAATAAATAGGCTAGGAATTTCCTAGCCTATTTTTTACTTCAAATCATAAAGCCAGTCGTCACCGTCTTTATAGTAAAAGAATTCACTGAGATCCTCTTCTAAAAAAACACGAAGCATATCAGACATATCATCAGTAGCAAGTTTTAGATGAGATAGATTGTCAAAATCTTCCCACCATACCTTCCCTTCGTCTGAAGACTGGAGTTCACCTGAAAAGTGTTTTGTTTTGTAAAAAAGGACGACATAACGATAATCCTTGTCATCGTACCAGTTTTTGATACCACAGAGTTGTGGTTTGGAAATGGTCAGACCAGTTTCTTCTTTCACTTCACGAATGACAGCATCGACAAAGGATTCGCCACGTTCAACATGACCACCAGGAAGAGTAATGCCAGGCCAGTCAGGATTAACTCGATCTTGAACCAGAACCTTGTCTCCGTTTTGAATCATACACATATTGACAAATTCGACTGTTTCTCTTCTGTTCATCTTGTTCTCCTATTTTGTTAGTAACTTTTCTACTACGTTTAACTTTCGCATGGTCAGATCCAGGCCAAACAATTTTTCAAGATAGTTGGTATTGAGCTTTTTTTGTTTTGCAGTTCTAGGGAGATAGAGGTAGAGACAGTAATCGCCTACACAGATTTCTTCCTCGCCGTAGTCAGTTTTCAATTTTTCTAGTGGCAGACTTTGGATAAGTCCTTGATAAAGAATTACATGCACACGATCATGAAGATAGTCTTCTTTAAATGGATTCTCATGAACAATCTTTTCAAAATCGTTCTTATTCTTGATAACCATTTTTAAGTCGGCCCCAATTTTTTCCTTTATCAGAGTATGAACGCGTTCTCGTATTTCTTCTAAATCTAAGTCACTTTCAAGAATGATATTCCCACTTTGAATATAGGTTCGAACGTGTTGAAAACCAGCTTCTGTCAGAATATCTACCAAATAAGACATTTTCGGGATAGCATTTTTTCCATTAGGAGTAACGCCTCTCAGTAAAATAATATGTTCCAAAGGACTTCCTTTCTTACTTGGTATTTATTGGATTGGAGCCTGCCACCCAGCCGGTGCAGAGGGCAGAAGTGATGTTAAAGCCACCCGTGTGGGCATTGATATCTATGACTTCGCCAGCAAAGTGGAGACCAGGAACGAGCTTACTTTCCAGAGTTTTGGGATTGATTTCCTTGAGACTGACACCGCCTTTAGTTACAAAGGATTTGGCAAGGGACATTTTTCCGGTCACAGGGATTTTGAGAGCCTTGATGGACTGGAGAAGTTGTTCGCGTTCCTTTTCAGTTAGCCGTTTAACTTTGTCAGGATATTCTTGAACAAGCAATTCTGCCAAGCGTTCTGGAAGCAAAGTTTTTAAAGCATTTTTCAAGGATTTTTCCCGATTTTCTTCTAGAAATGTAATCAAGTCCTTCTCAGAAAGTTGAGGCAAAACATCGAGTGAGAGAACCTCTCCGCCCTTGACAAAGCTAGACATACGTAGGGCAGCAGGACCTGACAAACCAAAGTGGGTAAAAAGCAAATCATGAGTGATGACATGCTTGCCGTAGCTTAGGGTCACATCGTCCAGTGAAATTCCCTGCAAGGCCTTATGGGGGAAATCTGTCAATAAAGGACTTTCAGCGGCTTCAAGCTCAGTAATGGTATGTTTAAAATGACGGGCAATCTCATGACCAAAACCAGTCGAACCAGTAGAAGGATAGGATTTTCCGCCAGTTGTGACAATGAGTTTTTCACAAGTGAAGGTTTGGTCTGCGGACTTGAGGACAAACTGGTCGTCTATCTTTTTAACCGAAACAATCTCCGTTTGAGTAGCAACTTGACCACCGAGTTCAGTGATTTTCTTTTCTAGCGCCTCGATAATAGTCCGAGACTTGTCACTAGCAGGAAAGACGCGTCCATGGTCTTCGACCTTGAGTTTAACACCATTTTCCGTAAAAAAGTTGATGATATCATGGTTATCAAACTGGGAGAAGACACTGTAAAGAAAACGCCCATTTCCCGGGATGCCAGCTAGTAGGTCGTCCAAGCTACCATTGTTGGTCACATTACAACGACCACCGCCCGTTCCAGCTAATTTTTTGCCAAGTTTTCGATTTTTTTCGATGAGAAGAGTTTTTTGACCATAAAAGCTACTGGAAATTGTAGCCATCATGCCAGCAGGTCCACCACCGATGACAATAGTATCAAAATGTTTCATAGCTCTATTGTACCACAAAAAACAAGAGATGCTTGGCATCTCTTGTTGCTCATAATCTTAGTTAATTTCATATCCCATCAACAAACCGCCATCTTCTGCATAGAAACTGCAGAGACCAGACGTCGGGATGATTTTGATATCCGCTTGCGGGAAGGTTTCTAGCAAGCGTTCTGACAATTGCTGACAGAATTTTTCATTACTGCGATGAGCCATGACAATTCGACCACCAGCGTAGCCAGCCTTGATGAGTTCTTCATAGGCTGCTTGAAGGGATTTTTTTGGTCCACGCGCTTTTTGGAGTAGTTCTAGGGTTCCAGTTTCACTTGCTTCCCCAACCATACGGATGTTGAGAAGGCCAACAACTGTACCGATAAGCTTACTCAAACGGCCATTTTTTACCAAGTTATCGACCTTAGCGAGGACAAAGAGCAACTTCGTTTTTTCTTGGTAGGCTGTAATAGCTTTAACAATTTCCTCATAAGAAAGTCCTTGATCAATCAAACTATTGATTTTATCGACAATCAAGTCAACCTCACCACCTGCAGACAATGTATCGATCACATGAATCTGAGTGTCAGGATGTTCTTCAAGGTGGATATTCTTAGCGAGTTGTGCACTATTATGGCTACCTGAAAGAGTACCAGTGATAGTAACGACAAAGATATGCTTAGCACCTTCAAATGCACGCAAGTAATCATCAGGGCTAGGACAAGCTGATTTTGAAGCCTCAGAAGTCGCATACATTGTTTCCATCATGTGGTCAATGTTAAGATTGGCATCATCGATAAAGACCTGATCAGCTACTTGAATGGTTAAAGGAACACTAACAAATTCCGTATCAATAGCAGGAGTTGCCAGTTGACGATAATCACAACCAGAGTCAGCTACAATCTTCCAAGTCATAGAAATTCTCCATCTTTGTCACTTATACATTGACAAAGGTTCTGTCTTTTTTTACAATTATATCATGAAAGCCCTTGAAACAAAAGTACCACCTCTCTGTTGTCACAAGTAGAAAGAAATTGTTATGTCTGAACGTAAAATATCTGAAAAATCTCTTGAAAATCTCAGAAAATCAAATCAAGAATCCAATTTTTTAACCAGAGAAGCAATCGAGACGGCTCTTTTGCAACTTCTAGAGAAAAAAGACTTGGCCAAGATCAGTATTTCGGAGCTGGTCAAACGGGCGGGCGTCTCTCGTGCTGCCTTCTATCGTAACTATGACTCCAAAGAAGAGATTTTGGAAAGTGTTTTTAAACGCAGTGTCCATAACATTATGGAACAGTTGAGCCACTACGATGTCAAAACCGATCTTTATCTAGTCTGGGTACACCTTTTCCGCGCAGCAAAGAAAGAAGCCAAGGTTATTCAACTTGCTCTGGACTACCATTTGGAAAAGATTTTTGTCCAAGCCATGCAGGAATTTCTAGAAAAATATCACGGAAAATCAAAAGGCGTTAGTAGCTACCTTCATTCCTTTTGGAGTTCTGCCATCGTATCGGTTCTGCTCAAATGGATCAAGGATGGCATGAAGGTTCCAGCTGAAAAGATTGCAGATTTACGCTTGCCATTTTTCAAAAAATAGGGGATAAGGAGAAGACTTATGACAGAAAAAAGACTGGCTTGGGATGAGTACTTTGCAGCCCAGGCTTTACTGATTGCCAATCGTTCGACCTGCAAACGTGCCAAGGTGGGAGCTGTCTTAGTCAAAGACAATAAAGTCATTTCAACTGGCTATAATGGTTCCGTATCAGGAACGGAGCACTGTATTGACCACGAATGTCTGGTCATTGAAGGTCACTGTGTTCGAACCCTTCACGCCGAGGTTAATGCTATTCTCCAAGGGGCTGAGCGAGGGGTTCCCAGAGGATTTACAGCCTATGTGACCCATTTCCCTTGTCTGAACTGCACCAAACAACTGCTTCAAGTTGGTTGCAAGCGCGTGGTTTATATCAACCAGTACCGAATGGATGACTATGCCCAGTACCTTTATCAAGAAAAAGGCACCGAGTTGACCCATTTACCATTAGAGACTGTTCAGACAGCTCTTCAAGAGGCAGATTTGATTTAAAAATTAATAAAAATAAATGGTTTAGAAAGCTTTTTAAACCGTTTTTTGATATAATAAGAAGAATAAATTGAAAGAAGGAACTCAGAAAATGGGAAAAATTGAAGTCATTAATCATCCACTCATTCAACACAAATTGTCAATCTTGCGACGTACAGATACTTCTACAAAAGCTTTTCGTGAGCTAGTAGATGAGATTGCGATGTTGATGGGATATGAAGTACTTCGTGATCTTCCACTTGAAGACGTGGAAATCGAAACACCTATCACAAAGACAGTTCAAAAACAATTGGCTGGGAAAAAATTGGCTATTGTCCCAATCTTGCGTGCAGGTATCGGGATGGTAGATGGCCTCTTGAGCTTGGTTCCAGCAGCCAAAGTTGGTCATATCGGTATGTACCGTGATGAAGAAACCCTTCAACCAGTTGAATATTTGGTGAAATTGCCTGAAGATATTGACCAACGTCAAATCTTTGTCGTTGATCCAATGTTGGCAACAGGTGGCTCAGCAATCTTGGCAGTAGATTCCCTTAAAAAACGTGGTGCTTCAAATATCAAGTTTGTCTGCCTAGTATCTGCTCCAGAAGGAGTGAAAGCCCTTCAAGAAGCACACCCAGATGTAGAAATTTTTACTGCGGCCTTGGATGAACGCTTGAACGAACACGGTTATATTGTTCCAGGTCTAGGAGATGCTGGAGACCGCTTGTTTGGTACTAAATAAAATTCCAAATTAAATATTGAAACTAGAAGTTCGTTTTTGACTTGAAAGGAGGTTGAGTTTTTGTTTCTGTTTAGAGAATAGAGCAAAAATTTGACCTTTTTTGACCAAAAAGATATAATAGTTCTGTATTGAGTCGTAAGACTAAGAAAATTCAACATTAAAAGGAGAAATGAATGATTCCTGTAGTTATTGAACAAACAAGCCGTGGAGAACGTTCCTATGATATTTACTCTCGTCTTCTGAAAGACCGCATCATCATGCTAACAGGTCCAGTTGAAGACAACATGGCCAACTCCGTTATCGCCCAATTACTTTTCTTGGATGCCCAAGACAGCACAAAAGATATTTACCTTTATGTCAATACACCTGGGGGCTCTGTTTCAGCTGGTTTGGCAATCGTTGATACCATGAACTTTATCAAGGCAGATGTCCAAACAATCGTTATGGGGATGGCTGCATCCATGGGGACTGTTATTGCATCAAGTGGCGCCAAAGGCAAACGTTTCATGCTTCCAAATGCAGAGTACATGATTCACCAACCAATGGGTGGTACAGGTGGTGGTACCCAACAAACCGATATGGCAATCGCTGCAGAGCACTTGCTTAAAACTCGTAAGACATTGGAGCAAATCCTTGCAGATAACTCTGGTAAATCAGTCGAGCAAATTCATGCAGATGCGGAACGTGATTACTGGATGAGTGCCCAAGAAACACTTGAATATGGCTTTATTGATGAAATCATGGCCAACAATTCTTTGAACTAATAATGCATGAAAGCAAACTCGACGGAGTTTGCTTTTTTTGATATAATAGGATAAGATTTCTTAGAAAGAGGCTTCCTCATGTTTGAAAAAACAAATCGATCAGGATTAATCATCTATCTCTACTATAATCGAGATGCAAAAAAACTTCAGGAATACGGTGATATCTGTTACCATTCCAAAAAACATCGTTACTTGCAGCTCTATGTTCCAACTGAGGAGTTAGATGACTTAGTTGAGAGATTAGGTAAGGAAAGATATATCAAGAAAATTAGACGTTGCCATATTCAAGAGCTAGAAACTCCCTTCGTTAGGAATCTCTATCGGACTGAAGAAAACGTTATCATTTAAAAAAGTTAAACAAATACATTGACAATTTTCTGATAATTCGGTATATTCTTAACATACAATTTTTGAAACAACTATAAGGAGATTAAAAATGAAGAAAAAATTTGCCCTATCTTTTGTGGCTCTTGCTAGTGTGGCTCTTCTTGCTGCCTGTGGAGAGGTCAAGACAGGAGCGTCAAACACAACTGGAAATCCAGTAGACGAAAAAACAATTAAAATTGGTTTTAACTTTGAAGAGACAGGTGCTGTGGCAGCTTACGGTACAGCTGAACAAAAAGGTGCCCAACTTGCTGTAGACGAAATCAATGCTGCAGGTGGAATTGATGGGAAACAAATCGAAGTTGTAGACAAAGACAACAAGTCAGAAACTGCTGAAGCAGCTTCTGTTACAACAAACCTTGTTACCCAATCAAAAGTAGCAGCTATTGTAGGACCTGCGACATCTGGTGCAACTGCTGCAGCTGTAGCTAACGCTACTAAAGCTGGAGTGCCATTGATTTCACCAAGTGCTACTCAAGACGGTTTGACTAAAGGTCAAGATTACCTATTTATCGGAACATTCCAGGATAGCTTCCAAGGGAAGATTATCTCTAACTATGTAACAAACAAATTGAATGCTAAGAAGGTTGTTCTTTATACTGACAATGCTAGTGACTATGCTAAAGGTATTGCTAAATCTTTCCGCGAAGCCTACAAGGGTGAGATTGTAGCAGATGAAACATTTGTAGCAGGTGATACTGACTTCCAAGCAGCCCTTACTAAAATGAAAGACAAAGAGTTTGATGCTATCGTTGTTCCAGGTTACTACACAGAAGCTGGTAAAATTGTAAACCAAGCTCGTGGTATGGGAATAGATAAGCCAATCATTGGTGGTGATGGATTTAACGGTGAAGAATTTGTTCAACAAGCAACTGCTGAAAGAGCATCAAACATTTACTTCATCTCAGGATTCTCAACTACTGTTGATGTTTCTGCAAAAGCTAAAGCTTTCCTTGAAGCATACCGTGCTAAATACAACGAAGAGCCTTCAACATTTTCAGCTTTGGCCTATGACTCAGTTTACCTAGTAGCAAATGCTGCAAAAGGTGCTAAAAACTCAGGTGAGATCAAAGACAACCTTGCTAAAACCAAAGATTTTGATGGTGTAACTGGTCAAACAAGCTTTGATGCTGACCACAATACAGTGAAAACTGCTTACATGATGACCATGAACAATGGTAAAGTTGAAGAAGCAGAAGTTGTAAAACCATAACATTAGAATAGTAATTGAAATGGGGAATGAGCCTTTGACTCACTCCCTGTTTCGGTGTTTATGAACTTGTGAAAATAATGAAATTTTCTAAAAATAACGATAGAAAAGAGTGAATGCTATGCTCCAACAACTTGTGAATGGTCTAATTCTGGGTAGTGTTTATGCACTTTTGGCTTTGGGTTATACCATGGTTTATGGAATTATCAAACTCATCAACTTCGCCCACGGTGATATTTACATGATGGGTGCCTTTATTGGTTACTTTTTGATTAATTCTTTCCAAATGGATTTCTTTTTAGCTTTAATTATTTCAATGGCAGGAACCGCACTACTTGGTGTTGTGATTGAGTTTCTTGCCTACCGTCCTTTACGACACTCTACACGTATTGCTGTATTGATTACTGCCATCGGAGTGTCTTTCCTACTGGAATACGGAATGGTTTATCTAGTAGGTGCCAATACTCGTGCCTTCCCTCAAGCAATTGAAACAGTCCGCTTTGACTTGGGACCAATTAGCTTGACAAATGTTCAATTGATGATTTTAGCAGTTTCTGTACTCTTGATGGTTTTATTGCAATTGATCGTCCAAAAAACAAAAATGGGGAAAGCCATGCGTGCGGTATCAGTTGATAGTGACGCAGCTCAATTGATGGGAATTAATGTAAATCGTACAATCAGCTTTACCTTTGCTTTGGGTTCAGCTCTTGCTGGTGCAGCAGGTGTCCTCATTGCCCTTTACTACAACTCTCTTGAACCTTTGATGGGTGTGACTCCAGGTCTGAAATCATTCGTTGCGGCCGTTCTTGGTGGTATCGGGATTATTCCTGGTGCAGCTCTAGGGGGATTTGTGATTGGCTTGTTGGAAACATTTGCTACTGCCTTCGGTATGTCTGATTTCCGTGATGCTATCGTATATGGGATCTTGCTTTTGATTCTGATTGTTCGACCTGCAGGTATCCTTGGTAAGAATGTGAAAGAGAAGGTGTAAACAATGAAGACAAATCTTAAAGTAAATATTCTCTGGTTATTCCTTCTGTTAGCGGGTTATGGATTGATTAGTGTACTGGTTTCTGCTGGTGTTCTCAATCTATTCCATGTCCAAATTTTAGAACAAATTGGAATTAATATCATCCTTGCAGTAGGTTTGAACTTAATCGTTGGTTTTTCAGGACAATTTTCACTCGGTCATGCAGGTTTTATGGCGATTGGGGCTTATGCAGCAGCGATTATTGGTTCAAAATCACCAACCTATGGTGCTTTCTTTGGCGCGATGGTCTTGGGCGCTTTGATTTCTGGTGCAGTCGCTTTGCTCGTTGGGATTCCAACACTCCGTTTGAAGGGTGATTACCTGGCTGTTGCGACACTAGGTGTTTCAGAAATCATTCGTATCTTTATCATTAATGGTGGAAGTTTGACCAACGGTGCCGCTGGTATCTTGGGTATCCCAAACTTTACCAACTGGCAAATGGTTTATCTATTTGTGGTGATCACAACTATTGCAACTCTCAACTTCTTACGTAGTCCAATTGGACGCTCTACTCTATCTGTTCGTGAGGATGAGATTGCTGCAGAGTCTGTTGGGGTAAACACTACAAAGATCAAGATTATCGCTTTTGTCTTTGGAGCCATTACAGCAAGTATTGCTGGTTCACTTCAGGCCGGTTTTATCGGTTCTGTTGTCCCAAAAGATTACACCTTTATTAATTCCATCAACGTGTTGATTATCGTTGTATTTGGTGGACTTGGATCGATTACTGGTACCATCGTTTCAGCGATTGTTTTAGGAATTTTAAATATGCTCCTTCAAGATGTAGCAAGCGTACGTATGATCATCTACGCTTTGGCTCTTGTATTGGTCATGATTTTCAGACCAGGTGGACTTCTTGGGACATGGGAATTGAGTCTATCACGTTTCTTTAAAAAATCGAAGAAGGAGGGACAAAACTAATGGCATTACTTGAAGTTAAACAGTTAACCAAACATTTTGGCGGTCTAACAGCTGTTGGAGATGTCACTCTTGAATTGAACGAGGGAGAATTGGTTGGTCTGATTGGACCAAACGGAGCTGGTAAAACAACCCTTTTCAATCTCTTGACCGGTGTTTATGAACCAAGCGAAGGTACGGTGACACTAGATGGTCACCTCCTAAATGGGAAAACTCCCTTTAAGATTGCCTCACTTGGTCTCAGTCGTACTTTCCAAAATATTCGTTTGTTCAAGGACTTGACAGTTTTGGAAAATGTTTTGATTGCATTCAGCAATCATCATAAACAACATGTCCTTGCGAGTTTCCTACGCCTACCAGCTTTTTATAAGAATGAGGAAGAATTAAAAAGCAAAGCTTTGGACTTGCTGAAGATTTTTGATTTGGATGGTGACGCAAATACTCTTGCCAAGAATCTGGCCTATGGCCAACAACGTCGATTAGAAATTGTTCGTGCTCTGGCAACTGAACCTAAGATCCTCTTTTTGGACGAACCTGCAGCTGGTATGAATCCACAAGAAACAGCTGAATTGACAGAATTGATCCGTCGTATCAAAGATGAATTTAAAATTACCATCATGCTCATTGAACACGACATGAATTTGGTTATGGAAGTTACTGAGCGTATCTATGTTCTTGAATATGGTCGGTTGATTGCTCATGGGACTCCGGATGAGATCAAGAACAACAAACGCGTTATTGAAGCTTATCTAGGAGGTGAAGCCTAATGTCTATGTTAAAAGTTGAAAACCTCTCTGTGCATTACGGTATGATCCAAGCAGTTCGTGATGTAAGTTTCGAGGTTAATGAAGGTGAAGTTGTTTCCTTGATCGGTGCCAATGGTGCTGGTAAAACAACCATTCTTCGTACCCTTTCAGGTTTGGTTCGTCCAAGTGCTGGTAAAATTCAGTTTTTAGGAAAAGAAATTCAAAAGTTGCCAGCTCAAAAAATTGTAGCAGGTGGCCTTTCACAAGTTCCTGAAGGACGCCATGTTTTTCCAGGTTTGACTGTTATGGAAAACTTAGAAATGGGAGCCTTTTTAAAGAAAAATCGTGAAGAAAATCAAGCTAACTTGAAAAAAGTCTTTTCACGTTTCCCTCGTCTGGAAGAACGCAAAAACCAAGATGCGGCAACTCTTTCAGGTGGTGAACAGCAGATGCTGGCTATGGGACGCGCTCTCATGTCTACACCTAAGCTCCTTCTCCTAGATGAGCCGTCAATGGGACTTGCCCCAATCTTTATCCAAGAAATTTTTGATATCATTCAAGATATTCAGAAGCAAGGAACAACGGTTCTCCTAATTGAACAGAACGCTAACAAGGCCCTCGCTATCTCTGACCGTGGTTATGTACTTGAAACAGGAAAGATTGTCCTATCAGGAACAGGAAAAGAACTCGCAGCATCCGATGAAGTCAGAAAAGCATATCTAGGTGGCTAAACTAGTCTGGGAGACTAGTTTAGGTTGTGGATGGAGATTGCGCACGCAATCCCTCTATAGTCCGGGGGACCTTTTTAGCCGGCGGATAAGAATTGCAACCAAGCGAAACCTAATACGACTACTTATCAAAAATATAAAATATTTCAGGGCTCCAGAATAAGGAGCTCTTTTATGTATATGTTTTCAGGAAAGGGAGGAAGGTCTTAATTTTTACTGATTGTTTCCCTATTTGAATTGACAGTCATTTTTGTTCATATTATAATATGAGTAAGAAAAAATTGAACAAGAGGACTGAGAAATGCTAACAGAAAAACAATTTAAACTTTTGCGTTTTATGTTGACACATAAAGAAAAGACCTTTACTCAGAGACAGTTAGCTGAAGAGTTAGACCTATCTTTAGGGACAGTTAACACATTATTGAAAAAGCTGAAAGAAGAGAAGTGGGTTGATGAGGAGCTTCACTTAACAGAGCTAGGTCAGAAAATTTTAGAACCCTATCGAGTAAAAAATGCCATTATAATGGCTGCTGGCATGAGTAGTCGTTTTGCTCCTTTGTCTTATGAAATTCCTAAAGGATTGCTTCAAGTCAAGGGGGAACGCTTGATTGAGAGGGAAATCAGACAACTGCAAGAAGCAGGAATAGAAGATATAACCGTTCTTGTAGGCTATCTTCAAGAAAAAATGTTTTATCTTGCAGAGAAGTTTGGTGTAAAAATTGTAGTAAATAATGATTACTACAAATATAATAACTGTTCGTCTCTTATGTTGGTTAAAGATCAACTTTCCAACACTTATATTTGTTCATCAGATAATTATTTTGTGGAAAATCCTTTTGAGCAATATATTTATAGAGGTTACTACTCGACGATATTTGCAGAAGGTCAAACGGACGAATATTGTGCTATAGAGGATTCGAATCACACCATCATTGATATCCAGATTGGTGGAGAAAATACTTGGGCCATGGTGGGGCACGTTTATTTTGACCGTGCATTTAGCGAGAAATTTAAGGAAGTTTTAGAAACCGAGTTTAAGCACGAACCTTATCGTGAACAGCTTTGGGAGGATTACTATAGTCGCCATGTCAAGGAACTCCTTTTAGAAGCTCGTCACTATTCAGCGGATATTGTTAAAGAATTTGATTCACTAGATGAACTCCGTCAATTTGATGACCGTTATTTGGTAAATGCAGATTCGGCCATTATTGATAATATCTGTAAGACATTAAAGTGTGTGGCTTCAGATATTGTCAATATCAAACCACTAAAAGATGGATTAACCAACACATCATTTTCATTTGACTGTCTAGGGAAAAAATATGTTTACCGTCATCCGGGTAGGGGAACGGAAAATTATATCGACCGAGCTAGTGAAGCAGCTTCAATGGAAATTGCTGCAAAATTAAAGATTGACCGTACCTTCGTAGCCATGAACAAGGATGAGGGATGGAAGATTTCAGAGTTTATTCCCAATGCTAAGCAACTGGATTATGATAATTGGGATGATGTGGCACAAGCAATGGACCTCTTGAGACGATTACACCAATCTGGAGAAAAAACGGAACATTCCTTTGACCAATTTGAGGGAATTATTGATTTTAGAGAAAAATTGAAGGCTAGAAATCGATTTGAGTTTGATGGTCTCGAGGAACTGGATAAAACCGTCTCACTTCTCAAAAATTATTTACAGAATGATCCGAAACAGGTTGCCCTTTGTCATGGAGATTCCTATAGTCCTAATTTCTTGTTGAATGAAGCAGGCGAAATGAGCTTGATTGATTGGGAATATTCTGGAATGGGAGAGCCAGCAGGAGATTTGGGCACCTTTATCGCGTGTTCCAATTATACCGTAGAGGATGCTGAAAAAGTACTGGAATTGTATTTGCAAGAAGTACCAGATAAGAAAACCAAACGTCACTATTTGGCTTATGTAGCAGTAACCTCATATTATTGGTTCTTGTGGGCTTTGTTCCAGGAGAGTGTCGGAAAACCAGTTGGTGAATTTCTCTACATCTGGTATCGCTATACCAAACAATATGGACAACTAGCTCTTGATTTGTATTTGGAGGAAAACTAAGATGAAAACGACATCTGAAATTGAAGAATTAGTAGCAACTGAAACAAAGAGAAGATTGGAAGAAATGGAGTCGCCAAACTACGAGTTTGTTCAACCCTTCCTAAAAAGTGATTTCATTTTAATCATCTCCATAGTCCTAATCAACCTTATTTTGATTATCTTAGCAATGACGGGAGGAATTCAATAACATGTCTAAAATGAATGACTATATCCAACAAGAAACCATAACCGGAATTGTTCCCATGACCAATAAGGATCGTCAGTATTCTTTCTGGGATCTCTTTCTATCGACAAGTGGTTTTGCCATTGCTACTTGGTGTTATACCCAAGGGGCTTATGTAGCTCAATATTTGACCTTTAATCAAATGTTGATAAATATTTTTAGCTTTAACATTATCTGGGTTTTTATTGAATGTCTCCCTATTTTGTTTGCGGTTAAGTATGGAATTGATTTGTGGATTTGGTTGAGAGCCGTTCTAGGAAAAAGAGGTGTAGCCCTGTTATCAACCATTATTAGCTTGGCTAACTTTGGATGGTATGCTGTTGCGGCCAATCTTTTTGCCAGTTCCATGATCCATTTGGCAAATAACTTTGGTCTTGGTTTGGACAAGGGAATATGGGCGCCTATTCTTGGTACCCTCTGTGTACTGCTTGGAACTCTCATTGCTCTTGGTGGCCCAGAAGTGATTAAATGGACCAATCGCTTCTTGGTTATCGCCTTATTGATTGTCGGTCTCATTATCGTTGGAATCTGCTTTGTCGCCGTTCCTATAACGGATATTATGAATATCCAACCAGCCACTCAAGGAGATTTGACGCCATTAGAACGCTTCATGCTCTCCGGAGAAGGAAATGTTGCCTTTGCCTTTTCTTGGTCTACACAAGCATTGGTTTTACCACGTTTAGCAAAATCAGAACGCAGTGGTTATTGGGCTACAGCCTTATCATACGGAGTTGTGGCTCCATTCTTCGTTGCGACAGGTGGAGTCATGGCTCTAGCCATGTTTGTCAAAACAGGCGTGTATGAAAGTGATCCAACAACCATGCTATCAACTCTAAGCACCCCAGCCTTTGCTCTCTTAAGTCTACTACTAGTAGCCTTTGCTAATATTGGAACCCAGGGGACAGGATCATACGTGAACTGTATGATTGTCAAAAGTGGGATGCCCAAAGTAAGCTATAAACTAATGGTTTGGATTGCCATGGTTTACGTGAGTCTACTCACTATCTGGGGAGGAGTAGAAGAGTATTTCGGATCCTTCATCTCCCTAGCCGCCTATATTCAGGGGCCAATTATTGGTATGATAGTTGTCGATTATTTTATCTTAAGAAAACGAAAACTCGACTTGCGTTCAGCCTATTTCCTTGAAGGGCATGATGCCTACGAGTTTACTAAAGGATTTAACTTGGTTGGCTTGTCTTGTGTGTTTATCTCCTTATTGGTAGCGGTACTATTTGTCTACAACCCTGTAACTGCACAAATTCAAAGTCCAATCTTTTTAATCACAACGGGTAGCGGATTTACTGCGATATTTGGTGGTCTACTATATTGGCTAGCCAGTCTTAGCCCACTGAAACGTTATATGATAAAAGATCGAGACACTGTTACGATTTAAGAAGAGAGGGGACTACGGTTCCCTCTTAATTTATACTGGCATTTTATGCAAATTTCTCAGATTATTCAAAATCTTGAAAAAGAGATGAAAGCGTTTGATAGATTTTCTAAGAAAGTGTATAATAAAAGTAGCAATATAGAAGGAGAAGTCTCATGGCAGTTAAAGATTTCATGACCCGTAAGGTAGTTTATATCAGTCCAGATACGACTGTAGCACATGCAGCAGATTTGATGCGCGAGCAAGGTTTGCACCGTTTACCTGTTATCGAAAACGATCAATTAGTCGGATTGGTAACAGAAGGAACCATTGCGGAAGCCAGCCCATCTAAAGCAACCAGTCTCTCTATCTATGAGATGAATTATCTTCTGAATAAAACCAAAGTAAAAGATGTAATGATTCGAGATGTCGTGACTGTTTCTGGCTATGCTAGTCTAGAAGATGCGACCTACCTGATGCTGAAAAATAAAATTGGGATATTACCAGTCGTAGACAATCATCAGGTCTACGGTGTCATTACAGACCGCGATGTTTTTCAGGCTTTCTTGGAAATCGCTGGATACGGAGAAGAGGGGATTCGGGTTCGTTTCATTACAGAAAATGAAGTCGGAGTACTGGGGAAAATTGTAGCTCTAATTGTAGAAGAGGATTTAAATATTTCCCATACTGTTAACATTCCACGTAAGGATGGCAAGGTCGTCATCGAAGTTCAAATTGATGGAAAAATCGATTTGACTGCATTAAAGGATAAGTTTGAAAAAGAAGGAATTCAAGTGGAGGAGATCACTCATACCTCTGCTAAAGTCCTTTAAACAAGAGGCTTTAGAGCCTCTTTTCTTCTGCCATCAAAAGCGGTGAAAAGCAAAATATGGAAAGAAATGAGAGATTATGGTATAATAAAACGATATGAAAAGGAGTATCTATGGACATTTCAGAAATTCGTCAAAAAATTGACGCAAATCGTGAAAAATTAGCTTCTTTTAGGGGGTCTCTTTGACCTCGAAGGCTTAGAGGAAGAGATTGCCATCTTGGAAAATAAGATGACAGAACCTGATTTTTGGAACGATAATATCGCGGCCCAAAAAACGTCGCAAGAATTAAATGAATTAAAAAACACCTACAACACCTTCCGTAAAATGGAAGAGTTGCAGGATGAAGTTGAGATTTTATTGGACTTTTTAGCAGAAGACGAGTCAGTCCATGATGAACTGGTCGAACAGTTGACAGAACTGGATAAGATGATGACCAGCTACGAGATGACCCTTCTCTTGTCAGAACCTTATGACCATAATAATGCAATCTTGGAAATTCATCCAGGATCTGGTGGTACTGAGGCTCAGGACTGGGGCGATATGTTGCTTCGTATGTACACTCGTTATGGAAATGCCAAAGGCTTTAAAGTAGAAGTCTTGGATTACCAAGCTGGTGATGAAGCAGGTATCAAGTCTGTGACCTTGTCTTTTGAAGGACCCAATGCATACGGCCTACTTAAATCAGAAATGGGTGTTCACCGTTTGGTACGTATTTCGCCATTTGACTCTGCCAAACGACGCCATACTTCCTTTACATCCGTAGAGGTTATGCCTGAGTTGGATGATACCATCGAAGTGGAGATTCGTGAAGATGATATCAAAATGGATACCTTTCGTTCAGGTGGCGCTGGTGGACAAAACGTCAATAAGGTTTCAACAGGTGTGCGTTTGACACACATTCCTACGGGAACTGTCGTCCAATCAACGGTCGATCGTACCCAATATGGAAATAGAGATCGTGCCATGAAGATGTTGCAGGCTAAGCTCTATCAAATGGAGCAAGAAAAGAAAGCTGCGGAAGTTGATTCCCTTAAAGGTGAGAAAAAAGAAATCACATGGGGAAGCCAAATCCGTTCTTATGTTTTCACGCCTTATACTATGGTAAAAGATCACCGTACAAGCTTTGAAGTTGCTCAGGTAGATAAGGTGATGGATGGAGACCTTGATGGTTTCATCGATGCCTACCTTAAGTGGCGAATCAGCTAAGATAGAAAGGAACTCATATGTCAATCATTGAAATGAGAGATGTTGTCAAAAAGTATGACAATGGAACGACTGCCCTGCGTGGTGTATCTGTTACCATTGAACCAGGAGAGTTTGCCTATATCGTAGGACCTTCTGGGGCAGGTAAGTCAACCTTTATTCGAGCTTTATACCGAGAAGTAAAGATCGAAAAAGGAAGCCTAACAGTTGCAGGCTTTAATTTAGTTAAAATTAAGAAGAAAGATGTCCCACTGCTACGTCGTAGTGTCGGGGTAGTCTTTCAGGATTACAAACTCTTGCCTAAGAAGACTGTTTATGAGAATATTGCCTATGCAATGGAAGTAATCGGTGAGAGCCGTCGCAATATCAAAAAACGTGTTATGGAAGTATTGGACCTGGTTGGTTTGAAACATAAGGTTCGCTCTTTCCCTAATGAACTCTCAGGTGGAGAGCAGCAACGGATTGCGATTGCGCGTGCGATTGTCAACAATCCTAAAGTATTGATTGCCGATGAGCCAACAGGAAACTTGGACCCAGATAATTCATGGGAAATTATGAATCTGTTGGAACGCATCAATCTCCAAGGTACTACTGTCTTGATGGCGACCCACAATAGCCAGATTGTAAATACCTTGCGCCACCGTGTCATTGCCATTGAAAATGGCCGTGTCGTTCGTGACGAAGCTAAAGGAGAATATGGATACGATGATTAGTAGATTTTTTCGCCATTTATTTGAATCATTAAAAAGTTTAAAACGAAATGGCTGGATGACAGTAGCAGCAGTAAGTTCGGTTATGATTACCTTAACACTCGTTGCCCTGTTTGCATCTGTAATTTTTAATACAGCGAAACTGGCTACCGATATTGAAAACAACGTTCGAGTCATGGTTTACATTCGTAAGGATGTAGCTGATAACAGTGAGACGATTGTAAAAGAAGGTCAGACAGTTACCAACAATGACTACCACAAGGTCTATGATGCTTTGAAAGCTATACCTGCTGTTAAGAGTGTTACCTTCTCAAGTAAAGAAGAACAGTACGAAAAACTAACGGAAACAATGGGGGATGACTGGAAGGTCTTTGAAGGGGATGCAAACCCTCTCTATGATGCTTATATCGTCGACACAAATTCTCCGAGTGATGTTAAAACGGTAGCTGAAGAAGCTAAGAAAATCGAGGGAGTTTCAGAAGTTCAAGATGGTGGAGCCAACACTCAACGACTTTTCGAACTAGCTTCCTTTATCCGTGTTTGGGGATTGGTTATTGCAGGGCTCTTAATTTTTATCGCAGTCTTCCTCATTTCCAATACCATTCGTATCACTATTATTTCACGTAGTCGTGAGATTCAGATCATGCGTCTTGTAGGAGCGAAAAATGGCTATATCCGTGGTCCATTCCTGCTAGAAGGTGCTTTTATTGGCTTGCTTGGTGCAGCGATTCCTTCAGTCCTTGTATTCTTTGTTTACAATATGGTTTATCAATCTGTCAATAAATCCTTGGTAGGTCAAAACTTATCAATGATTACGCCAGATGTGTTTATTCCTCTGATGACAGTCCTATTATTTGTAATCGGAATTTTCATTGGTTCAATTGGTTCAGGGATTTCGATGCGTCGATTCTTGAAGATCTAGTTGGATTTAAATGCAAATTGCAGTACAAATCAGAAAAATAATACATATTTAAAAGAGAAGTTTTCGTAAACTTCTCTTTTTCCTTTTTAAAAATTAAAAAAAATAGACAATTTTTTTATAAAAGCCTTTACAAAAAAAATAAAAGTGGTATAATTAATACATAACCAAATGCAAACGTTTTCGTAAAACGTTTGCCTAAATAAAATAAAGGAGATTTGAATGATGAAAGCTACATTCAAAAATGTCTTGTCTTTCGAATTTTGGCAAAAATTCGGTAAGGCTTTAATGGTGGTTATCGCCGTTATGCCAGCAGCGGGATTGATGATCTCAATCGGTAAATCAATCGTGATGATCGATCCAAACCTTGCTCCTCTAGTGATTACAGGTGGAATCCTTGAGCAAATTGGTTGGGGGGTTATCGGTAACCTTCATATCTTGTTTGCCCTTGCTATTGGGGGAAGCTGGGCAAAAGAACGTGCAGGTGGTGCATTTGCAGCCGGACTTGCCTTTATCTTGATTAACCGTATCACAGGTACTATCTTCGGTGTTACAGGTGATATGTTGAAAAACCCTGAAGCAATGGTTACTACCTTCTTTGGTGGTTCAATCAAGGTTGCTGACTACTTTATCAGCGTTCTTGAGGCACCAGCGCTTAACATGGGGGTTTTCGTAGGGATTATCTCTGGTTTTGTTGGGGCAACAGCTTATAACAAATACTACAACTTCCGTAAACTTCCTGATGCCCTTTCATTCTTCAATGGTAAACGTTTCGTACCATTCGTCGTTATTCTTCGTTCAACTATTGCTGCAATTGTACTTGCTGCCTTTTGGCCAGTAGTTCAAACAGGTATCAACAACTTCGGTATTTGGATTGCCAACTCACAAGAAACTGCTCCAGTTCTTGCACCATTCTTGTATGGTACTTTGGAACGTTTGCTCTTGCCATTTGGTCTTCACCACATGTTGACTATCCCAATGAACTATACAGCTCTTGGTGGAACATACGAAGTGTTAACTGGTGCAGCAAAAGGAACACAAGTATTTGGTCAAGATCCACTTTGGCTTGCATGGGTAACTGACCTTGTTAACCTTAAAGGTTCAAATGCTGACCAATACCAACACCTTCTTACAACAGTCACTCCAGCTCGTTTCAAAGTTGGACAAATGATCGGTTCATTTGGTATCTTGATGGGTGTCATCGTTGCTATCTACCGCAATGTTGATGCTGACAAGAAACACCAATACAAGGGTATGATGATTGCGACAGCCCTTGCAACATTCTTGACAGGGGTTACTGAACCTATCGAGTATATGTTCATGTTCATCGCAACACCGCTTTACCTTGTTTATTCAGTAGTTCAAGGTGCTGCCTTTGCTATGGCAGATATTGTTCACCTTCGTGTCCACTCATTCGGTTCAATTGAATTCTTGACTCGTACACCATTGGCAATTAATGCTGGTATTGGTATGGATATCGTTAACTTTATCTGGGTAACTGTTCTCTTTGCGGTTATCATGTACTTCATTGCCAACTTCATGATCAAGAAATTCAACTACGCAACTCCAGGACGCAACGGAAACTACGAAACAGCTGAAGGAGCATCAGAAGAAGCAACTCCTGGAACTCCAAAAGTTGCAGCAGCTTCTCAAGCCGTAAATATCATTAACCTTCTTGGTGGTCGTGCAAATATTGTAGATGTGGATGCATGTATGACTCGTCTTCGTGTAACTGTTAAAGACGCAGATCGCGTTGGTACTGAGGAACAATGGAAAGCAGAAGGAGCTATGGGTCTTGTCATGAAAGGACAAGGTGTCCAAGCTATCTACGGACCAAAAGCTGACGTATTGAAATCTGATATCCAAGATATCCTTGACTCAGGTGAAGTAATTCCTGAAACTCTTCCAAGTCAAATGACAGAAACTCAACAAAATACTGTCCATTTCAAAGGTGTAACTGAGGAAGTTTACTCAGTAGCTGACGGTCAAGTTGTTGCTTTGGAACAAGTGGAAGATCCAGTTTTTGCTCAAAAAATGATGGGTGATGGATTTGCTGTAGAGCCAGCAAATGGCAACATTGTATCTCCAGTTACTGGTACTGTATCAAGTATCTTCCCAACAAAACACGCTCTTGGTCTTGTCACTGACTCAGGTCTTGAAGTGCTTGTTCATATTGGTTTGGATACAGTAAGTCTTGAAGGAAAACCATTTACTGTTCATGTCTCTGAAGGACAAAAAGTGGTTGCTGGTGATCTTCTTGTCACAGCTGACTTAGATGCTATTCGAGAAGCAGGACGCAAAACATCTACAGTGGTTGTCTTCACAAATGGTGATGTCCTCAAATCAGTTAAATTAGAACAAACAGGTTCTCTTGCAGCTAAAACAGCAGTTGCTAAAGTAGAATTGTAATATACTTGGGGTTGGAAGCTGTTTTCCAACCTCTTGTTTTAGGAGAAAATCATGAAATTTCTAACACTCAATACCCACAGTTGGATGGAGAAGGAAGCAGAGGAAAAATTCCAAATCTTACTCCAAGACATTCTTGATAAGGATTATGATTTGATTTGTTTCCAAGAAATCAATCAAGAAATGACTTCGCCTGAGGTAGAGGTTAACAATCACTATCAAGCTTTACCATCAGCAGAACCCATTCATCAGGATCACTATGTCCGACTCCTAGTCGAAAAATTGGCTGAGAAAGGGAAAAACTACTACTGGACTTGGGCCTACAATCATATCGGCTATGACCGCTATCATGAAGGTGTAGCTATCTTATCCAAAACACCTATTAAGTCGCGTGAGATTTTAGTATCAGATGTAGATGATCCAACGGACTACCATACTCGTCGCGTTGCCTTGGCTGAGACAGAGGTTGAAGGCAAGGAACTTGCTCTTGCAAGCGTCCATCTCTCTTGGTGGGATAAAGGTTTTCAAGAAGAATGGGCAAGATTTGAGGCTGTACTAAAAGAGTTGAACAAACCTCTGATTTTAGCTGGTGATTTTAATAATCCAGCTGGTCAGGAAGGCTATCAAGCGATTTTAGCTAGCCCATTAGGATTACAAGACGCATTTGAAGTTGCGAAAGAAAGAAGTGGTAGCTATACCGTTCCACCAGAAATTGATGGCTGGAAAGGCAATACTGAGCCACTACGAATCGATTACGTCTTTACGACCAAAGAGTTAGAAGTAGAGAGTTTACAAGTAGTTTTTGATGGCCAAAATAGTCCACAAGTCAGTGATCATTATGGTTTGAATGCTGTATTGACCTGGAAATAATGAAAGAGGTTGGAATCAGAGGTTCCAACCTTTTAAGCTACTTGAATCTTTACTACAGGACTGAGACTCAAATGGGACTACTGCAATAGGACAAAATATGGTATAATTGAAAGGATAGAATCGAGGATAATATGTCATTTACGAAATTTCAGTTTAAAAATTATATAGAAAAGGCTTTGGAGGAGTTGAAGTTTACGACTCCTACCGAAGTTCAGGAAAAGTTGATTCCTATTGTCTTGGCAGGTCGTGACTTGGTGGGTGAGTCAAAAACAGGTTCAGGAAAGACTCATACTTTCTTATTACCCATTTTCCAGCAATTAGATGAAACTAGCGATAGTGTGCAAGCAGTCATTACTGCACCAAGTCGTGAGTTGGCCACTCAAATCTACCAAGCAGCTCGTCAGATTGCAGCTCACTCAGATGTCGAAGTTCGTGTGGTTAATTATGTGGGTGGTACGGATAAGGCGCGTCAGATTGAAAAACTGGCTAGCAACCAACCACATATCGTTATCGGAACGCCAGGTCGCATCTATGACTTGCTCAAATCTGGTGATTTGGCTATTCACAAGGCCAAGACCTTTGTCGTCGATGAAGCCGATATGACCTTGGATATGGGATTCTTGGAAACCGTTGATAAGATTGCAGGGAGCCTTCCAAAAGACTTGCAATTCATGGTCTTTTCAGCAACTATTCCACAAAAATTGCAACCGTTCTTGAAAAAATACTTGTCAAATCCTGTCATGGAAAAAATCAAGACAAAAACAGTCATCTCAGATACGATTGATAACTGGTTGATTTCGACCAAGGGCCGCGACAAAAATGCTCAAATTTACCAGCTGACTCAGTTGATGCAGCCTTATTTGGCAATGATCTTTGTTAACACAAAAATGCGTGCTGATGAGTTACATGCATACTTGACTGCTCAAGGATTGAAGGTGGCTAAGATTCATGGGGATATTGCTCCTCGTGAACGCAAGCGGATCATGAATCAGGTGAAAAATCTGGATTTTGAGTACATTGTCGCAACGGACTTGGCAGCGCGTGGAATTGACATTGAAGGTGTCAGCCATGTTATTAATGATGCCATTCCGCAAGACTTGTCCTTCTTTGTTCACCGTGTTGGACGGACTGGGCGCAACGGACTGCCTGGTACAGCTATTACCCTTTACCAGCCAAGCGATGACTCGGATATCCGTGAGTTGGAGAAATTAGGAATTAAGTTTACTCCTAAGATGGTCAAAGATGGAGAGTTTCAAGATACCTATGACCGTGATCGTCGTGCCAATCGTGAAAAGAAGCAAGATAAGCTTGATATTGAAATGATTGGCTTGGTTAAAAAGAAAAAGAAAAAAGTTAAACCAGGCTATAAGAAGAAGATTCAATGGGCGGTGGATGAAAAACGCCGCAAAACCAAGCGTGCTGAAAATCGTGCTCGTGGCCGTGCTGAGCGTAAAGCCAAACGCCAAACATTTTAAAAACTCAGTAGAATCACCTGATTCTACTGAGTTTTTATTTCCTGAAGTATTCGATAGAACTAATAATTATATACTTAAAAAAATTTGATTTATAAAACAGTATTAGCTTTAAAACTTGTTTTTAGACCAACATTTTATTGAAATTGTAAGGAAAAAAATTGAAAACTATACAAATTTGTGTTATCATACTATAAAACAATCGGATTATAGCATTTGATCCGTAAAAAGAAAAGGGGACTTCTATGGATAAATCATTTATGAAACAACAACGTTTTTCATTCCGTAAAATGAAAGTTGGGTTGGCTTCTGTAGCAATTTTGTTTGCTTTTGCTCAGGTCGGACAGGTGTCTGCAGATGAAACAACAAAACCGGCATCTGCTTCAACTGAAACAGTAAAGAAAACCGAAGCAAGTAAATCGGCAGTCGAAGCTGCTGTGGCAGAAATTAAAGCTGATGAGGCGAAACCAGTCGTTAACAAATCAGATGCAAAACCTGGAGAACTTGTTGATGTTTCTAAGAAGGTTTCACCTATTGACGTGAAAGAACGCCAAGAAGGTGATCAAAAGATTCATGAAGAAACTGCAACAGTTGAAGTCACAAAGACAGAAGTGGCACCTGTAAAAAGTGAAGAACTTCCTGCTCCAAAGACTGAAACAACTGAGAGTACAGTGAGTGGGAAAGATGAAGATGGAAATTCTTATACCCAATATGAACGTGTTGATAAAACAACTACAGTCGAAATCAAGAAAGCGACAAGAACGATTTCAAAATCTAACTCTGCCGATATCGTTTTTGTTGTTGACCGTTCAGCATCTATGTCTCGAACTATTGACACTGTCCGTAACAATATCAATGAGTTTGCAAGAAATCTTGCTAAAGATGGAGTAGCAGCACGTTTTGGATTAGCTACCTTTAGTGATGAAGTATATGGACGTATAGGTGGATTAGCAGATGAGGGTACAATTTTAACAAAATTTAATGAATCTTATTTTACCTCTGACCCAGCTGAGCTTGAAAAAGCCTTAGCAGGCATTAAGCTTGCACATGGTGGAGACTTCCCTGAAACATCTACACCTACTCTTACACAAATTGTTTCAACCTACGACTGGTCTAAGTCACCTAAAAATAAAAAGTTTGTCGTATTGTTGACAGATGCTCCAATGAAGGAGGATCCTTCAATTCCAACGATGGCGAATACTCTTGCGTCTTTGAAAGCCGCAAAAATCGAAAGAATTGTTGCAACTTCGACAGGGACCGATATTAGCTATAAAGATTTTGTATCTGAAGGTCGATTAATGAATATTAATCGTAACTTGGCTGATTCTTTAACTAAGGATGCAACTACATGGATTGTTGAAACTGTGACTGAAGGACACAATTACAAGGTAACGAAAGATAATTACCAATTTTACCTAGAACGTCGTACAACACTACCTGTTGCTCAGACAGGAAGTGCGACTCCAACTACCACAGTTCCAGTAGCTACAGCTTATAAAAAAGAAGTGGCGAAACTCCCTGATACAGGAAGTAATGATACAGCGAACTATGGTATTGTGGGACTTGGCCTCCTAATGGCTGGACTTGGCTTAACTGTAAGCAATAGAAAGTCTAAGGAACAGTAAGCCTAACTGGAAGATTGTTTGTTAAAACATTGTGAGGAAAAAGCAGACGAAAAAATAGGTAGTTTGTAAACGAAGTATGCAGATAAACATAGGTATGATCTTCTGTATTATGGAGTACAAGCCAAATTATTATGCCGAGAAAAGAGCCGTAAGGTTCTTTTTTTGATTTAGAGAAAATACTGCAAAAAAAAGTAAAAAGTGGTATAATGATAAGGTTATATAGTCCCGATAAGATGGTAGGTATTCATTACTAGTAGTTTTCCTATCAGTACTTTGTAACTCTATAACAATATTTTTTAAGGGGGGACATTTTTATGTCAGAACGTAAATTATTCACGTCTGAATCTGTATCTGAGGGGCATCCGGATAAGATTGCAGACCAAATTTCAGATGCGATTTTGGATGCTATTTTAGCAAAGGATCCAGATGCGCACGTTGCTGCCGAGACAGCTGTATACACAGGTTCGGTCCATGTTTTTGGTGAAATTTCTACACATGCTTATGTAGATATTAACCGAGTGGTTCGTGATACCATTGCAGAGATTGGTTATACCAATACAGAGTATGGTTTTTCTGCGGAGACGGTGGGAGTTCATCCGTCACTTGTTGAGCAGTCACCAGATATCGCCCAAGGTGTTAACGAAGCCTTGGAAGTTCGTGGAAATGCAGATCAAGATCCACTGGACTTGATTGGTGCTGGTGACCAAGGTCTTATGTTTGGATTTGCGGTGGATGAGACAGAAGAACTCATGCCTTTACCAATCTCACTTAGCCACAAGTTGGTTCGTCGTTTGGCAGAACTTCGTAAGTCTGGTGAAATCAGCTATCTCCGTCCAGATGCTAAATCACAAGTTACGGTTGAGTATGATGAAAATGACCGTCCAGTACGGGTGGATACAGTCGTTATTTCAACTCAGCACGACCCAGAAGTTAGCAATGAACAAATTCACAATGATGTGATTAACAAGGTTATCAAAGAAGTAATTCCAGCATCTTACTTGGATGAGCAGACAAAATTCTTCATCAATCCAACTGGTCGCTTTGTAATCGGTGGACCTCAAGGGGACTCAGGCTTGACTGGTCGTAAGATCATCGTGGATACCTATGGTGGCTACTCTCGTCATGGTGGAGGTGCCTTCTCTGGTAAGGATGCGACGAAGGTGGACCGTTCAGCCTCTTATGCAGCTCGCTACATTGCCAAGAACATCGTTGCAGCAGGTCTTGCTAAGAAGGCAGAAGTACAATTGGCCTATGCCATCGGGGTGGCGCAGCCTGTTTCTGTTCGTATCGATACTTTTGGTACAGGAACAGTAGCTGAAAGCAAGCTTGAAAAAGCAGCGCGTCAAATCTTTGACCTTCGCCCTGCAGGAATTATTCAAATGCTGGATCTCAAACGCCCAATTTACCGTCAAACAGCGGCTTATGGACACATGGGACGTACAGATATTGACCTTCCATGGGAACGTTTGGATAAGGTAGATGCATTAAAAGAAGCTGTGAAATAAAACTAAAAGATTGGTAGCTGTGCACTACCAATCTTTTTTGCAAAAGAAAACCAGCTTTTGGCTGGTTTTCTTATTTTACAGGGATTGAAATCTCAATCAATTTATCTGAATAAAGCGTCTTGATATTGGCTTCATCAATGCTTCCTTTGTCGATTTTACGTTTCAAGAAGAAGTCTTGGATGGTTTCGATTTCAGGTTCACGAATAGCACGGTGTTTGTTGGAAATGAGGATTTCATAGTGAAGCGGGGCTTGTGTGAAAACTACATCTGTGTTTCCAGCAGAATAGACCTCGACAAGAGTTGCGTCTGTGCTTTCTAATTGGCTTTTAACAAGTTGCGAGTGTGAGTTTGTCGTATTGATAAGCTTCATAACAGTTCCTCCGATTTTCTAACTCTATTATAGCACTTTTTGGATAAAATCGTGTATTTTAGCCAATTCCATGCTGGATTTTCCAAGCTTCAATTCCCCATTTATGGCTACCACGTTTGAGTTTTTCAATTGCTTCATCAATAGGAAACCAAGCAATATGATTAAAATCTTCCAATGGTTTTTGTACTTCTTGGAAAGAAATAGCTTCATAGAGATAAGCTGGATTGTAGTAGTAGGTATCACGGTGGCGAGAGTAGAAATACTCATCAGCTTGACCATAATAGGTTCCAATCTCAGCTGTAAAGCCAAGTTCTTCGATTAGTTCTCTCTTCAGTGCTTCTTGATGATCTTCGCCTGCTTCAATCTCTCCACCTGGCAAGAACCAAGCACCATTGGGGGCTTGAACTAGGACAATTTGTTTTTTCTCCGCATCCGGAATAATTGCGTACACACCATAGCGGGGCTGGTAGGTCACATTCTCTTTTTTATCACCATAAGTTGGGTTTGCCATTGCATTTTCCTCATTCTCTAGTATCTTTATTATTATCATAATGGACGAGGGGCAAGCTGTCAAGAATAAACCAACGAACTGATGCAGAAAAAGCTACTTTGTCTTGATCAATCCTTGTCTAGTTAAACTTTCCAACCCTAGCACTATAACTGGTATAATAAAAGAGAGGTGATTATATGGCAGAATCAAGACTATTTCGTATCCTATATCTACTTTTAGAAAAAGGCAGTACAACGGCTCCTGAATTAGCTCGATTATTTGAAGTATCTGTACGAACGATTTATCGCGATATTGAGCGGTTGAGTATGGCGGGAATCCCTCTATATTCAGTACCTGGAAAGACGGGCGGAATCTTTTTAATGAAGGACTTTGTTCTGGATCGTACTCTCGTGTCGGAGGATGAAAAATTAGAACTTCTATCAGCTTTGCAAGGAATTCAAGCCCTGACAAATGACAGGCAAGATATGTTACTTGAAAAGTTGGAATCTATTTTTCAAGTTTCTACCAGCCCTTGGATAGAAGTAGACTTGACTGACTGGAGGAAGCGAGAAGGTCAAAAAGAATTATTTGATAATATTAAACATGCTATTCTAGAGAAAAGGCAACTGGTGATTACTTATCTAGGTGGGTGTGGTCAGAAAACGATTCGTACAGTCGAGCCCTTTAGACTCGTATTTAAAAAGAGAGATTGGTACCTTCATGCCTACTGTTGTTTGAAAGAAGAGTGGCGTTTTTTCAAATTGTCTAGAATTAGGAATTATCACCTAACAACTGAAACTGTGAAGCAGAAAAATGTGGAGGATTGGGTTGATGGTTCAGATCAAGTGGTACATCAAATCGAAGTTTCCTTGAAGTTTAGTCCCAAGCTTGCTTTCCGGGTTTATGAAGATTTTTCAGAAGATGAGATTAGCTTGGGGAAAGATGGGTGTTATTATGTCAAGACAGTCCTACCAGAGCATGAAAGTCTGTATACTTACCTCCTGTCTTATCTAGATGGGGTAGAAATACTCGCCCCCAATCATCTGAAGAAGGAATTGCTTTCTAGAGTAGAAAAAATCCAAAATCTTTACAAACCTTGACAAAAGATGTCAGGGATTTGGTGCTATACTAGAGATAGAAAGGAGAAGAACCAAATGAAGTACGAATGGAGAAAAGAAGCAAAAAATCTTTATCAAGTGAAAGCTAGGCCCAGCATCCTGCAGGTACCAGGTCAATCCTATATCGTGATTGATGGTAAAGGTGATCCAAATCAAGAAGATTTTTCAGAACGCGTAGGGGCCTTATATGCCTTGGCCTATGCGATAAAGATGAAGTATAAAAAAGCTCCTCTGGATGAGGTTTACATTGATTTTACTGTCTTTCCTTTAGAAGGTGTATGGAAAAAGGAGAAGGAGGGAGAACTGGTAAAAAGTGAGCTTTCTTATAGCATTATGATTGGGCAACCCGATTTTATTACGAGAGAACTATTTGAAAAAGCTTTGGAAGAGGTCAAAATCAAGAAGCCAAATCTTCTTTATGAAGCTATTCGTTTTGAAATGATAGAAGAAGGCCAAAGTCTTGCTATGCTTCATGTAGGACCTTTTGATACTGAAAATGAGACTTTTGCAGAGATGGAGCATTTTTGTCAACTTCATAAACTCAAAAGAACTTCGGAAGTCCACCGAGAAATTTATCTCACTAATCTTCATCGAACGGAGCCAAGCAAATTAAAAACAATTCTTCGCTATCAAGTTCAAGAAGAGAATTAAAAAAAGAACAGGAAATCTTGTTTCCTGTTCTTTTTATGAGGTTTATTCTTCTATTTCAGAAGCAATCTCTTCTGTTTTCTCAGTTTTTTTGGCAGATTTGATTTGAATTTTGCCATTGTTTGTCATAACTGCCTTGAGGTCTTTTTCACTTGGGTTTTCAAGGTAGTAGTCGGTGATAGCATCCTCGATATGGTCTTGAATGGTACGGCGGAGTGGGCGCGCCCCCATTTTTGGATCATAACCTAAGTCAACCAACTTTTCCTTGACCTTGTCTGTCACATCGAGGTGGATATTGTTGCTAGAGAGGCGTTTGTTGACATCCGCTAACATGAGTTCGACGATTTGGAGAAGATTGTCCTTGCTGAGAGGTTTAAATTCGATGATGCCGTCAAAACGGTTCATAAACTCAGGACTAAAGAAGTTACCGAGTTCACCGAGAACAGAATTAGTACGTCCTTCACGAGCAGCTCCAAAACCAACACTGGCTTCGGCCTTACCCGTACCAGCATTTGAGGTCATGATAATGATAGCATCCTTAAAGCTAACTGTTCGTCCTTGCCCATCTGTCAAACGACCATCGTCCAAGACTTGAAGAAACATGTGCATCACATCTGGATGGGCTTTTTCAACTTCATCGAGAAGGATGAGTGAGTAAGGATTGCGACGAACTTTTTCCGTTAACTGACCCGCTTCATCGTAGCCAACATAACCTGGAGGGGCTCCGACTAATTTAGCCACACTGTGTTTTTCCATGTATTCACTCATATCAAAGCGAATCATGCTGTCAGCAGAACCAAAGAGCTCAATGGCTAGTTGTTTGGAAAGTTCTGTTTTACCGACACCAGTTGGTCCGACAAAGAGGAAACTTCCGATTGGCCGATTAGGAGTTCCAAGTCCAACACGATTACGACGGATGGCTTTGGCAATCTTATCGACAGCTTCATCTTGACCAATGACATGGGCCTTGAGGTCGTCTGCTAGATGGATAAGCTGAGACTGTTCTTTTTCTTTGAGTTCTCCAACAGGAATATTGGTTTTCTGCTCAATGATATGCTCAATGGTTTTCTCGCTGATAATTGGAGTATCCTGATCAGTCACCTTTTTTTTCTGCATTTCCTTGTACTTGGCAATCTGATCGCGGAAATAAGCAGCCTTTTCAAAATCTTCCTCTCGTGTAGCTTGAGCCTTGAGATTTTCAGCCTCAATCAAGCGCTGATCAATCACTTTAGGATCAACAAAGTTCAGCGTCAGATTCATCTTTGAACCAGCTTCATCCAACAGGTCAATAGCCTTGTCTGGCAAGAAGCGGTCTTGGATGTAGCGATTGGAAAGATTTGCAGCAGCTTCGATAGCAGCATCAGTATACTTGACGTGATGGTAGTCTTCGTATTTCTTTTGAACTCCTTTAAGGATGATAATGGTTTCTTCGACAGTTGGTTCATCTACCTTGACAGGCTGCATGCGGCGCTCTAGGGCAGCATCTTTTTCAATGATGCGGTATTCATTGAGAGTAGTGGCTCCGACCAGTTGCAATTCACCACGGGCAAGGGCTGGTTTGAGGATATTGCCTGCATCCATATTGCCATCACCTGCTGATCCTGCGCCAACAATTTCATGGATTTCATCGATAAAGAGAATGATATCCTCACGATTGCGTATCTCTTCCATGAGCTTTTGCATACGTTCTTCAAATTGGCCTCGAATCCCTGTTCCTTGAACTAGACTGACCACATCCAAACGGATGACTTGCTTGCCTTGGAGTTTATGGGGAACATCACCATCAACGATTTTTTGAGCCAGACCTTCAACAACTGCTGTTTTACCAACACCTGGTTCACCGATGAGGACAGGATTGTTTTTGGTTCGACGGTTGAGGATTTCGATAACGCGGATAATCTCCTCATCTCGACCGATAACAGGGTCAATATCTCCCCGACGAGCAATCTCAGTAATATTGATACCATATTCCTCTAGGAGTCCTTTTTCTTGGCTAGGAGGTGTTTGAAGCGGGCCGCGGTTTTGAGGTCCATAACCACCGTTTCCTCCATATCTCCCACCAGATTGAGTTGGAGGGACGTTATTAGAAGAAGGTTTGAAATTGTTCAAATCATTGAAAAAGTCGCCGAAAGGATCAAAGTCATGATTATTTAAGTCAGTCATTCCTTTAAAGAGGGTATTATTTGGATCTGTTTTGATAATTTTATAGCAATTTTGACAGAGATCAATTTGCTTTTGCTGTCCATTGATATTGGTATACAGATGAATTGTTGAGTCGTTTATTTTACAGTTTTGACAGAGCATACATCTACCTCATTTCATTCTTATTCTTGGTCTAAGAAAAAAGGTCAAGAATAGTCAAAGTTTTATACTCTCATTATAGCATGATTAAGGTGTAAAGCAAGTAAAAAGATTGGGAAGTGGTCGTTTTTAAAAGAGAGATTTATGGAGAATCAAGCAACTTGAAGGTAAGAAAAAATCCCATTTGTGGTGACAAAAAGGATTCTCATTCATCGGGACTTACTGCCCGTTGTTTTTATATTAGTAAAGGAGTTCGTAGATCTCCATTGCAATCAAATCAATGCTATCAAAGGTGTAAGTTTCACGAGCCTCTACATCACGAAGGGTGAAGAGTGATCCGTTTTCTTCGTCGTGGCTGTATGCAACTTCTGCGACAACAACACCTTCACGTTCAAAATTACGTTTTAGATTTCCACCATCTTTTGTCATTGCTTCTAGGCGGTTAATGATTCTAACCAAATGTGATTCCATTTTGATTCTCCTCCATTTCTTATCGTTTCTATTTTACCATAAACAAGAGGTAGTTGACTAGAAAAAAACTGTGATTTCTCTCTATTTCTCTATTCTATCAAGTTAATTGTTAAAAATAGGGGAAAAAGGATTGCATTTTAATTCAATTCATGTTATAATCATACAATCTAATACATAGAAAGTTGATCGAATATGAATTTTTCTTTTTTACCAAAGTATTTACCATATTTTAACTATGGTGCTCTGATTACCGTATTGATTTCCATCCTTGTTGTCTGCTTAGGGACCATTATAGGTGTGTTACTGGCCTTTGCTCAACGTTCACGCTTTAAACCGCTCGTTTGGTTTGCAAATGTCTATGTTTGGATCTTCCGTGGTACTCCAATGATGGTTCAAATAATGATTGCCTTTGCTCTTATGCATATCAATGCTCCGACTATTCAAGTGGGAATTTTAGGAGTTGATCTTTCTCGTTTGATTCCTGGTATTCTGATTATTTCTATGAACAGTGGTGCTTATGTTTCAGAAACTGTTCGTGCGGGGATCAATGCGGTTCCTAAAGGGCAGTTAGAGGCTGCATATTCTCTAGGTATTCGTCCGAAAAATGCCATGCGTTATGTCATTTTGCCACAAGCTATCAAAAATATTCTTCCAGCTCTTGGAAACGAATTTATCACCATTATCAAGGATAGCTCCCTCTTGTCTGCGATTGGGGTGATGGAGTTGTGGAATGGTGCAACGACAGTAGCAACAACAACTTATTTACCATTGACTCCCCTTTTATTTGCAGCCTTTTACTATTTGATTATGACCTCTGTTTTGACAGTGGCGTTGAAAGCATTTGAAAAACATATTGGACAAGGAGACAAGAAATAATGACAGAAACCTTGATTAAAATTGAAGAACTACATAAGTCTTTTGGGAAAAATGAAGTTTTAAAAGGAATCAATCTTGAGATTAAACGAGGAGAAGTTGTGGTCATTATCGGTCCGTCAGGGAGCGGGAAATCAACTCTCCTTCGTTCGATGAATCTCCTTGAAGAAGCAAGTAAAGGTAAGGTTATCTTTGAAGGAGTTGATATCACAGATAAGAAAAATGACCTTTTTGCTATGCGTGAAAAGATGGGCATGGTATTCCAACAATTCAACCTGTTTCCCAATATGACAGTGATGGAAAATATCACTTTGTCACCAATTAAAACCAAAGGAGAAAGCAAGGAAGTTGCGGAGAAAAGAGCACAGGAACTGTTAGAAAAAGTTGGCTTGCCAGATAAGGCGACGGCCTATCCTCAGAGTTTGTCAGGTGGTCAGCAGCAACGGATTGCCATTGCACGTGGACTTGCTATGGAACCAGATGTTTTGCTCTTTGATGAGCCGACTTCAGCCCTAGACCCTGAGATGGTTGGTGAGGTTCTAGCTGTTATGCAAGATCTCGCTAAATCAGGGATGACTATGGTGATTGTGACGCATGAAATGGGCTTTGCGCGTGAGGTAGCAGACCGTGTTATCTTTATGGCAGATGGAGTTGTTGTCGAAGATGGAACGCCTGAGGAGATTTTCGATCAAACAAAAGAACAACGGACCAAGGAATTTTTAAGTAAGGTTTTGTAAGACCTCATTTTTAGAAGAAATGGAGTAGGCATCATGGCTTCCAGTAAAGAATATTTAGATTTTATTCTCGAACAGCTATCAGAGCTAGAGGAGATGAGTTATCGTCCAATGATGGGAGAGTATATCCTTTATTATCGTGGGAAGATTATTGGGGGAATCTATGATAATCGTTTGTTACTGAAGCCTGTGAAGATGGTCTTGGATCAACTGGGACAGACTAGGCTTGAACGTCCTTATGAAGGAGCTAAGGAGATGATTTTGATAGAAGACATTGAAGATAAGTCATGTCTAATCAGATTAATCAAGGAGATGTATGAAGTCTTACCGGCTCCAAAAGTCAAAAAGAAAGCATGACAAGTTTACTTAGTATAAATAGGCATAAAAGCTCGACAAGGGCTTTTTCTTATAGTTTCAGACTATAAGGTCCATTAGGCAAGAAGTGTTAGGATGGCGAGTTATTTTTTGATATAATAGAGGATATTTGATAGAAAGAGAAGAGATATGGCACAGATTATCGATGGGAAGGCTCTTGCGGCTAAGTTACAAGGACAGTTGGCTAAGAAGACGGCTAAACTAAAAGAAGAAACAGGTCTAGTTCCAGGCTTGGTGGTGATTTTGGTGGGGGACAATCCTGCCAGCCAAGTTTACGTTCGCAACAAGGAACGGTCAGCTCTCGCTGCTGGCTTCCGTAGTGAAGTAGTGCGAGTTCCAGAGACCATTACCCAAGCGGAATTGTTAGACTTGATTTCCAAATACAATCAAGATCCAGCTTGGCATGGGATTTTGGTTCAATTACCTTTGCCAAAACATATCGATGAAGAGGCAGTTTTATTAGCCATTGACCCCGAAAAAGACGTGGATGGTTTCCATCCCCTAAACATGGGTCGTCTATGGTCTGGTCATCCGGTTATGATTCCTTCGACACCTGCAGGAATTATGGAGATGTTTCATGAATATGGGATTGATCTAGAAGGTAAAAATGCGGTTGTTATCGGTCGTTCAAATATCGTTGGAAAACCGATGGCCCAACTTCTTTTAGCCAAGAATGCGACTGTGACCTTGACCCACTCACGCACCCATCATCTTGCTAAGGTTGCTGCTAAGGCGGATATTCTTGTGGTTGCAATCGGTCGTGCTAAGTTTGTGACAGCTGACTTTGTCAAACCGGGAGCGGTTGTCATTGACGTTGGGATGAACCGAGATGAAAATGGCAAGCTTTGTGGAGATGTTGATTATGATGCTGTTGCACCACTTGCTAGCCACATCACACCTGTACCGGGTGGAGTTGGTCCTATGACGATTACCATGCTAATGGAGCAAACCTATCAGGCAGCGCTTCGAACACTAAACGAGGACTAGGAAGATGAAATTCGTATTTGACCTGGATGGAACGCTATCTTTTGACTACATGACCATAGATGAGGAGATTCAGCAGGTTCTTTTAAAGGCTGAAGATTATGGGCATGAGCTTGTGTTTGCCTCGGCTCGCTCTTATCGGGATTGCTTGGGTTTATTAGGCCCTGAACTCAGTCAGCGCTTGGTCATAGGTTTGAATGGTGGCGTAGCCTATCATTTGGGGAAGGCTGTTTTCGAAAGGAATCTTGATGCTGGAATTTATCAGGCGCTAGTGGATTATTGCCAGACTTATAATCTCCCTTTTTTTGCAGATGATTGCTTTGACTATAGTGGACAGATTGTAGAGAAGATTCCATTTATTTCCAGTGTGGATCCCCTAAAGGTAGCTCGTCATCAGAAACTCGAGGACTTAGGTACTCCGATTAAGGTAGTCGTTTATATGGGTGACCATGAGGAGTTGCTTGATGATCTGCTTGGTCAGCTAGAAAGACTAGGACAGGCTCATCTCTCCTATCATGCGCATGAAAAGTGTCTTTATGTCAACCCCTTGGATACTCATAAGGCGACAACTGTTGAAAAGTTGTGTGGGGAGAACTTCATCGCTTTTGGAAATGACCAAAACGATATTGAACTGTTTAAAACGTCGCTCTATTCAGTCCAGATAGGAGATTTTGCTGGCCTTACTCCATATGCAGATGACACATTAGAGCTAAAAGGGGAACCTTCTCCAGCAGTAGCAGCTAAAATCTTACAGACCTTTGCGGAATTTAAGGGAAAATAGTGTAGAAGGAGGTTTGCCCCTCCTTTTGTAGTATAATGGAGTGAGGTGATTAGATGATTTTAAAAATTTATAATGGAGAATATAGTTTACAATGGGATGGAATATACTACTTAGCACTAATTGATTATCCAAATATTCAAGAGTGGGAATTAGAAAAAATTGCTAAATTTATAGCTTACGAAAAACTTCATAAACGTCAAACAAGTATCGAGTGTGCTGATTCTTGTTTAAAAAAAGAGATTTTAGATTACATCTGTCAGCATCCCTTTCTTCCACCATTTACCCCTACAGATAAAAGAGTAGCTTCGACTTATGATCTACATAAGAGGCTAGTGACTTCAGACTACTGTAGCCATACTACGACTATAGATGCAGCGATTTCTATTTTTAAAACAGGTCAGCTCTTATCTGCTGTGAAAGCCTTTAGGCGAGATGCTGAGGAGTTGGTTTTGGATAGTCGAAATGCTGCATCTGATCCGAAAGATTATTTTGACTATGTCATGTTAGGATGGTCAAATACAAGTTCTGGTTATCGATTGGCGATGGAGCGTTTATTAGGTCGAGTTCCTTCAGAGAAAGAATTACAAGATATGTTTATTCCTGGAGTAAGTTTTCATTTTATCTATACAGATTTGATTAAAGTTCCTGGTTATATTTTTGATGGTTACCATGCTGTAAAAATTAAGGACATGCTTAATTTATTAAGTGAGTTGTATATTTGCATTATTCCAACTCATAATAAGTGCCAATTTGAAAATATTATTCCAACTAAAATACAAGATAGGGTGCATTATCTTGACTATGATGGAGAAGACTTAGAAGAGTGGACTAAGAAAGTCTATCAAGTTGTTTTAAAACAATCAGATAAAGGATAGTTGAGGAAAAAACGATGAAAATGATTGATCAAGCCTTACTAGAAAAAGTCATTATTGAACGTTCTCGTACCAGTCATAAAGGAGACTATGGCCGTCTGCTCTTGCTTGGTGGGACCTATCCTTATGGTGGAGCCATCATCATGGCTGCCTTGGCAGCAGTCAAAAGTGGGGCAGGGTTGGTGACTGTTGGCACGGATAAGGAGAATATTTCGGCTCTGCACAGTCATTTACCTGAGGCCATGGCATTTTCTCTTCAAGACCAGCAATTGTTAAAAGAACAGTTGGAAAAGGCAGAAGTTGTCTTGTTAGGTCCGGGTTTGCGAGAGGATGCATTCGGAGAAGAAATCATAAAACGGGTCTGTGACAGCCTTAGAAAAGACCAGATTTTGATTGCAGATGGCGGTGCTTTGGGCATCTTAGCAAAAGGCCAGTTACCATTTCCTTCCAGTCAGCTCATCCTAACTCCCCACCAAAAGGAATGGGAAAGACTGTCTGGTATAGTTCTTGACCATCAAAATACAGAGACGACTACTAGGGCTCTTTCTGATTTTCCTCAAGGAACGATTTTAGTTGAGAAAGGTCCGGCAACTCGTATCTGGCAAGTCGGTCAGCCTGAATATTATCAGTTACAGGTTGGAGGCCCCTATCAAGCAACTGGTGGAATGGGAGATACACTTACTGGAATCATTGCAGGTTTTGCAGGTCAGTTTGACCAAGTCAGCCTCTATGAGAGGGTAGTGGTAGCAACCCACCTTCATTCAGCTATCGCGCAAGAACTTGCTCAAGAAAACTACCTTGTCTTGCCAACAGAAATTAGCAAGGCTCTTCCGAAAACAATGAAAAAAATATCTCAAAAAGGCAGCTAATACCTTAGTTGTCTTTTTATGTTGATGTAGCTTTGTTGATAAGGTTTTCAAATACCTCAGAATCAGGAATCAACTGCTGAACTTGCGTGAAATTCTCACTTTTAAGGTCTTGATTTTTACTCAAACTCGCAAGGAAAGCGAGATTGTTATCAAAGTTGAGGGGTGTCAAATCATGCTTTTTTTGATATAATTTTTAATGATGAATGCGAGAAATGATCGGTATGTAGTCGTTGATTTAGAGGCGACCAGCACCGGAAGCAAGGCAAAAATTATTCAAGTAGGTATTGTGGTGATTGAGAATGGTGAAATCATCGATCAGTATGCGACTGATGTCAATCCTCACGAACCTTTGGATTCTCATATCAAAGAATTAACGGGTCTGACCGATCAGCGTTTGGCTGCGGCACCAGAGTTTTCTCAGGTGGCTGGAAAAATTTTTGAATTGGTTAAGGACGGTATTTTTGTTGCGCACAATGTACAGTTTGATGCCAACCTTCTTGCAGAATTTCTCTTTTTTGAAGGATATGAATTGCGCACACCTCGGGTGGATACAGTTGAGCTTGCCCAAGTTCTGTATCCTCAGTTTGAAAAGTATAACTTAGGTATCCTTTGTCAAGAGTTGGGCATTGAGCTGGAACATGCCCATACTGCCCTGTCAGATGCTCAGGCAACAGCTGAACTCTTGCTTTACATGCGTCAAAAACTTTTTGAGTTACCTAAAGGGCTTTTAGAAAGCTTGTTAAACCTTGCAGACAACCTTCTCTATGAAAGTTATCTGTTGATTGAGGAGGTTTACCAGCAACAATCTCTCTTATCTTCGCCAGACTTGATGGAGCTTCATGGGCTTTTCCTCAGAAAGGAAAGCAAAGCCTTAGTCCCACGAAAGTTATCCAAAGATTTTGCTAAAAATATTTCTTTATTGGGGCTGGAGGAACGTCCACAGCAGCTGGATTTTGCGGAGAAGGTTGAGCACTTATTGGAAGAACACCAGACTTCCTTTATCCAAGCTCAAACGGGACTGGGTAAGACTTATGGTTATCTCCTCCCAGCTTTGAACTTGGAGAGTCAAGCAGGTATCCTAGTGAGTGTTCCGACCAAAATTCTTCAAAATCAAATCATGCAAGAAGAAGGTCGGCGTTTAAAAGAGGTCTTCCATATGGAGATTCATAGTCTCAAGGGGCCTCAAAATTATTTAAAACTGGATGCTTTTCACCAAGTCCTCCATCGGCCGGAATCCAATCGTCTATTCACACGCTTTAAAATGCAACTGCTTATCTGGCTAACAGAGACAGAGACTGGTGACTTGGACGAAATCGGGCAACTTTATCGCTATCAGCATTTTCTACCAGAACTAGTCCACGATGGCAAACTTTCAAAGAAAAGTTTATTTGCTACAGAGGATTTTTGGAAACGAGGGCAGGAAAAGGCCAAGACCAGTCGTGTTCTTCTGACCAATCATGCCTATCTGGTCACTCGTTTGGAAGACAATCCAGAGTTTGTCGACAACCGTTTAGTGATTTTGGATGAAGCTCAAAAAATGCTACTAGCTCTCGAAAATCTAGCTCAGCAGGCTTATCGCCTAGAGGATCTTGTAACCCAGCTTGAAAAGTCCTTAGAGTCAGAGGAAGATTTGGTTCAGAAACGCTTGCTTGAGAGTATTAGCTTTGAATGTCGTTACTTGATGGAGTACTATCAGTCAGGTCTTACGAATGGAAAGTGGTTGGATTCTCTCGAAGAGTTGCGCCAGCATTTTTCGGAGTTAGCACTTCCAGAGTATAGAGAGATTGCAAACTTTTTCACCTCGGACCGTGAATTTTGGCTTGCTACAGCAGAGAAATCGAGCAAGGATGTCTTGATTTGTTCAAGCAAAAAAGGTCGCTTTATACTAGCAGATTTATTGCCAGAAGATTGTAGGCTCCTAGGAGTATCGGCCACTCTTGAAATCAGCAATCGGGTTTCCTTAGCAGATTTATTGGGATTTCCGGATGCTCCGCTTGTTAGGCTTGATGTAGCAAAACAGGAGCAACAAGAAGTCTTTCTAGTCAATGACTTTCCTCTTGTGACAGAAGTTTCGCCTGTTGACTATGCTAGTGAAGTGGCTTCTGTCATTCGAAGCTTACAGGCCTTTCAAGAACCCTTATTGGTCTTGTTTACCTCAAAAGAGATGTTGCTGGCAGTTTCAGACTTGTTCGACCAACCTCATCTAGCTCAGTATAAAAATGGGGAACCAAGCCAACTGAAAAAACGTTTTGAAAAAGGCGAACGCCAGATTTTGCTTGGAACAGGTAGTTTCTGGGAAGGAGTTGATTTTTCAACCCATCCTTGCGTGATTCAAGTGATTCCGAGATTGCCTTTCCAAAACCCCCAAGAACCGTTAACCAAAAAATTAAACCAAGAACTGCGTCAAGAAGGGAAGAATCCTTTCTATGATTATCAGTTGCCGATGGCGATCATTCGGCTAAAACAAGCTCTGGGCCGTACTGTTAGAAGATCTGACCAAGGTTCGGTTGCTGTTATCTTAGACAGTCGTGCCGTTAGCAAGCGTTACGGCAAACAAATCGCTCAGGCCTTGTCAAAAGAAAGGGCTGTTCAGGTTCTTTCTAGAGAACAGCTAGAGCCTGCTGTAGCTGATTTTCTCCAATCTCGCCGCAATAGAATGAAAGAAAAATCCCAGAAAGAGAAAAGGTAAAAAATATGAAACGTTCCTTCGACTCTCGAGTCGATTATAGCCTCCTCCTACCAGTGTTTTGTTTACTGGTGATTGGAGTAGTGGCCATTTATATAGCAGTTAGTCATGACTATCCAAATAATGTATTACCAATTCTAGGTCAGCAAATCGCTTGGATTTCCTTGGGCCTTGTCATTGGATTTGTGGTCATGTTCTTTAATACCGAATTTTTATGGAAGGTGACTCCCTATCTTTATGGTCTAGGGTTGGCTTTGATGGTCCTCCCCCTTGTTTTCTACAATCCAAATCTTGTAGCGTCAACAGGTGCCAAGAACTGGGTATCGATTGGTGGAACGACACTTTTCCAGCCATCGGAGTTCATGAAGATTTCCTATATCTTGATGTTGGCTCGAGCCATTGTAAGATTCACTCAAAAACACAAGGAATGGCGACGGACTATTCCCTTGGATTTCCTATTGATTGGTTGGATGATCGCCTTTACCATACCAGTCTTGATCCTCTTAGCCCTACAAAGTGACTTAGGGACTGCCTTGGTCTTTGTAGCTATTTTTTCCGGCATGGTTCTCCTTTCAGGTGTTTCGTGGAAGATTATCATTCCGGTTTTTGCGACAGGAGTGACTGCTGTTGCAGGCTTCATGGCCATCTTTATAAGCAAGGATGGACGTGCCTTCTTGCATCAGATTGGGATGCCAACTTACCAGATCAACCGCATCTTGGCTTGGCTCAATCCCTTTGACTTTGCGCAAACAACGACTTACCAACAGGCACAGGGGCAAATTGCGATTGGAAGTGGTGGCTTGTTTGGACAAGGTTTCAATGTGTCCAATCTCCTCATTCCAGTACGCGAGAGCGATATGATTTTCACCGTAATTGCTGAAGATTTTGGCTTTATTGGTTCAGTCTTTGTGGTTGCTTTATACTTGCTTCTCATCTACCGAATGTTGAAGATTACGCTCAGGTCAAATAACCAGTTCTACACCTACATTTCGACTGGTTTTATCATGATGTTGCTCTTCCATATCTTTGAAAATATCGGTGCCGTGACAGGCTTACTTCCTTTGACAGGGATTCCTCTGCCTTTCATTTCTCAAGGGGGATCCGCAATTATTAGTAACCTCATCGGTGTCGGTCTCCTCTTGTCTATGAGTTACCAGACCAATCTAGCAGAAGAGAAAAGTGGAAAAGTTCCGTTCAAACGAAAGAAAGTCGTCCTAAAACAAATCAAATAAGGAGGCCACTATGGCAAAAGTAGCAGTTATTTTAGCCCAGGGTTTTGAAGAAATCGAAGCCTTGACAGTAGTCGATGTCTTGCGTCGAGCAAACATTTCTTGTGATATGGTAGGATTTGAAGAGCAGGTGACAGGATCGCATGACATTCAGGTAAAAGCCGACCGTATCTTTGATGGCGATTTGTCTGACTATGACTTGGTAGTTCTTCCAGGTGGCATGCCAGGATCAGCTCACCTACGGGATAATCCAGCCCTCATTTCTGAGATTAAAGCCTTTGACCAAGCTGGAAAGAAAATTGCAGCTATCTGTGCAGCCCCAATCGCCCTCCATCAAGCAGGTATCCTGAAAGACAAGCACTTTACTTGTTATGACGGAGTTCAGGAACAAATTACTGACGGAATTTATCAAAAGCAAACAGTGGTTGTTGATGGTAATCTAACGACTAGTCGAGGACCGTCAACTGCCCTTGCCTTTGCCTATGAGTTGGTAGAGCAATTGGGAGGAGATGCCGAAAGTTTACGAGACGGCATGCTCTATCGAGATGTCTTTGGAAATCAACAGTAAAACGAGAGTTCGGCTCTCGTTTTTTACTTGGAAAAATCTAGGAAATCATCGCTTTTTTCATAAAAAAATGGTATAATGAAGGGTATGAAATATCACGACTATATATGGGATTTAGGTGGTACCCTATTGGATAATTATGAGTCTTCTACAGCAGCCTTTGTAGAAACCTTAGCCCAATATGGAATAGAGCAAGAACACGACCGTGTCTACGAAGCTTTGAAGGTTTCGACAGCTTTTGCCATTGAGAAGTTTGCATCAAATATCGAGGGGTTTTTAGAGAACTACAAAGAAAATGAAGCGCGTGAGCTAGAGCATCCAGTTTTGTTTGAGGGAATTCCAGAATTACTCAAAGACATTTCGGACAAGGGTGGCCGCCATTTCTTGGTTTCTCATCGAAATGATCAAGTTCTAGAACTTCTTGCTAAGACCCAGATAGCGAACTACTTCACCGAGGTGGTGACTGCCAGTTCTGGCTTTAAACGGAAACCAGATCCTGAGTCCATGATTTATTTACGTGATAAATATCATATTACATCTGGTTTGGTCATTGGGGACAGAAATATTGATGTAGAAGCAGGTAAAGCTGCTGGCTTAGATGCCTATCTTTTTAATAACGTTGCGACATTGAGACAAGCAATAGACATGTAAGAAAAGGGAAAAAATGACAGAAGAAATCAAAAATCAACAGGCACAGGATTATGATGCCAGTCAAATTCAAGTTTTGGAGGGACTTGAAGCTGTTCGTATGCGTCCAGGTATGTATATTGGATCGACTTCAAAAGAAGGTCTTCACCATCTAGTATGGGAAATCGTTGATAACTCAATTGACGAAGCCCTAGCTGGGTTTGCTAGCCACATCCAAGTCTTTATAGAGCCAGATAATTCCATCACCGTTGTGGATGATGGGCGTGGAATTCCTGTTGATATTCAGGAAAAAACAGGGCGTCCCGCTGTTGAGACCGTCTTTACAGTTCTTCACGCTGGAGGAAAATTCGGCGGTGGCGGATACAAGGTTTCAGGTGGATTGCACGGTGTAGGTTCATCAGTAGTAAACGCTCTTTCAACTCAACTAGATGTTCATGTCCATAAAAACGGTAAGATTCATTACCAAGAATACCGTCGTGGTCATGTTGTTGCTGATCTTGAGGTGGTTGGAGATACAGATAAAACTGGAACAACAGTTCACTTCACACCAGATCCAGAGATTTTTACAGAAACAACAACTTTTGACTTTGAAAAATTAAACAAACGTATTCAAGAACTAGCCTTTTTGAACCGAGGCCTTCGAATCTCCATCACAGATAAGCGTGAAGGTCTCGAACAGACTAAACAATATCACTATGAGGGTGGGATTGCTAGCTACGTTGAATATATCAACGAGAACAAGGATGTGATCTTTGATACACCAATCTACACAGACGGTGAGATGGATGATATCACAGTTGAAGTAGCCATGCAGTACACAACTGGTTACCACGAAAACGTCATGAGTTTCGCCAATAACATTCACACCCATGAAGGTGGTACGCATGAGCAAGGTTTCCGTACAGCGCTGACACGTGTTATCAATGATTATGCTCGCAAAAATAAATTGCTAAAAGACAATGAAGATAATCTAACAGGGGAAGATGTCCGTGAAGGTTTGACAGCAGTTATCTCAGTTAAGCATCCAAACCCGCAGTTTGAAGGACAAACCAAGACCAAACTGGGGAATAGTGAAGTAGTCAAGATTACCAATCGCCTCTTCAGCGATGCCTTCTCTGATTTCCTCATGGAAAATCCACAGATCGCCAAGCGAATCGTGGAAAAAGGGATCTTGGCTGCCAAAGCTCGTGTAGCTGCCAAGCGTGCGCGTGAAGTCACACGCAAGAAATCTGGTTTGGAAATTTCCAATCTGCCAGGAAAACTAGCAGACTGTTCTTCTAACAACCCTGCTGAAACCGAACTCTTCATCGTCGAAGGAGACTCAGCTGGTGGATCAGCCAAATCTGGTCGTAATCGTGAATTCCAAGCTATCTTGCCAATTCGTGGTAAGATCTTGAACGTTGAAAAAGCTAGCATGGATAAAATCCTTGCAAACGAAGAAATTCGAAGTCTTTTCACAGCCATGGGAACAGGATTTGGTGCAGAATTTGATGTCACTAAGGCTCGTTACCAAAAACTCGTTTTGATGACCGATGCCGATGTTGATGGAGCCCACATTCGAACTCTCTTGCTAACCTTGATTTATCGCTATATGAAACCAATCTTAGAGGCTGGTTATGTCTACATTGCCCAACCACCGATTTATGGGGTTAAGGTTGGAAGTGAGATCAAAGAATACATTCAACCTGGTGCAGATCAAGAAATTAAACTCCAAGAAGCCTTAGCACGTCACAGTGAAGGGCGTTCAAAACCAACCATCCAACGTTATAAAGGTTTGGGAGAAATGGATGACCACCAATTGTGGGAAACAACCATGGATCCTGAACATCGCTTGATGGCGCGTGTTTCGGTAGATGATGCTGCCGAAGCAGATAAAATCTTTGATATGTTGATGGGGGATCGAGTAGAACCTCGTCGCGAATTTATCGAAGAAAACGCTGTTTACAGTACACTTGACGTCTAAAAAATGTGGGAAATAGTTCCCTTGGTTTAAAAAATATGATATAATCATTACGATTGTTTCTAGTATAAAAGGAGTTTGATATGTCTAATGGACAACTAATTTATCTAATGGTTGCGATTGCAGTCATTCTGATCTTAGCTTATGTAACAGCTATCTTTTTACGTAAGCGTAATGTAAGCAGATTAACGGCCCTTGAAGAAAGAAAAGAAGAACTCTACAACCTTCCTGTAAATGATGAGGTTGAAGCCGTTAAAAACATGCACTTGATTGGTCAAAGTCAGGTGACCTTCCGTGAATGGAACCAAAAATGGGTTGATTTATCTCTGAATTCATTTGCTGATATTGAAAATCACCTCTTTGAAGCTGAAAGCTACAATAATTCTTTCCGTTTTTTCAAAGCTGCTCACAAGATTGATCAAATTGAAAGCCAAATTGGCTTGATTGAAGAAGATATTGCAGCTATTCGCAATGCCCTTTCTGAACTTGAAAAACAAGAATCTAAGAATAGTGGCCGTGTCCTTCATGCTTTGGACTTGTTTGAATCCCTTCAACATACTGTTGCAGAAGATTCGGAGAAATATGGGAAAGCCCTTCCTGAGATTGAGAAACAATTGGAAAACATCCAATCTGAATTCTCTCAATTTGTTACCCTAAATTCATCAGGTGACCCGGTTGAAGCGGCAGCAATTCTTGATTCAACTGAAAATCATATTCTCGCTTTGACACACATCGTTGAGCGAATTCCAGCTCTTGTTGAAACCTTGACAAAAGAACTGCCAGAACAATTAGCAGATTTGGAAGAAGGCTATCGCAAGCTGTTGGATGCCAACTACCACTTTACAGAAACAGATATCGAGTCTCGTTTCCAACTTTTGCATGAGTCTTTGAAAAATAATCAAGAAAATATTCGTCAGTTGGAATTGGACAATGCAGAGTATGAAAATAATCGCATCCAAGAAGAAATCAACGCACTTTATGATATCTTCACTCGTGAAATTGCAGCTCAAAAAGTGGTTGAAAGTCTTCTTGCTACATTACCAACTTATCTCAACCACTTGAAAGAAAATAATCAGGTGCTTGTTCAGGACCTTGAACGCTTGACTAAAACCTACCTTCTTCCTGAAAGTGATGGCAATCATGTTCGTCGTCTTCAAGCAGAATTGGCTGCACTTGATACAGCTATCTTAGAGGTAACAGAAGACCAAGGCGAGCCAACTCAAGCCTTCTCTGTTCTTGAAGAACAGTTGGAAATGCTTCAAAGCAACCTCAAGGATATAGAGGATGAGCAAATCTCTGTTAGCGAACGACTTGCGCAAATTGAAAAAGACGACCTCAATGCTCGCCAAAAAGCAAATGTCTATGTGAACCGTTTGCATACTATCAAACGTTACATGGAGAAGAGAAACTTGCCAGGTATTCCTCAAAGTTTCTTGAAACTTTTCTTTACTGCAAGTCATAACACAGAAGATTTGATGGCAGAGTTAGAACAACCACAAGTGAATATTGAATCGGTTAAACGAATTCTTGAAGTCGCAACAAATGATATGGAAGCACTTGAAACAGAAACCTATGATATCGTTCAATATGCAACCTTGACTGAGCAACTACTCCAATACTCAAACCGTTACCGTTCATTTGATGAGCGTATCCAAGAGGCCTTCAACGAAGCGCTTGAAATTTTTGAAAAAGAGTTTGACTACCAGGCGTCATTTGAAAAAATTTCACAAGCCTTGGAAGTTGCTGAACCAGGAGTCACAAACCGTTTTGTAACTTCATATGAGAAAACACGTGAAACGATTCGTTTCTAAACGAGAAGCTTAGATATTTCTAAGCTTTTTTATTTTTCTAAAAAGAAATCAGAATTCTTGTTTATCATTGAAATAATAGCCTCGATTTGATATGATGGAAATATGAAAAAAAATAGAGCGAAACGTGTTTCTCACGATAAAACGAGAAGGCTATTGCTTTCCCTTGTTGGAATCTTAGGAATTGCTACGATTCTATTAGGAAGTGCTATTGGTTATAAGCTACTACAAAAGCAATCTTACGAACAAAAAATTGAAGCGCTAAAAAGCGAAAAGGACCAGCAATTCAACTCAGGTAGTCAGAAGGACCATTTCCGAAAAGGTCAAGCTGAGGTGATTGCCTACTACCCTCTGCAAGGAGAGGAAGTCATTGCGTCTGTTAGAGAAAAAATCAACCAGGATATTAAAGAAAAGCTGGAAGATAAAGAGGACTTGGTCTTTTATTATAGTGAGCAATTGGATCCCGTCTTAAAGGGAGTTGTTGCTCGTAATATCAGCAAGCAAGTCTACGATTTGTCTGCATCAAAGGTTGAAGAAAAAGAAAAGACTTCTTTAGGGAAAATTTTCTTGACCGAAGATGGGAAAGCTTTTGACCTCAGTAAACTCTTCAAAGATGCAAGTAAGGCTAAGGAACTCTTACTGAGTCAAATCAAATCAACTCTAGAAGATAAGAAACTTGACCAGGCAAAAATTGATCAAGTTATAAAGAGCTTCACAGACCAAGAATTGACATCTTGGAGCTTTGATTATAAGGATAGTCAAATCATCCTTTATCCTGCTAATGCTGGAGAGACTGTTGAGGAAATTGCTTTGCCCATATCCAGTTTCTTTGATGTCATTGAGTCTTCTTATCTATTAGAAAAGGATGCTGAACTTTACCAAGCATACTTTGCTAAGAAAAACAAAAAGGTTGTAGCCTTGACCTTTGATGATGGTCCAAATCCTACTACAACCACGCAGGCTTTGGATACTTTAGCTAAATATGGTGTAAAAGCAACCTTCTTTGTACTTGGTAAAAACATTGCAGGTAATGAAAATCTTCTGAAACGAATGAAATCTGAAGGTCATGTTGTAGGAAACCACAGCTGGAGTCATCCTGTTCTTTCACAACTTTCGCTCGAAGATGCTAAAAAGCAAATTACTGATACAGAAGATTTGTTAACTCAAGTTTTAGGATCAAGCTCTAAACTGATGCGCCCACCTTATGGTGCCATCACTGATGATATTCGAAACGGCCTTGATTTAAGCTTCATCATGTGGGACGTGGATAGTTTGGACTGGAAGAGTAAAAACGAGACAGCCATTTTGACAGAGATTCAACGTCAGGTTCGCAATGGTTCTATCATCCTCATGCATGATATCCATGGTCCTTCAGTTAATTCCCTACCAAGTGTCATTGAGTATTTAAAGGGTGAAGGGTATACATTTGTGACCGTTCCTGAATTGCTCAATTCTCGCTTAAAAGCTCACGAGATCTATTACGATCGTGATCAATAATTGTTAAAATCTAAAGGGGCAAGTGTTCTGATAATCAGGATTTTGTTTCTTTAGATTTTCTTCACATAGAAAGGAAAAACGATGAAATCTTATACCCTTAATAATGGAATTTCAATTCCTGTACTAGGATTTGGAACATGGAAAGCTGAAAATGGAGAGGTAGCCTACCAAGCCGTTTTAGAAGCCTTAAAGGATGGTTATCGACATATCGATACTGCAGCTATCTATAAAAATGAGGAAAGTGTTGGTCGTGCTATTCGAGATAGCGGTATTCCAAGACAAGAAATCTTTGTAACGACCAAACTCTGGAATACCAATCACAGCTATGATGAAGCTCGCCAAGCATTTGAAGAATCAATGGAAAAACTGGGATTGGATTATCTAGATTTGTACCTTATCCATTGGCCAAATCCAAAACCTTTAAGAGAAAATGACGAATGGAAAACTCGCAATGCTGAAGTCTGGAGAGCGATGGAGGATCTTTACCAAGAAGGCAAAATCCGTGCTATCGGCGTTAGTAATTTCCTTCCTCATCATTTGGATGCCTTGCTTGAGACAGCAAGAGTCATTCCAGCGGTCAATCAGGTGCGCTTGGCACCAGGAGTTTATCAAGAGGAAGTGGTTGACTACTGTAGAGAGAAAGGAATTCTCTTAGAGGCTTGGGGGCCATTTGGACAAGGAGAGTTGTTTGAACAGAAAGAAGTCCAAGAAATTGCTGCGAAGCATGGGAAATCAGTGGCTCAAATTGCCTTGGCTTGGAGTTTGGCAGAAGATTTTTTACCCCTACCTAAGTCAGTGACAGCCTCTCGTATCCAGAGCAATCTTGACTGTTTTGGAATTGAACTCAGCAAAGACGAGCGAGAAGTCTTAAAGACAATTTTAGTGACTTCGGGCGCACCTCGTGTGGATGAGATGGATTTTTAGTTTGTGAAATCTATTTATACTGAAATAACAAAGACTAGGAATTTTAAATTCTAGTCTTTTTGTGTATAAAAAATCTAAATTGTTTGTATAATAAAATAATTTTATGGATTGAAATATAGGAACGAATTTAGAAAATATTGGTTTGATAGAACAAATAACACGAATGATAAAATTAAACAAGTAAAATATATACGTAAATATTACATTTTTGTGACAATTCAGATTTTTATGAAAATTTATGATTATTTGCGTTATAATAGGTATACTTTAAAGAAAAAGGAGATTATTTATGAATAGACGACAACGTTTTTCATTAAGGAAATACAAATTTGGTCTTGCTTCAGTTTTATTGGGAACTGCATTGGTTTTTGGAGCAAGTCAAGTCAGTGCCAATGAGCAGAGTACAGGTGAAAATCAAGCACAAACTCAGGAAATTAAGACAGAGCTAAAAGACGATAAACACTCAAACTCTGCGACTGACCAAACCAATACTAATGGGATAGCACCAGTAGTTGGAGAGAAACAAGAAGTTGAAACTTCTAAAGAGGATGCTAGTAAACAAGATGCTAAGGTAGATGCTCCGGTTGATAAAACTGCCGAAGCCCAAGAATCAGGAAAAGATAGCGCAGTTGCAAAAGAAGAAAATCAAGGTGTCGTTCAAAAAGAAACAACAGTCGATACCAGTACAGCGCCTGCTACTGAGAAGTCCTCTACCATAGAGAAAAAAGAGGCTAAAGCAACGACAGCTCCTAAAACTAATGGAGAAACAGCAACTACAGAAAAAGAACAAGAAAAAACTGAGTCTGCAAAACCAAATAGTCTTTCAAGCAATGATATCATCACAGTACCGAAAACTTGGAAGGCTGGTTACAAGGGGACAGGGACCGTTGTTGCCATTATTGACTCAGGGCTTGATTTGAATCATGAGGTTCTTCGAATTTCGGATCCGTCAAAAGCAAAATTTAAAAACAAGGAAGCTATCGAAGCAGCTAAAAAGGCTGCTGGAATCGACTACGGTAAATGGTATAGTGATAAGGTTGTCTATGCCTACGATTACTTTGACGGAACAGATAAAATCAAAGAAGCAGAAAGAACTTCTCATGGGATGCACGTAACAGGGATTGCTGCTGGAAACCCTGATAAAGAAGCACCAAATGGTGAAAAGGTCTATGGTGTTGCGCCAGAAGCCCAAGTCATGTTTATGCGTGTCTTTTCAGATCGCCAAAAAACGACCAGTTCTGCCCTTTATGTAAAGGCGATTGATGACGCAGTTGCCTTAGGAGCAGATGCCATTAATATGAGTTTAGGATCTAGCACTGGTTCTATGGTGGATGCTGGTTCCGATATTGTGGATGCCATCAAACGGGCTCGTGCCAAGGGAGTGTCTGTTCTTATCTCAGCAGGAAATAGCAATACATTCGGAAATGGTTATTCAAAACCGCTAGCCGAAAACCCAGACTATGGCTTGGTTGGAAATCCATCCACTGTTGAAGACTCAATTTCAGTTGCTTCTGTCAACAATAAAACATTGACAACAGCCGTTTTTGAAGTTAAAGGTCTAGAGGGAAATGCCGGCCTTCATAACGGAAAATTTGATTATAATCAACCTGAAGCAGATAAGGACTTTGAAAAAGGAAAAGAGTACGAATACGTCGAAGCAGGGTTAGGTCGTGAAGAAGACTTTGCGAAGTTGGATTTAACTGGGAAACTTGCCCTCATTCAGCGTGGAGCCATGAACTTTTCAGAGAAGATCAAAAATGCACGAAAACACGGTGCAGTTGGTGCTTTGATCTACAATAATGTAGAAGGTGCAAACATCAATATGGCTATTGATGATGAAGCAAAGAAAATTCCTTCAGTATTTATTTCTAAACAGTATGGTGAAGCCTTAAAATCAGGAAACTACAAGATTGTTTTTAATGACAAGATGGATAATCGCCCTTCCGATGTAGCCAATCAGCTATCTGACTTTTCAAGTTGGGGAGTGACTACCGATGGACAATTGAAACCGGACGTGACAGCTCCTGGTGGCAATATCTATTCATCCTTTAATGACAATACCTATGGTAGTATCAGCGGAACCAGTATGGCGGCTCCTCATGTTACGGGTGTTGCAGTTTTGGTTAAGGAATACCTTCAAAAACACCATCCAGAATTGACTCCTGAGCAAGTATCAGAGACTGTCAAGGCCTTGATCATGTCAACTGCAAAACCACATGTTAATAAGGACACAGGCACTTATACCTCTCCTCGTCAGCAAGGTTCTGGTATTGTGGATACAGCTGCTGCAGTGTCAACAGACCTCTATGTAACGGGTGAAAATGGTTATCCAAGCGTGACTTTAGGAAATGTTGGAGATCAATTTACTTTCAAGGTCACTGTACACAATATTTCAGATACTGACCGCACTCTCAAGATGGTAGTGAATACCAATACAGACGAGGTCCAAGATGGAAAATTCACCCTTCGACCTCGAAAACTAACGGAGACAGTCTGGCCAGAAGTGACAGTCAAAGCCCACAGCAGTCAAACAGTCACTGTTAAAGTAGATGCTCGAAAATTTGCTACTGAACTCAGCAAACAAATGCCAAATGGCTATTTCCTTGAAGGTTTTGTTCGATTTGTAGATCCAGCAGATGATGGGGATGTTGTGAGTCTTGCATTTATGGGCTTCCGAGGAGAATTCCAAAATCTCCCTGCTGTCGAAAAACCAATTTACAACCTTGTCCGAGAAGGGAAAAATGGATTTTACACGGAAGTAGACAAGGAAAATCCTGCCGTTAACTACTCTAATGATGCTACCTATCTCGCAACCTTGCAAAATGACCTTCTAGTGTCTAAAGGTCAACGCCAAGGACGCCGAATTACCGTTCTTGGAATCGAACAAAATGCTGAAGGTAAGCATGTTCTTCAGTTGGACGAAAAAGGGAATGTCCGTATTGCCATTTCTCCAAATGATGATGGAAACAAAGACCTAGTTGAATACAAAACGGTTGCTTTGAGAAATCTTGTAAATCTTCGGGCTACAGTTTATGCGGCTACGGATACCAAGCATGAACATCCTATTTGGGAGGGTGATGCAAAGGATCTTCGTAAGAATTATTTTGATGGAGACAGTAGAAATCTGAAGAGTTATATTCTAGATAATACTGCTTGGAGAGGCCAGGATTTTGATGGGAATACTGTTGCAGATGGTTTATATGACTATGTTATTAGTTACACACCAGATGTTCCAGGAGCCAAAGAACAATATACGACCTTTAAGATTCAAATTGATACTCAAAAACCTGTCATCACAAGTGGTTATATTCGCTTTAAAGATGGAAACCAAGAATTCGTAGCTCGCAAACCAAAAGATGTGGGTCAAGGCGGTATCCTTTCAGAAAAAGTCTTCTATATCACACCATTTGACCAGAAAGGGACCATGATTCTATCTGGGAAAGACCAGTCTGGAACTCGTGCGCTTGAGAACACCCATCTGATCAAAGCCAATGCTGATGGTAGTTATACACTTCCTAAGGATGTTGACAAGGCTAATATTTACTATCTTGTTGAGGACTATGCAGGAAATGTAGATTATATCTCACTTGCTGAACTTGTACGCGATCAAAATAGTGGTCGAGTGAAAATTGCCTTGAAGGATGCGAAAACAAACCAAGATATTGATACCCTCTACGTCTATCGAATCAAAAATAGCAAGGGACAATATGTTGATGTTGACAAGACAAAAGCGATTCATTTCTTACAGTTTGGTCATTATACAGCAGAAATTTTCAGTTATGACCGAACTGAATTGAAATTTATCAGTGCCTTGTCCCAAGAGTTTGACTTGACGGAAGAAAATAGTTTCCAAACCATTACCTTCCTAGCAAATCTCCTAGAATATGCACCTGTGTCTGTTTCCTTCAACCAAGCAGTTCCAAAGACGACTACAGTAGTTTTGAAAGGAGAAGATGGGACAAGTATCACTCTTCCTGCTGAAAAATACGGTCAATACGCCTTTGGTAAGAAAGTTGCTACAGGTCGTTATACTGTACAAGTCGCCTTGCCAACTGGATACGAACTCCTTGAAGATCTCGTTTCCTTGCTCGTTCAGCCAGGTCGAAATAATGCTTTGCGTCTATCTGTTGTGTCTAAGTTGGCCTTGATTGCTGCGGTAAATCAACAAAAAGAACTGGTAGAAACGTCTCGTTACTTTAATAGTAGTGCAGATAAGAGAAAAACTTATGACCAAGCTTTCCAAGTTGCGCAGTCAGCCTTGTCAAGCAAGTTGAAACAAGAATTGATTGATGGCGTTCTCGCTAGTCTAGAAGCTGCTGGTAAAGCTTTGGATGGAAAAGATTCGAACGTTACAGCCTTGAAAGAAGCTATGAAAGCTTACTATGCAACGACTAAAACTGGACGATATGCGAATGCCAAGGAAAAAGTACGTCGAGCTTATGATCGTGCCTTCCAAGAAATTGCCTTACTAGCTGTAGATCCTAAAGTCAAACAGGATCAAATTGACCAATCTCTCATTGCCCTAGCAACAGCTAAAAGTAAACTGAATGGCAAGGCTACAGACTTCTCTAGTCTAAAGAAACTGGTCAAAGATGAACGTCTTTTCCAAGAAAAGAACGCGAGATTTATCTATGCTGACAAGAAAGAAAAAGCAGCTTATCTTTTAACTTTTAAAGAGGCACAGGAACTCCTTAAAGATCCAGGAGCGAGCCAAGAAGATGTCAAAGATGCCATTACAGCCTTGAAACAAGCCAAGAGAAATTTACATGGCAAAAAACCAAAAGCGAAAAGACATCCTTAAACAGGAGTTTCTGAAGCTTTACTAATAAATGAGTCTGGAACTTTGTTTTCAGACTCATTTTTGGTTTACACTGGCTAGAAAATCTGCTATAATACTAGCTAGGAAAGAAAGTCTTATGGCGTTCTTCAGCGAGCTTGGGATAGTGGGAGCCAAGTAGGACAAGGTAAGAAACTGGCGCTTTCTGTCGTATTTTTATAAACAATGAAGTAATAAATTAGGGTGGAACCGCGTTTCAGACGCCCCTAGTCGCAAGGCTTGGGTGTTGAAATTCGGTTCTTTTTGAATTTCCTCTAATGCCTAAGTAGAAAGGAGCATAATGCTTAAAGGATCTTGTTTATGCAAAGCAGTGACCTACACTTTAGATGAGAAATTGTCGGAATTAGTTTTTTGCCACTGCTCATTCTGTCGGAAAGCAACTGCGTCTGCCTATACAGTGAATGCCAAAGTTAGCAGTAAAAACCTAGTATTGCATGGAAAAGAACAGTTGGTTACCTATAGTTCATCTCCAGGAAAACAACGCTATTACTGTCAGAACTGTCATAGTCAAATTTTCACTGCTCAAGAAAATATACCAGAAGTCTGTGCTTTGAAACTAGGTACAATAGACGAATGCGATCAGAATTTACAAACGGTTCCCAAACGTCATATTTTTCAGGACTCAGCTTTTTCTTGGTTGCTTGATGAATAAAGCTAAAAAGATAATATAAATTAAAGGAGTAAACAATGTCTAAAAAATTGACTTTCCAGGAAATCATCCTTACTTTGCAACAATTTTGGAATGACCAAGGTTGTATGCTCATGCAGGCTTATGATAATGAAAAAGGTGCGGGGACAATGAGTCCTTACACTTTCCTTCGTGCTATCGGACCTGAGCCATGGAATGCGGCTTATGTAGAGCCATCACGTCGTCCTGCTGACGGTCGTTACGGGGAAAACCCTAACCGTCTCTACCAACACCACCAATTCCAAGTGGTTATGAAACCTTCTCCATCAAATATTCAGGAACTTTACCTTGAGTCTTTGGAAAAATTGGGTATCAATCCATTGGAACACGATATCCGTTTCGTTGAGGACAACTGGGAAAATCCTTCGACTGGTTCAGCTGGTCTCGGTTGGGAAGTGTGGCTTGATGGGATGGAAATCACTCAGTTCACTTATTTCCAACAAGTTGGTGGATTGGCAACTGGCCCTGTGACTGCGGAAGTTACCTATGGTTTGGAGCGTTTGGCTTCTTACATCCAAGAAGTAGACTCTGTCTATGATATTGAGTGGGCTGATGGTGTAAAATACGGAGAAATCTTCATCCAGCCTGAGTATGAGCACTCAAAATATTCATTTGAAATTTCGGACCAAGAAATGTTGCTTGAAAACTTTGATAAGTTTGAAAAGGAAGCTGGTCGTGCCTTGGAAGAGGGCTTGGTTCACCCTGCCTATGACTATGTTCTCAAATGTTCACACACCTTTAATCTGCTTGATGCGCGTGGTGCCGTATCTGTAACAGAACGTGCAGGCTATATCGCTCGTATCCGTAACTTAGCCCGTGTCGTAGCTAAAACCTTTGTCGCAGAACGCAAACGCCTAGGCTACCCACTTTTGGATGAAGCAACACGAGCTAAACTCCTAGCAGAAGACGCAGAATAGTAAGTAATACTGTGCTCTAAAATCGTTAAAGGCAAGTCGAAGACTTGCTAGAGGGATATGCACCGCCGTACTGTTATGTGGGGATTTTTGAAACCTTGGGTTCAAAAATCAGTCAGCTAAATCCACTTTGATGAGACTGTTGGAAATCTTAGTTTATTTGGTATAAGATTTCCTTACAGACTCACAAAAGTTAGTTAGCGACGTCCCCAGTACCTAAGGGGCATATCAAAAAAGATTGAAGAAAATGTAAAGGAAAAAACATGACAAAAAACTTATTAGTAGAACTCGGTCTTGAAGAGTTACCAGCCTACGTAGTAACTCCAAGCGAAAAACAACTAGGTGAAAAAATGGCAGCCTTCCTCAAGGAAAACCGCCTGTCTTTTGAAGCCATTCAAACCTTCTCAACACCACGTCGTTTGGCTGTTCGTGTGACAGGTCTGGCAGACAAACAGTCTGATTTGACAGAAGATTTCAAGGGTCCAGCAAAGAAAATTGCCTTGGATAGTGATGGAAACTTCACCAAAGCAGCTCAAGGATTTGTCCGTGGGAAAGGCTTGACAGTTGAAGATATTGAATTCCGTGAAATCAAGGGTGAAGAATATGTCTATGTTACCAAGGAAGAAGTGGGGCAACCAGTTGAAGCCATTGTTCCAGGTGTAGTAGACGTCTTGAAGTCACTGACATTCCCTGTCAGCATGCACTGGGCTAACAACACCTTTGAATACATCCGCCCTGTACACACTTTAACTGTTCTTTTAGATGAAGAAGAGTTTGATTTGGATTTCCTTGATATCAAGGGCGATCGTGTGAGTCGCGGTCATCGTTTCTTGGGACAAGAAACTAAGATTCAGTCAGCATTGAGCTACGAAGAAGATCTTCGTAAGCAGTTTGTAATCGCGGATCCACGTGAACGTGAGCAAATGATTGTTGACCAAATCAAAGCAATCGAAGCTGAACATGGTGTACGTATTGAAATTGATGCTGACTTGCTGAACGAAGTCTTGAACTTGGTTGAATACCCAACTTCCTTTATGGGTAGTTTTGATGCTAAATACCTTGACGTTCCGGAAGAAGTCTTGGTGACTTCAATGAAGGAACACCAACGCTACTTTGTTGTCCGTGATCAAGAAGGTAAACTCTTACCAAACTTCATTTCAGTCCGTAACGGAAACGCAGAGCATTTGGAAAATGTCATCAAGGGTAACGAAAAAGTATTAGTTGCCCGTTTGGAAGACGGTGAATTCTTCTGGCGTGAAGACCAAAAATTGGTTATCTCAGACCTTGTTGAAAAATTGAACCATGTGACCTTCCACGAAAAGATTGGTTCTCTTCGTGAACACATGATTCGTACAGGTCAGATTGCCATTCTCTTGGCAGAAAAAGCTGGTTTGTCAGTGGATGAAACAGTTGACCTAGCGCGTGCAGCAGCCATTTACAAGTTTGACTTGTTGACGGGTATGGTTGGTGAGTTTGATGAACTTCAAGGAATTATGGGTGAGAAATATGCCCTTCTTGCTGGGGAAACTCCAGCAGTTGCGGCTGCTATTCGTGAACACTACATGCCGACAGCTGCTGAAGGAGAACTTCCAGAGAGTAAGGTGGGAGCCATTCTAGCCATTGCAGACAAATTGGATACGATTTTGAGTTTCTTCTCAGTAGGCTTGATTCCTTCAGGTTCTAATGACCCTTATGCCCTTCGTCGTGCGACGCAAGGTGTAGTTCGTATCTTGGATGCTTTTGGTTGGCACATTGCTATGGATGAGCTGATTGATAGCCTTTATGCCCTGAAATTCGACAGTTTGACTTATGAAAATAAAGCAGAGGTTATGGACTTTATCAAGGCTCGTGTTGATAAGATGATGGGTTCAACTCCGAAAGATATCAAGGAAGCAGTCCTTGCAAGTTCAAACTTTGTTGTGGCGGATATGCTGGAAGCAGCAAGTGCTCTTGTCGAAGCAAGCAAGAAAGAAGACTTCAAACCATCTGTCGAATCCCTCTCACGTGCTTTCAACTTGGCTGAAAAAGCCGAAGGAACTGATACTGTTGATCCTGCTCTCTTTGAGAATGAAGAAGAGAAAGCCTTGGCAGAGGCCGTAGAATCACTTATTTTGTCAGGGACTGCAAGTCAGCAATTAGAACAACTCTTTGCGCTTAGCCCAGTTATTGATGCTTTCTTTGAAAATACTATGGTAATGGCTGAAGACCAGGCTGTCCGACAAAATCGCTTGGCAATCTTGTCGCAATTAACCAAGAAAGCAGCTAAACTTGCACGTTTCAACCAAATTAATACCAAATAAACTCAGTCAAACGGACTGTATCTTATCACAAAGGAGAAGAAATGGATCCGAAAAAAATCGCTCGTATCAATGAGCTTGCCAAAAAGAAAAAGACAGAAGGCTTAACTTCTGCTGAAAAAGTGGAACAAGCTAAACTTCGTGAGGAGTACATCGAAGGCTATCGTCGTTCTGTTCGTCACCACATTGAAGGAATTAAAATTGTGGATGAGGAAGGAAATGACGTCACACCAGAAAAACTACGTCAGGTACAACGTAAAAAAGGTTTGCATGGGCGTAGTTTAGATGATCCCAACTCATAAAATGAAAGGGGTTTGTAGATGATTTACATTCCCCTTTTCTTTTGCAATAAAAAAGAGACTGGGACAAAAGTCTAACCTTCAATATAAAAAGCGAACAAAACGAGTTATCTAACACTCAGAATTCTGTCTTGTTCGCTTTCTTGCTCTAATCTATCGATTTTAAAAATTTATAATAAGGAATTCCTAAAATCAAAATCTTTTTGTCTCAGACTCTTTGTTTTAAATGAAGTAGTAAACCGCCAGCGGTTTGGCAGAAGCTTGCTTGAACAATGCTCAGCTAATCTTAGTTACCTGCCTCAGCGGGACTTCACTGTTGCCCTCTACAAGACCATCAATCAGATTAACAATCCATCTTTCTTGGTCATGATTGAGAAATTGAGAGAAGGAACTTGAGATACAATAAGGATACAGAGAGAAAAGCCAGATAATAGGAGGTTTCAGTACTGTATCCTTATTTTTTAAATCGTGAAAATCGAATAATTAGGTCTAAATGAAGAGAATTGAGATGTGTGTAAATTTAAAATCTTATATTTTCTTACATAGAAGATATAAGACTTTTGACATTTTTCAATTTATATGATATTATATGACTGTAAAATCAAAAAACGTCACAGAGTTTTTAGGAGGAAGTTATGGCTACTGCTTTTACTACTGAAGAAAAAGAAGTAATTAGAAAGAAATTACATAAAGTTGCAAAGGAATGTCTTCAAAGATATGGGGTTAAGAAAACCACAGTTGACCAGATGGCAGCAATGGTAGATATTTCCAAAGGTTCTTTTTATAATTTTTATCCCTCAAAAGAAATGTTATTTTTTACGGTCTTAGAAGAATATCAAATAGATGTTATGAATCGCCTGACAGAACAATTAGGTATGGAAACCAAGATAGATACAAATCGTCTGGTAGAGTTACTTTATGATTTTTATCAAGATTTTCGCTATTCATTTATGTATACCATATTTAAAAATAATGAAATGGAATTACTCATAAGAAAATTGCCAAAAGAGGCAATAACAAATCACCATCTGATAGATGATAAGATGGTTAAAAAAATTGTATCCCGAATCAATATTAGAGAAAATGTATCGGTAGAAATCGTCTCTGCTTTATTTAGAACGATTGCTATGACTATATTACACATCGAGGAAATCGGTGAAGACCAATTTGATACTACATTGAAGTTAGTCATACAAGGAATTGTTGAGCAAATTACTAAGGAGGATAGGTAATGGTGAAAGAAGCAATTAGAACCGCAAACCTTTCTAAAAGATATGGAACAAAAAATGTTGTCAACAACTTGAATCTATCAATAAAAAGTGGTGAAATAGTAGGTTTTTTAGGACTGAATGGCGCAGGGAAAACAACGACGATGAGAATGATGCTAGGATTGATAAAATCTACATCAGGAGAATGTTATATCCAAGGAAGAAAGTTAGATCTAAGTAATTTAGAACTTCGAAACGAAATAGGTTATATTATTGAGACGCCTTATTCTTATCCAGACTTAACTGTGAGAGAAAATTTAGAAATAGTTAGTAAATTAAGAGGGGTTAATAAAGATAATATTGACTGGGTAATTGAGAAATTAAAACTAAAGCAATATGAACATAAACAGGAGAAGCATCTTTCTTTAGGAAATGTTGCGCGTTTAGGAATTGCAAAAGCGATTATTCATAAACCTAAAATTCTAATTCTTGATGAGCCAACAAATGGATTAGATCCTTTTGGAGTTATTGAAGTGAGAGAACTATTAAAGGAATTGGCGAATAATCTAGGCACAACTGTTCTTATTTCAAGTCATAATCTGGAAGAAATATCTAAAATTGCTACTAGGATAGTTATTGTACATGAGGGCAGAATTATAAGAGAAGTTGAAAGCAATGAATTAGAGCAGTACTTAGAAAAGAAGTTACTAGTAAGTGGCTCTAATAATAAGGCTATGAAAGAAGTATTATCTAACCAGGGCTATCATGTAAACATTCAATCAGACACAGAAAATAACATCGATTTCTTAGAATTAACTGATACAAAAGCTGTGGAATATCCGGAAAAAATTGCTACATTGCTAGTTAATGCAGGTTATCCACCTAAATCACTGACTGTTGAGAAAGAAGATTTAGAGCGTTATTTCTTAAGAATACTGAATGACTATAATGGAGGTGTTTCGAATGAAAAAGCTTAGTTCCTGTATTTTAATTGAATGGAGAAAGTTAATAAAATCAAAACTTTCCATCGTAACTGCTTGTTCTATCTGTTTAGTTCCTTTTATTGTTGGGTTGTTTGCAACTATGATGAAATATCCAGAGAATTTCAAAAATCTTGGTTTGATTTCTGCAAAAATGGAAATGATGAGGATAACAGACTGGTCGTCATACTTAATGACCATATCACAAGTCATTTCTGTTGGGGGATTGCTCATTTTTGGATTTACAGCATCTTGGGTTTTTGGTAGAGAATATTCTGATAAAACTATGATAGACCTATTAGCACTCCCGATAAAAAGAGATACAATCGTATTATCCAAGTTTATCGTTATCGCTCTATGGAGCTATATACTATCAATTTTTGCACTTTTATTAGGATTGTTGGCTGCCAATTTGATTGGACTTGATGGTGGGAATTTAACGGTGATTTTCAAAGGTATACTTACTTTTGGTTTTTGTACTACTCTTACGATCATAGTCTCTACTCCAGTAGCTTTTTTTGCTTGTTTAGGCCGGGGCTATTTGTCTCCATTGGCATTTATCATTTTTAGTATTATTTTTTCTCAGCTTGGTTCTGCTCTTAACTTTGGGAAATACATTCCATGGGCAATTCCTGCACTCGCAAGCGGTATTGTAGGAAAAGCACTATTGAATTTTGGGAGCATGGTCAGTTTATTTGGGGTAAGTATTCTAGGTCTTATCGCAACAATAGCTTGGTGGAGGTATGCTGATTACGATTAAAATGAAGTGATAAGAATGCTAATAACACAAAGCTAAGTCTTATTCATTTCCATTCAAAATACCCCCTCCTGTTCAGATTGAAAAACAAGAGGGGGTATATTGTGGCAATTGAAAGTTTTGGGCGAGAGGAGACTATGTGAGTACCGTGGGCCTAAATGAAAAGATAGTTTCTAAATATATAGGCGATTGGGAAAAAATGACCTTGTCTTTGATAAGTTAAGTGGCAAAGCGTTCTCAGATGGCAGTTTTAGAACAAGGTAAAATCCCGTTTTCACGGGCATTAGTCAAGTAATCATAGCATTAACCTAAAAGAAGTTCAGCGAACGTCTTTAGACGTCGCTAAAGGGAAACGGCTTATAGCCGGTGTACAAGTCACCCGTTTTGACGGGTGGTTATGACTTCTCAAAATAAGCAAAAAAGCAGTAAACCATTGCGATTTACTGCTTTAAAAATTTTTCTATTCATTTAGACAAATTCTTATGTTTCATCGTCTTTGCGACTCCACTATTCATGATATCACAATAATCTCACTAGCAATCATGTATAGAGATGTTATTCCCAAACCCCAATTTGACGCACTGTAGATGATCCTCATTTCACATGCTACATCTGAAATGCTGTTATCCAAAAACATATTCCGGCTATAAGTGAAATCGGAGTCATAACATATTTTTCTTTCTTACTTTTTGAAATCATGTTCATAATCGTATTCAAGGATAGGTAAGCGGCAAAGAAGAAACAAATATATTTAGTAATCTTAAAAGAAAACCACAAGGGAAGCAAACCTCCAGCTTGCAAAATAATGATCATGGCAAAAATTTGGATAGCTACTGAAAGGACTGCCGCAAGTCTAAATTTCTTAGGTAAGATTTTATGTTGACCACCCATTGTATATTCGCCCAAAGGCAGACCGCAAGCAACAAGAACTGTCATAATTGCTATAACTCCAAATAATACTGCACCTAATATTGAAAACATAAATCGCTATTCTCCCTTCGCAAAATACAAAAAATTTTAATTACAAATTCAACTTTGTTTCACTTAGTATTCCTATAAAATTATAACAAATTCTTATCAAGTGTTCAAGTTTTATAGGTTTTTCTCAAGCTGGTCTGTTGATTTCCCTTTTCCTTTGTTCTTCCACCAATCGCTTAGGTCGACTAAGGATTGAGAGGCGGAAGGGATGAGAAGGAGGACATAGATATAGACATACTGGCTCTTGGTTTCCCAGAAGAAGTGGAAGAGGCCGCCCCCCAAGAGAAAGATGAAGGGATAGAGGTCAAAAGGCGTCAGCTTTTCCTCGGCGACGAAAAATTTATGCAGGATAAAGAAACAGGAGAGCAGATAGATGCTGGCTAGCAGGGTTAAGAGCAGGAAATTAACAATCTGATAACCTTTTCTTTCCTCATAAATGCTGCGCAAGACAGTTGGCTTCATGTATTGCTGGCGCTCAATCTGAGGCCCAGTCCAAATGGACTGAAAAGTCGGCTCAGTCCAGGTAGACTTGACCTTTTCGTAGAAGAATTTCAGCGCATAATCAGGATGCTTGCTGAAGTGAATCAGGATATCCTTCAAATCCCGAGTGGCCATTTCTGTAGCCAAATTTTCATCGTACTTGTTGCGCTTGAGAATCTTGGTATTGTAGGCATCGTACCAGCCTCCCAGACTCTGCCGATTAGGATCATCCCGCAGGCCCATAGTGATGTAGGCGATTTTTGGTGTGCCGACACCTATCTTGCCTCCGATCAGCTGTTCATAGTAGGCCGTCAGACCCTTGTTTGAAAGAACGATGCCGGCTAAAATCAGGATGATAGTCAGTGGTTTCTTCCAAGACCATTTATAAAAAACGGACAGGAAGTAGACGCCGATCAGCATAATGGCAAAGATAATGTAGTTGTTGCGCAGGAGGCAGGCCAGACTGATGCTGGCAGCTCCCAGCAAGGCATAGAGCAGGTTTCCTTTCTGATCCAGCTTGATAAAAGCATAGAGACTGAGCAGACAGAAGAAGAGACCGGGAATGGTACCGTAGACAAAGAGAACGAAAAAGAGTTGTGGTAGAAAGAGAAAAGTCAGCAGAATCGTGTATTTCTGAATCATTTCTCTGGCATTGAGCAGGGCTGTAATATTGTAGATCAAGAAATGACTGAGTAAAGTCCAGACGACATTCATGCTAAAGGCAAAATGAGTCGTCGGAGAAATAAAAGCATAAAGTCGCTCCAGAGTCATCAGTCCTAGCTGATGGGGATTGCGATACATGTAGCTTCCGACGGTTGTCAGTGAGCTGTAATCTCCTCAGTTAAAGGCTAGCGCTGCATTGAAAACGTGCTTGGCGTCAGCTCGAATGCGGCCATCGTAGGCCGTTATCAGAAAAATCGCTGTTGCTATAAAGATGAGGGAAAAAATCCAAAAAAGATGCTTGGTCTGAACCTTTTCCAACAGGGGCCGGATTAAAAAGAGGCTGAGGAGAAAGAGCAGGAGGATAGGGTAGAAATACCAAGGATTACTGACGAATTGGACCCCCTCAGCAATCCTCAAAGGGATGTAAGTATGGGACAGCAGAATCTGCCCAGACAGGAAAAGCAAGGCAATCGCAGTCATGGTCAGAATCAGGAAGTAGCCCAGGTTGAAAATGGTATTAGAAAATTGCTTCATGAGGACCTGACCTCTACCTTGATGAAATAGCGGTCTTCTCCCAGCTCAATCAGCTCGACTGGCTGAGGATAGAAGCGATCCATGACCTCTTTTTGAAGTATGTCTCCTTTAGGACCTTGGGCAATAATTTCAGCTTCTTTTAGTAGTAGGACATGATCCATAGCAGCAGTGATTTCCTCAACATGGTGGGTGACATAGAGGATAGTTGGAGCTTTCTCCATCTGTGTAATCTTACCAATCTGATCCAGCAGGCGCTCGCGAGCAAAGAGATCCAGACCGCTGGTCGCTTCATCTAAGATAAGCAGTTCTGGCTTTTCCATGAAACTGCGCGCAATCAGCAAGAGCTGCTTTTCCCCTTGAGAGAGACTGATGTAGCTCCGGCCAATCAAATCTTGTCCGCCAAGGGAGACCATTATCTGGACTATAGGTATCTTCAACTAAGTCATAGATAAAGTCAAAATCAACCTCTGATTCCACTTGGCGAAGAAAGTGATCTCTTGGGACCAATTCGTCTATCGTATAGAAGCCATATTGGCAGCGATGATAATCTGGTTTTTCTTTGTGAAACATAGTTAGCACCTCACAACTTTTCTTACCTCTATGATACAACTTTACAAAAAGAAAAGCCCTTAGAAAAGTGTCTTCTAAGGACTTTGTCTTCAATCTGAAAGGAGCCACCTGGCTCCTTTTTGGTTTCTTAGTTGCTTGCGCCAGAAGTAGCGTCAGCGTCACCACCGTGGCCTCCAGCATCCCCTGAATCAGAAGCACCAGAAGTAGCATCAGCGTCTCCATGACCTCCAGCAGCAGGAGCGAAAGGTCCACTACCACCTACCAAACGTTGACCAGTTTCTTTTAGGTACCAGTCAAGCCATGGTTGGAAGTTAAAGACGATTTCATTGATTCCAGCGTATGATCCATCAGGATAGTACATTGCTTGGTAGTTGTGTGTGTTGATGACACCTGCAGGAGAACCTGGAACGATCGTACGGACGTATTCTTGGTTTCCGTTGCGAAGTGTTCCGATAACCCACTCTACGTTCTTCATACGTGCTGGTGGAAGAGAACCATGAACAGTCGACATACGGCTACCTGATTGAGGTGGTACACGTTTAGCAAACATGGTGTCTGGATCTTGGTGAGCGTTGTTGTAGTAGAGGAATTGGTTGTTGTCGTCAGCGTATGTCAATTCAAATGGCATAGCTTTCAAGAACATATCAATTTGGTTAACTGTCAGGATACCGTGGTCTAATTTGACATAGGTATCACCAGAAACAGCACCAGTGATTGCTGCAACTTTTTCTACCCATTCTGGATCGTCAGGGTCAACTTCTGTAATGGTTGTAGCAATTGGTTTTCCACAATCCAAGTCTTCTGGTTCGATTGGTTTTGGTTTTTTCAATTTCGAAACGACTCCTACGTATTTTACAAAGTTATCTAAGCAAGTTTCAAGGAATTTAACAGTTCCTTCGTTGGTGATATTTCCGTTGTTATCAAAAGCTTCCTTAGCTTTACCAAGAAGGAATTCGTTACCTGGAAGCGTGTAGGCATTGACACCTGGAGCATCAAGGATTTTACGAAGGTGAACTTGGGCACGTGATGTTCCTTGGTCATAGTATGATGCACCCACAATCATGACAGGCTTGTTTTCAAATGGATGAACTTCGTATGAAAGCCATTCGAGTACAGATTTGAGTGAAGCTGAGATAGTGTGGTTGTGCTCAGGAGTGGCGATAATGACACCATCAGCACGTGTAATCTTGTTATACAAGAAACGTAATTGGAAGCTTTCGTCCCATTTTTCGTCTTGGTTAAACATTGGAACTTCGTCGATTTCAAGAACTTCTAATTCAAATTTGAATTTGAAATTGCGACGGATAAATTCCAAGAGTTTGCGGTTATATGATTGATCGTAGTTTGATCCAACAAGTCCAACAAATTTCATTCTTTCGGTCTCCTATCTTACAAATTTTCCCAGTCAAATTCTTCTGCATCTTTGCGAAGCAATTCTTGTGCATTGCGCAATTTCTCTGTAATCTTCACAAAGATACGGAAGTCATCAAAGATGGCATCCAATTTCTTGATGACATCAAGGTCAACCAAGTCGCCACTTGGGTTAAATGCTTGAAGAGAGTGAGAAAGCAAGAATTCATCTGGTAGAACATTTGCCTTAATTTCAGGAGCGTTCAAGATTTGACGAAGTTGCAATTGGGCACGAGATGAACCAAGTGTACCATAGGAAGCACCAGTGATCATGATTGGTTTGTTCAAAAGTGGGTAGATACCGTAAGATAGCCAAGCAAGAGCGCTCATCAAAACTGCAGGGATAGAGTGGTCGTACTCAGGAGTACCGATAATCACACCATCAGCCTCTTCAATTTTAGCTGCAATTTCAAGAATTTCAGCGGGAAGAAGTTTATCTGCAGGTTTGTTGAAAACAGGGATATCCTTGATTTCAACGAGTTCAATTTCAGCTTTATCAGCAAAGTGTTTTTGCATGTATTGGAGCAATTGGCGGTTTGTAGAACGTTTAGAGTTCGTTCCAACAATGGCAATAAGTTTTAGCATGAGATTTCCTTTCTCTTTTTACATAATACAATTTTGAAGGCCTGAAGAACAAGCAAGGCGTCCTTCTTTGTCGATGAGGATGGTTTCAATACCATCTATACTTTCGACTTGCCAGAGGATAGAAGCGCTTCGCTCTCCGAATAGGCGAGTTGTCCAAATCTCACCATCAACGGATTTATCAGAGACAATCGTCAGGCTAGCGAGATCAGTTTCGACAGGGAATCCTGTCTCACTATCAAAGATATGGTGATAGTCTTTTCCATCTACTGTCAGGTGGCGTTCATAGATACCTGAAGTGACAACGGATTTGTTAGAAGCAGGGATAGTTAGGAGATGATTGCCACGAGGATTTCGCGGATCTTGAATCCCAATCTGCCAGGCTTTCCCGTCTTTGACTTGATTGTTCCCGATGGTGAGGATATTTCCTCCGAGATTGATCAAGGCAGAGGTGACACCGTGTTCTTTCAAATACTGGGCAACCTTATCTGCACTATAGCCCTTGGCTAAGCAACCTAAATCAAGCTTCATTCCTTTCTTCTCTAAAAAGACAGTAGAGCTAGTCGGATCCAACTTGATAAAATGCGGGTCAACTAGAGGCAAGACAGCTTCGATTTCTTTAGAGTCTGGAAGCCGTGCATCTGCAAATCCGATTCGCCAGGTTTGAATCAAGGGGCCAATGCTGATGTTTAGATGGCTAGATGGAGCTAGGCTATGCTCTAACCCAAGAGCAATCAGTTCAAATAAGTCAGGATGAACCTTAACAGGTGCGATTCCAGCTTGGTAGTTGATTTCCATCAGTTCGGATTCTTGACTGTTGGCGTTAAAGCGGTATTCGAGTTCCTTGAGCAAATCAAAGGCTCCTTGAAGTAGGTAATCAGCCTGTTCACCTACTAATGAAATCGTGATAGTTGTTCCCATTAGCCGTTCAGAACGTGAATGAAGAGGCAAGCTACCAGCTCCTTTCTTCTTATAGGAAATCATTCAATATGAGGTAGTTAAAGAAAAATTAAACCCCTTACATTTTCTTTCCATGTATCTAGCATATCATAAAGTCAGCGTTTTCACAAATGAATTTTGACAAAAAGTCAAGAAATATGCTCAAAATTAATATGAAAACGATAGAAAAAGTAGATTCATCAATGTTAAGTGTATTTTTTTCTGAAAAAAAGAGAATTCTGAGCAAATATCTTGTAAACGCTAACAGTAAATGATATACTAGAAAGGTAAATCAAAAATTAAAGGTAGGAATTTTTCTATGAGTAAAATCGTTGTAGTTGGTGCTAACCACGCTGGTACAGCTTGTATTAATACCATGTTGGACAACTTCGGACATGAGAACGAAATCGTAGTATTTGACCAAAACTCAAATATTTCATTCCTTGGTTGTGGAATGGCGCTTTGGATCGGGGAACAAATTGATGGCCCAGAAGGTCTCTTCTACTCTGATAAAGAAAAATTGGAAGCAAAAGGTGCTAAAGTTTACATGAACTCACCAGTTCTTTCAATTGACTACGATAACAAAGTTGTGACAGCAGAAGTTGAAGGTAAAGAACACAAAGAGGCTTATGATAAATTGATCTTTGCAACTGGTTCAACTCCAATCTTGCCTCCAATCGAAGGTGTTGAAATCGTTAAGGGTAACCGCGAATTCAAAGCGACTCTTGAAAATGTACAATTTGTTAAATTGTACCAAAACGCTGAAGAAGTTATTGAAAAACTTGCTGACAAGAGCAAACACCTTGAGCGCATTGCCGTTGTTGGTGGTGGTTACATCGGTGTTGAACTTGCCGAAGCCTTTGAGCGTCTTGGAAAAGAAGTAGTGCTTGTCGATATCGTAGACACTGTCTTGAACGGCTACTATGACAAAGACTTTACCCAAATGATGGCGAAGAACTTGGAAGACCACAACATCCGCTTGGCTCTTGGTCAAACAGTTAAAGCCATCCAAGGTGATGGAAAAGTTGAACGCTTGATAACAGACAAAGAAACATTTGATGTAGATATGGTGGTTCTTGCTGTTGGTTTCCGTCCAAACACAGCTCTTGCTGACGGTAAGATTGAACTCTTCCGTAACGGTGCCTTCCTTGTAGATAAGAAACAAGAAACATCTATCCCAGGTGTATACGCTGTTGGTGACTGTGCAACTGTTTATGACAATGCTCGTAAAGACACTAGCTACATCGCTCTTGCATCTAACGCTGTACGTACTGGTATCGTTGGTGCTTACAATGCTTGTGGACATGAATTGGAAGGAATTGGTGTACAAGGATCAAACGGTATCTCTATCTATGGTCTTCACATGGTTTCAACTGGTTTGACTCTTGAAAAAGCCAAAGCTGCAGGCTATAATGCAACTGAAACAGGCTTTAACGATCTTCAAAAACCAGAATTTATCAAACATGACAACCACGAAGTTGCCATCAAGATTGTCTTTGACAAAGACAGCCGCGAAATCCTTGGTGCGCAAATGGTTTCACACGATTCTGCTATCAGCATGGGAATTCATATGTTCTCACTTGCTATCCAAGAACATGTGACAATTGATAAATTGGCATTGACAGACCTATTCTTCTTGCCACACTTTAACAAACCATACAACTACATCACAATGGCTGCACTTACAGCTGAAAAATAAAAAATGATGAGCTATCTGGCCTTAGCTGAAGGTCAGATAGTTTTTTTTTATGTTCCTGTACCCAGACAATTATTGTTTTTCTATCTTGTACTTCATTCTAATCTGGCTTAAAATGAAATGGTAGCTACCAATACAAATGATGAGGATTAAGAAATGACTGAAAATCGTTATGAACTAAATAAAAACTTGGCACAGATGCTCAAAGGTGGGGTTATCATGGACGTTCAAAACCCTGAACAGGCTCGTATCGCAGAGGCTGCTGGTGCGGTAGCTGTTATGGCCTTGGAACGGATTCCAGCTGATATTCGTGCAGCTGGTGGGGTTTCCCGTATGAGCGATCCAAAGATGATTAAGGAAATCCAAGAAGCGGTCAGCATTCCAGTGATGGCCAAGGTCAGAATTGGGCATTTTGTTGAAGCTCAGATTTTAGAGGCTATTGAGATTGACTATATCGATGAGAGTGAAGTGCTGTCTCCAGCAGACGATCGTTTCCATGTAGATAAGAAGGAATTTCAAGTTCCTTTTGTCTGTGGAGCTAAGGACTTGGGTGAAGCCTTGCGTCGTATCGCTGAAGGAGCTTCCATGATTCGCACAAAAGGAGAACCGGGGACAGGAGATATTGTTCAAGCCGTTCGTCATATGCGCATGATGAATCAAGAAATTCGCCGTATTCAAAATCTTCGCGAAGATGAACTTTATGTGGCTGCCAAGGACTTGCAAGTCCCTGTAGAATTGGTCCAATACGTTCATGAACATGGAAAATTGCCAGTTGTAAACTTCGCAGCTGGAGGTGTTGCAACACCAGCAGATGCTGCGCTGATGATGCAATTGGGGGCAGAGGGTGTCTTTGTTGGTTCAGGTATTTTCAAATCAGGCGACCCTGTTAAACGAGCAAGTGCTATTGTTAAGGCCGTAACCAACTACCAAAATCCCCAAATTCTGGCTCAAATCTCTGAAGATCTAGGGGAAGCCATGGTTGGTATCAATGAGAATGAAATCCAAATTCTTATGGCAGAGCGAGGAAAATAGATGAAAATTGGAATATTGGCCTTGCAGGGTGCCTTTGCAGAACATGAAAAAGTGCTAGATAAATTAGGAGTCGAGAGTGTTGAAATCAGAAATTTGGATGATTTTCAACAACATCAGAGTGACTTGGCGGGTTTGATATTACCTGGTGGGGAGTCTACAACCATGGGCAAGCTCTTGCGTGACCAACAGATGTTGATTCCTCTAAGAGAAGCCATTTTATCTGGATTACCCGTTTTTGGGACCTGTGCGGGTTTGATTTTGCTGGCTAAGGAAATCACTTCTCAGGAAGAAAGTCATCTTGGAACCATGGATATAGTGGTTGAGCGCAATGCTTATGGGCGCCAACTAGGAAGCTTCTATACAGAGGCAGAATGTAAGGGAGTTGGTCAGATTCCCATGACCTTTATCCGTGGACCAATTATCAGCAGTGTTGCAGAGGGTGTAGAAATTCTAGCAACCGTAGACAATCAAATCGTTGCAGCCCAAGAAAAAAATATGCTGGTAACTTCTTTTCATCCAGAATTGACAGATGATGCTCGCTTGCACCAGTATTTTATCAATATGTGTAAAGAAAAAAGTTGAGAAAAGATTCTCAACTTTTTTACATGTAATAAACAATGGCGATGTATTGGAGTGCAGATGCCGCTAGGATAAAGAGATGCCAAATCATGTGGAAATAAGGTTTTTTCTTAGCGTAAAATCCAGCTCCAACTGTATAACAGAGTCCACCAGTTACCATAAGACTCCAGAAAATTGGCGTTGTTTGACTGATAATGGCAGGAATGATAGCCAGAACCAACCAGCCCATGATCAGGTAAAGGGCAAGGCTGAATTTCTCATTGACCTTTTTAGCAAAGATTTTATAGAGGATGCCAAAGATGGTCGTTCCCCACTGAATGGCAATAATCAGATAGCCAAACCAGTTATTCATCAAAGTCAATACGACCGGCGTATAAGAGCCTGCGATAGCCACGTAAATCATAGAATGGTCGATGATTCGCAAGACGTATTTGTGGGTCGAACCATAGGCCATAGAGTGGTAAATGGTTGACGAGAGGAACATGAGAAAGAGACTGATAACAAAAATAGAGACGCCAAAGGATGATAAAAACCCGTGTGCTTCATAACTATAGGTGGATGAAATAGGGAGTAGGATGAGCATGATAACGGCACCCACAGCATGGGTCACACTATTAGCAATTTCCTCTCCAAAACTGAGCTTTTTACTGAGTTTTAGACTGGTATTCATTGGATTTCCTCCTCTTCTTTGATAAGGATTAAGTCTAGAGTTTGATGATAGAGTTTAACCGTTTGACAGCTGGTTTGGATAATAGGGTTTTTTGGATCAATCCCATGGTTCATGTAGTCTACAAAAGCGTCGTAGAGCTGGTCTGAGCTCGATTGAGTTTGCAGAGTATTGAGGGTCTGAGCGATTTCTTGGATTGAAAAGACAGACTTGAGAGTAGTGATGGCAATCAAACGGGCAATCTGTTTGCGTTGGTATTTTTTCTTGTCTGGCTTTGTCAGGTAACCATGTTTGACATAGTTATTGACCATGGATGCTGTTAGCCCCTTGTCCTTATCTGGAGAGATAGGGGCACAGACTTGATTGACATAAAGCAAAACCTGATCCAGATAGAGGTCAATGTTCGGAATGTCTTCCCATTTTGGGTAGGAAAAGTTAGAATTCATTTCCAACTCCTTTTTATCTAGTTTTGATAACTAGATTATAAAATAATAAAAAACAAAAGTCAAGTTTCAACTGCTTGTAGAAAGCTTTAAATTATGCTATGATGAGAGAAAACAGTTAGAAATGAGGGAAAAAGATGGAGATTCGTTTAGCTTTTCCAAACGAAGTTGATGCGATTATGCAGGTGATGGAGGATGCTAAAAAGTGCTTAGCCAAGCCTGGTAGCGACCAGTGGCAAAATGGCTATCCAAATGCCGATATCATTATTGATGATATCATCTCAGGCCAAGCCTATGTGGCCTTGGAAGAAGGAGAACTACTAGCTTATGCTGCTGTGACCAAGAGCCCGGAGGAAGCCTATGAAGCCATTTATGAAGGGAGTTGGCAGGGGGAAGAATTAGAATATTTGGTCTTTCACCGTATCGCTGTGGCAGCAGATGTCCAAGGACAAGGTGTTGCTCAGACTTTCCTAGAAGGCTTGGTTGAAGGTTTTGATTATCTAGATTTTCGTTCAGATACGCATGCAGAAAACAAGACCATGCAGCATATCTTTGAAAAGCTGGGCTTCCAACAGGTCGGTAAGGTTCCAGTTGATGGGGAACGTTTGGCCTATCAGAAATTAAAAAAATGAAGCAGAAAAAGTACGCAAAAATGCTCTACCCGTCGCCAATTGGAACCTTATCCTTAGTTGCTGACAAGCAATATCTGTATGGAATTTGGGTACAGAACCAAACTCATTTTGAGAGGGGAATCGCTGGAGATAGTATAGAAGTAGTTAAGAAACATCCTGTCCTAGACCAGGTTATTTCCTATTTAGATACCTATTTCGAAGGCAGTGTTCAGGATCTATCTGACTTACCTTTGGCTCCCATTGGAACGGATTTTGAAAAGCGAGTCTGGGCTTACTTACAGGCCATTCCTTATGGTCAAACAGTAACTTACGGACAAATAGCTCAAGATTTGCAAGTGGCTTCTGCCCAAGCGATTGGTGGAGCAGTGGGGCGTAATCCTTGGTCCATCCTCGTACCCTGTCATCGTGTGCTAGGGTCAGGCAAGCGTCTGACAGGCTATGCATCTGGAGTCGAAAAGAAAGCCTGGCTCTTGCAACATGAAGGTGCAGCATTTCAAGAAAATAAAAAATAGAAAGAAAAGAAGATGTTAGAATTTATCGAATATCCAAAATGTTCAACTTGTAAGAAAGCAAAAAATGAATTGGATCAACTTGGACTGGAATACCAAGCTGTCCACATCGTAGAAGAAACACCAAGTGAAGACGCGATTTTGAACTGGTTGGAAACTTCCGGTTTTGAAGTGAAACAATTTTTCAATACTAGCGGGATCAAATACCGTGAACTGGGCCTAAAAGATAAGGTGGGAAGTTTGTCAAAACAAGAAGCAGCTAAGCTTCTAGCGAGTGATGGTATGTTATTGAAACGTCCAATTTTGGTGGAGAATGGTGCTGTTAAACAAATTGGCTATAGAAAAACCTATGAGGACTTAGGTTTGAGATAGTTTTTATCTATCTCCTTGATAGGTAAAATATATAGCCTCCCTGTTTTAAAGTGTGATAAACTAGAAGATAGACAAAGTCTGAGCAGCCCGTAGCAAATAATTTGCTTGCGAGCAGAAGTATGATAGAATGAATCATTATCAGGAGAGGATGTTTTTATGACTGTTACAACATTTTTAGCATCAGATTGGTACCAAAGTTTGATGCAATTCATTCCGGATGGTAAGCTCTTTAGTTTGCGTTCGGTCTTTGATGGAATTCCAAGGATTGTCCAACAACTGCCTACAACCTTGATGTTGACGCTTGGAGGTGCACTCTTTGGTTTGCTACTTGCCCTGATTTTTGCCATTGTTAAGATCAATCGTGTTAGGATTTTATATCCCTTGCAGGCCTTTTTTGTCAGCTTCTTAAAAGGTACCCCAATCCTAGTTCAACTTATGTTGACCTACTACGGAATTCCTTTGGTACTGAAAGCTATCAACCAACAATGGGGAACTGGTCTCAATATCAATGCGATTCCAGCGGCACTTTTTGCGATTGTGGCCTTTGCTTTTAATGAGGCAGCTTATGCAAGTGAAACGATTCGTGCAGCCATCCTTTCTGTTAATCCAGGTGAAATTGAGGCGGCGCGCAGTTTGGGTATGACGCGAGCGCAAGTTTATCGTCGCGTGATTATTCCAAATGCAGCGGTAGTTGCGACACCGACTTTGATTAACTCCCTTATAGGTTTGACCAAGGGAACTTCTCTAGCCTTTAGCGCGGGGGTTGTGGAAGTCTTTGCTCAGGCTCAAATTTTGGGTGGAGCCGATTATCGCTATTTTGAACGTTTCATCTCCGTTGCCCTTGTTTATTGGGTAGTCAATATCGGAATTGAAAGCCTCGGCCGTTTCATCGAGAGAAAAATGGCTATTTCTGCACCGGATACAGTACAAACGGATGTGAAAGGAGACCTTCGTTAATGATTAAGATTTCGAATTTAAGCAAATCCTTTTCAGGACAGACAGTCTTGAATCATCTGAACTTGGATATCCAAAAAGGTGAGGTAGTGGCTTTGATTGGTTCATCTGGAGCTGGGAAATCAACCTTTCTTCGTAGTTTGAACTACCTTGAAACTCCAGATAGTGGAACGATTCAGATTGACAATTTTAAAGTTGATTTTTCTCAGATTAGCCAAGAAGAGATTCTAACCCTTCGTCGCAAGTTATCTATGGTTTTCCAACAGTTTAATTTGTTTGAACGACGAACAGCCCTTGACAATGTCAAGGAAGGTTTGGTTGTCGTTAAGAAATTATCGGACGAGGAAGCAACAAAAATCGCCAAGGAAGAGTTGGCCAAGGTTGGTCTTTCTGACCGTGAAAATCATTATCCTCGTCACTTATCAGGTGGACAAAAGCAACGGGTTGCCCTCGCGCGTGCGCTTGCTATGAAACCAGATGTCTTGCTCTTGGACGAGCCCACTTCAGCCCTTGACCCAGAGTTGGTCGGTGAAGTAGAAAAGTCTATTGCAGACGCTGCAAAGTCAGGTCAGACCATGATTTTGGTCAGTCACGATATGTCTTTTGTAGCCCAAGTGGCAGACAAGGTTTTATTCCTAGATAAAGGGAAAATCATCGAGTCTGGCACACCGGATGAAATCATCAATCATCCGAAAGAAGAACGAACAAAAGAATTCTTTGCTAGTTACAAACGGACTTATATTTGATATAATAGAACAAGGAAAACTCAGTTAGTTGGACTAGCTGAGTTTACTCTTTAAAAAAGATAGAAACGAGAGAGATCATGCTACTGCATCTATTTTCTTTGTATTTCGAGAGTTTGATCTTAACGACCATCCTTGTCGTGATTTTTCTGGGGATTTGGATCGGATTGAGAGCCATGTCTGGTGTGGACAAGACAGCCAAGGCTCGCCAAGCTCATCTCTATGATATGATTATGATTGGAGTTTTGGTCGTTCCGGTATTATCCTTTGCCGTCATGAGTTTGCTCTTGGTTTTCAAGGCATAATCCTTGCGTGACTAGCAAGAATGAGTTAGAATAAAGATAGTTACAACAAGAAAGAAGGAATCGAAATGTACGATACGATTATTGTCGGTGCTGGACCTGCGGGAATGACCGCTGCCTTATATGCTGCTCGAAGCAATCTGAAAGTGGCTTTGATTGAAGGTGGTCTGCCAGGAGGGCAAATGAATAACACATCTGATATTGAAAACTATCCAGGTTATGCTAATATCAGTGGACCTGAATTGGCTGAAAAGATGTTTGAACCACTTGAAAACCTTGGAGTGGAGCATCTTTATGGCTATGTTGAAAATATTGAAGACAAGGGTGACTTTAAGAAGGTAATCACTGATGATCAAGTTTACGAAACCCGTACTGTCATTGTAGCAACTGGTTCTAAACACCGTCTTTTGGGAGTTACCGGAGAAGAAGAACTGAACAGTCGAGGTGTTTCTTACTGTGCGGTCTGTGATGGAGCTTTCTTCCGTGATCAAGACTTGCTCGTAGTTGGTGGTGGAGATTCAGCGGTAGAAGAAGCTCTCTTCTTGACTCGCTTTGCCAAGTCCGTCACTATTGTTCACCGTCGAGATGAACTTCGTGCCCAAAAGGTTTTGCAAGACCGTGCTTTTGCAAATGAGAAAGTCAACTTTATCTGGGATTCTGTTGTCAAGGAAATCAAAGGTGAAAACCGAGTAGAATCTGTCGTATTTGAAAATGTAAAAACAGGTCAAGTGACAGAACAAGCCTTCGGGGGTGTCTTTATCTATGTTGGTTTGGATCCTGTTAGCGATTTTGTTAAAGAATTGAATATTCAAGACCAGGCAGGCTGGATTGTGACAGATAATCACATGAAAACTGCCGTTGACGGTATCTTTGCAGTTGGAGATGTTCGTCAGAAAGACCTTCGCCAAGTGACAACAGCAGTTGGAGATGGGGCTATCGCTGGTCAAGAAGCTTACAAATTTATTACAGAACATAGTTAAGAAAAAAGTTTCCAATCACTTGATTGGAAACTTTTTTATAGTCGGTTTCGGAAAACTTCGTACATGAGAATGGCTGCAGCAACACTGGCATTGAGGCTTTGAACATGACCATTCATGGGAATGGTTATCATTTCATCGACTTGTTTTTTGATGTTGCTGGAGATGCCTTTTCCTTCATTTCCTATGATGAGGGCGATTTTCCCTTTTGTATTCCACTTGTGGCAAGGGGTACCGTTCATATCCGTTCCGAAGGTCCAGAAGCCCTCATCCTTGAGTTTATCTAGGGTTTGACTGAGGTTGGTCACTCGCGCAATCGGTACATGCTCAATAGCACCTGTGGCCGTTTTGGCAACGACAGGAGTCACTCCGACAGCTCGGTGCTTGGGAATGATGACTCCTGAAACATTGGTTGCATCGGCTGTTCGCAAGATAGAACCTAGATTATGGGGGTCAGTTAACCCGTCCAGAATCAATAGCAAAGGGTTTTCTTCTTGACGCGTTTGGGCAAGAATGTGTTCTAGTTCGCTATAGGCAAATTCGGACACTCGTAGAACAAAACCTTGGTGAACAGCGCCTTCGGTCATCTCAGACAGGGATTTTTTTGAAGTCCAAGAAATGGATACCTTCTTTTCTGTAGCCAGTTCCTTGACTTTTTCAACATTCTTACCTCGAAGATCTTCTTGGAGGTAAAGTTTATTTCCAGTGTTTGCAAGGAGGGCTTCTGTAACGGCGTGGACGCCATAGACAATATCATTTGTTTTCATGCCTCTATTATAACACAAAACCCCGTCTTGCAACGGGATTTTCTTTATTCCAGAATCAGTAAACCATCTTTAACAGCAAATGGATCTTTCTCATTGATACGATCGTAAAACATGATTCCGTTTAGATGATCAATTTCATGTTGGACAACGATAGAGTTGTAGCCTTTGAGCTTGATACGGTGTTTTTCTCCGTCCTTGTCAAAGTAGTCAACAGTAACGCGAGCATGGCGGACTACATAGCCAGGTACGTTTCGGTCAACAGACAGGCAACCTTCTCCTTCGCCAAGAGCAGCGTCCTGAACAGAGTGAGAGACAATTTTTGGATTGTACATAACAGCTTGCAAGTCGTAGGCTTCCTGTGGAGTTTCACCTTCTTCCACAATATTTGGGACCAAGACGGCAATAATGCGTTTTGAAATATCGAGTTGGGGAGCAGCCAGCCCAACACCACCGCGGAGCCCCATTTTCTCAGCCATAACAGGATCTTGGGAATGTTTGAGGAATTGCATCATCTTTTCGCCAAGGATGATTTCCTGGTCAGACAGTGGGAAAGTAACTTCCTCAGCAACTGCGCGAAGAGTTGGATTCCCCTCGCGGATAATATCGTTCATATCAATTAAGTGAGCAGCTTTTGTAATACGTTCTATTGCAGACATTTTCTCTCCTTTCATTACCTCTACATGATAACACAAAATAGGCGAGAAAGAAAGTCGCAGAAGTTCCTAAAAAATAATATAATAAACGGTATTCCTCTTTTGTCTGTGGTATAATAAAAGAAAAGACTTGCACCAAAAGGCAAGGGGGAATAAAGATGGAAAAGCGACAAGATAGACGGTCTCAGGGCTCTCTTTATGGAGTGTGGAGAACTAGTGTGGATTTCTTTCGGAATTATAAATCCTGGACCAATGCCCAGTTTATTATTGTGTTATTGCTTGCAGTTGCCTTATCCATGGGGGGAAACTTATTAGTTCGAGCAGTACAAGGTAGTAAGGGAACGAGTCCTAGTAATCAAACTCTTGATTCTGCAAGTACTTCCAGTCAATCCAAGGAAAATCAGTCTGGTGAAACGACGGCACGTATCATGGCAAATGGTGACCTTCTCTACCATATCCCCATCTACCGAACAGCTCTTAAAGAAGATGGAACCTATGATTTCCATGAAAATTTTGAGTATGTAAAACCTTGGCTCAAGCAAGCTGATTTAGTAATTGGTGACTTTGAAGGAACGGTGAACAAGGACCACTATTTGGCAGGTTATCCTCTCTTTAATGCACCAGGGGAAGTCATGGATGCAATCAAGGATGCAGGCTACCAAGTTCTAGACTTGGCTCATAATCACATTTTGGATTCTCAAATTGAGGGAGTGGTTTCAACAGCTCAAGCTATTGAAAAGGCAGGAATGACACCCATCGGAGTCTACACACATGAATCCCGTGACCAAGCCCCTATAGTCATCAAGGAAGTCAATGGTATCAAGGTAGCTCTCCTGGCCTATTCCTACGGTTTTAATGGCATTGAGCAGTATATCTCTCAAGAGGACTATAATCGCTATCTTTCTGATTTGAATGAAGATAAGATGAAGGCAGAAATCGAGCGTGCTGAGAAGGAGGCGGATATTACTGTCATCATGCCTCAGATGGGAATTGAGTACCAGCTAGAACCAACGGAAGAACAGAAAACACTGTACCACAAGATGATTGACTGGGGAGCTGATATTATCTTTGGAGGGCATCCTCACGTCGTTGAACCTGCTGAAACAGTTGAAAAAGATGGTGACAAAAAACTGATCATCTACTCCATGGGAAATTTCCTCTCAAACCAGCGCATTGAAACCATGCAAGATGAGGAAAATGCCAAGTGGACGGAGCGCGGTGTTCTCATGGATGTGACCATTAAGAAAAAAGATGGCAAGACTAGGATTGAAACGGCCAAAGCGCATCCTACTTGGGTCAATCGAACACCCAAAGGGACTTACTCTCCAGAAGGTTATCCGCTCTTCCTCTATCAGACCTATATCCTAGAGGACTTCATCGAGGGAGGCAGTCACCGTGACAAGTTGGACGAGGCGACCAAGGAACGAATTGACACGGCCTATAAAGAAATGAATGAACATGTGGGGTTGAAGTGGTAGGTACTCGCCCTAAAGGAGACAAGATGACGATTAAATTGATTGCAACAGACATGGATGGAACTTTGCTAGACCCGAGGGGGCAACTGGACTTGCCACGTTTAGAAAAGATTTTAGACCAATTAGATGAACGAGGTATCCGTTTTGTCATTGCGACGGGAAATGAGGTCCATCGAATGAGGCAATTATTAGAACACTTGGCGAGTCGAGTGATCTTGGTTGTTGCTAACGGCGCTCGTATATTTGAGTATGATACGCTACTTCAGGCCCAGACTTGGGATGATGCTATGGTTGACAAGGCTCTCCTTCATTTTAAAGGGAGGGAGTGTCGAGATCAGTTCGTCGTCACTTGTATGAACGGGAGTTTTGTCAAGGAAGGAACGGTTTTTACAGACCTGGAAAAATTTATGACTCCAGAGATGATTGAAAAACTTTACCAAAGGACCAATTTTGTGGATGAGCTAAACTCAGACCTCTTTGGAGGAGTTCTAAAGATGAGCATGGTCGTTGGTGAAGAACGTTCTAGTTCAGTTTTGCAGGAAATTAATGATTTATTTGATGGTCGTGTAAGAGCTGTTTCTAGCGGTTATGGCTGTATTGATATCCTGCAGGCTGGGGTTCACAAGGCTTGGGGATTGGAAGAATTACTCAAGCGCTGGAATTTGACATCGGAACAGATCATGGCTTTTGGTGATAGCGAAAATGATGTTGAGATGTTGGAGATGGCTGGAATTGCCTATGCTATGGAAAATGCTGATGAAGAGGCCAAGGCAGTTGCAACAGCCCTAGCTCCAGCTAACAGCCAGGCGGGTGTTTATCAAGTCCTAGAGAATTGGTTAGAGAAAGAGGGATAAGGTGGCAGTACAGTTATTAGAGAATTGGCTCTTAAAAGAGCAGGAAAAAATTCAAACCAAGTATCGTGAATTGAATCAAGTATCTGTTCTAGAGCCAGATATCATCTTTATTGGTGATTCGATAGTGGAATATTACCCTCTTCAAGAGTTGTTTGGGGTTGCCAAAACGATTGTTAATCGTGGCATCCGAGGTTACCAGACGGGACTTTTATTAGAGAATTTGGATGCCCATCTTTATGGTGATGCTGTGGATCAAATTGTTCTCTTAATTGGAACAAATGATATTGGAAAAGATATTCCCTTGAATGAAGCTTTGGATAATCTTGAGCGAGTTATCCAATCAATTGCCCGAGATTATCCGTTGTCACAAATAAAGCTCCTTTCTATTCTGCCAGTCAATGAGGGAGAGAGATACAAGCAGACTGTTTATATCCGAACCAATGAAAAGATCAGAGAATGGAATCAAGCCTATGAGGCTCTAGCATCCGCCTATATGCAGGTAGATTTTGTGCCTGTTTATGATAGTTTGACAGATACAGAAGGACAACTCAAAAAAAACTATACAACAGATGGCCTCCATCTAAGTGTAGCCGGTTATCAAGTCTTATCGGAAGCCTTAAAAGGGGTTCTTTTCTAAAGAGGTGGCTTGATTTTGCATTTTTCATGAAGATAGGTTATAATGGTTCTATCATCTTTTGGGGTCGTTACGGATTCGACAGGCATTATGAGGCATATTTTGCAACCCGTGTGGCGACGTAAACGCTCAGTTAAATATAACTGCAAAAAATAACACTTCTTACGCTTTAGCTGCCTAAAAACCAGCAGGCGTGACCTGATTTGGATTGCTCGTGTTCAATGATAGGTCTTATGATTAGCGAGATACGATCAAGCCTTGTCTAGTGGTTTGATAAGAGATTAATAGACTCGCAGTTCCTAGGCTTGAGTTATGTGTCGAGGGACTGTTAAAACAATACATAACCTATGGTTGTAGACAAATATGTTGGCAGGTGTTTGGACGTGGGTTCGACTCCCACCGGCTCCATTATTCTTTCACCAACCTTGGAAAAACGTTGTTAAATCAACGTTTTTTTGTTTTTGTCTTTGGTATTCCTTGGTATTATTTTGCTAAAAAAGATACAACATTGTTGTATCTAAAAAAATAATTTTGCTTTTCTACGGAAGACATGGGATTCGAACCCACGCACGCTGTTACACGCCTACCGCGTTTCCAACACGGCCTCTTAAGCCTCTTGAGTAATCTTCCAATACTTACTCAAATAGTCTACCATAAAGCCACTTATCTTGCAATAAAAATTTTGGAAATAAGAAAAATGATAGAATTTGAAAGAAAATGATAAAAAATGCTTGACTTTAGTAGAGAATGTGCTAGAATGAATAGTGTAAACGATAACAGGAGGTGATTTGGTGTTAAAAACTGAGCGGAAGCAACTGATTTTAGAGGAGTTAAATCAACATCATGTAGTTTCCCTAGAAAAATTGGTTAGTCTATTAGAAACATCAGAATCGACAGTACGAAGAGATTTGGACGAGTTGGAGGCGGAAAACAAACTTCGCCGTGTGCATGGTGGAGCAGAATTGCCCCACTCCTTGCAGGAAGAAGAAACCATCCAAGAAAAATCTGTCAAAAACCTTCAAGAGAAGAAGCTACTGGCTCAGAAAGCAGCCTCTCTTATCAAGGAACAAGATGTTATCTTTATCGATGCTGGAACGACAACTGCTTTTTTAATCAAGGAATTGGTTAATAAGAATATTACAGTTGTGACCAACTCCATTCACCATGCGGTTCAGTTGGTTGAAAAACAGATTCCAACTGTCATGGTTGGAGGGAGTGTCAAGATGGCAACAGATGCATGTATCGGGGGCGTTGCTCTTAACCAAATCAATCAATTGCACTTTGACCGTGCCTTTATCGGGATGAATGGTATCGACGATGGTTATTATACGACTCCAGATATGGAGGAGGGAGCCGTTAAGCGTGCTATTTTAGAGAATGCCAAACAAACCTATGTCTTGGTTGATTCGTCAAAGATTGGTCAAACTTGCTTTGCCAAGGTAGCACCTCTCAAACGCGCTATTGTCATCACAAGTCAAGGGCATGAGCTCTTGCAGGCTATTAAGAAGAAAACGGAGGTAATAGAAGTATGATTTATACAGTCACACTCAATCCATCCATTGACTATATCGTGCGCTTGGACCAAGTTCAAGTCGGCAGTGTCAATCGTATGGACAGTGATGATAAGTTTGCTGGTGGGAAAGGAATCAATGTCAGTCGAGTTTTGAAACGCTTGGGTATTCCAAATACAGCGACTGGATTTATCGGAGGTTTTACTGGTAAATTTATCACAGATACTTTGGCGGAAGAGGAAATCGAAACTCGTTTTGTCCAAGTAGCAGAAGATACTCGTATCAATGTCAAGATTAAAGCAGACCAAGAAACAGAAATCAATGGAACAGGTCCAAATGTGGAATCAGCTCAGCTGGAAGAATTGAAAGTTATCTTATCTAGTTTGACAGCAGAAGATACGGTTGTGTTTGCGGGTTCGAGTGCTAAGAACCTAGGCAATGTTATCTATAAGGATTTGATTGCCTTGACACGCCAGACTGGTGCGCAAGTTGTTTGTGACTTTGAAGGACAGACCTTGATTGATAGTTTAGACTACCAGCCACTTTTGGTTAAACCAAACAATCACGAGCTTGGAGCTATCTTTGGAGTGAAACTCGAAAGTTTAGATGAAATCGAGAACTATGCTCGTCAGTTACTGTCCAAAGGAGCTCAAAACGTTATTATCTCCATGGCTGGGGACGGTGCCCTTCTTGTCACATCCGAGGGAGCATACTTCGCCAAACCTATCAAGGGAACTGTGAAAAATTCAGTCGGGGCTGGTGACTCTATGGTCGCTGGGTTTACAGGTGAATTTGTAAAATCTAAAGACGCAGTAGAAGCCTTCAAATGGGGAGTAGCTTGTGGAACAGCAACTACCTTCTCGGATGACTTGGCAACAGCGGAATATATTAAAGAAACATATGAAAAAGTTGAGGTAGAAAAACGATGAAAATTCAAGACCTATTGAGAAAAGATGTCATGTTGCTGGATTTACAGGCAACTGAAAAAACAGCTGTCATCGAAGAGATGATTCATAGCTTGGTAGATCACGGTTACGTGACGGATTTTGAAACCTTTAAAGAAGGAATTTTAGCGCGTGAAGCTCTCACTTCCACTGGTTTGGGTGATGGAATCGCTATGCCTCACAGTAAAAATTCTGCTGTCAAAGAAGCAACGGTTCTCTTTGCTAAGTCAAACAAGGGTGTTGACTACGAAAGCTTGGATGGGCAACCAACAGACCTCTTCTTCATGATTGCTGCTCCAGAAGGTGCCAATGATACTCACTTAGCAGCCTTGGCAGAATTGTCTCAATACTTGATGAAAGACGGTTTCGCTGACAAACTTCGTCAAGTAACATCTGCAGATCAAGTTATTGAACTTTTTGACCAAGCTTCAGAAAAAGCTCAGGAGCCTGTCCAAGCACCTGCCAATGAATCTGGTGACTTTATCGTTGCTGTTACGGCTTGTACGACAGGTATTGCCCACACATACATGGCCCAAGAAGCCCTTCAAAAAGTGGCTGCTGAAATGGGTGTTGGTATCAAGGTTGAAACAAACGGAGCTAGCGGTGTTGGTAACCAACTAACTGCAGAGGACATACGTAAGGCTAAAGCCGTTATCATCGCTGCAGACAAGGCCGTAGAAATGGATCGTTTTGATGGTAAACCTTTGGTTAACCGTCCAGTTGCAGACGGTATCCGTAAGACGGAAGAGCTGATCAACTTGGCTCTTTCTGGGGATGCTGAGGTCTACCGTGCTGCTAATGGAGCAAAAGCTGCAACAGCATCTAATGAAAAACAAAGTATCGGTGGTGCTTTCTACAAACACTTGATGAGTGGTGTATCTCAAATGTTACCATTCGTTATCGGTGGTGGTATCATGATTGCCCTTGCTTTCTTGATCGACGGTGCTTTTGGTGTGCCACAGGATAGTCTTGGCAATCTCGGATCCTACCATGAACTCGCTTCAATGTTCATGAAAATCGGTGGCGCAGCCTTTGGCTTGATGCTTCCAGTCTTTGCAGGATATGTTGCCTACTCTATCGCTGAAAAACCAGGTTTAGTAGCTGGTTTTGTGGCTGGTGCAATTGCCAAAGAAGGTTTTGCCTTTGGTAAAATTCCTTATGCCGCAGGTGGTGAAGCAACTTCAACTCTTGCAGGTGTCTCATCTGGTTTCCTAGGTGCCCTTGTTGGTGGATTTATCGCAGGTGCCTTGGTTCTTGCTATCAAGAAATATGTCAAAGTTCCTCGTTCACTTGAAGGTGCTAAATCAATCCTTCTCTTGCCACTTCTTGGAACAATCTTGACTGGATTTGTCATGCTAGCTGTCAACATCCCAATGGCAAGAATCAACACCGAAATGAATGCCTTCCTAGGCGGTCTTGGAGGAGGTTCAGCTGTCCTTCTCGGTATCGTTCTTGGTGGAATGATGGCTGTCGACATGGGTGGACCGGTTAACAAAGCAGCTTATGTCTTTGGTACAGGTACGCTTGCAGCGACTGTTTCTTCAGGTGGTTCTGTAGCTATGGCGGCAGTTATGGCTGGAGGAATGGTTCCACCACTTGCCATCTTTGTCGCAACCCTTCTTTTCAAAGATAAATTTACTAAAGAAGAACGCAACTCTGGTTTAACAAACATCATCATGGGCTTGTCATTTATCACTGAGGGAGCAATTCCTTTTGGTGCAGCAGACCCAGCTCGTGCGATTCCAAGCTTTATCCTTGGTTCAGCAGTAGCAGGTGGACTCGTTGGTCTTGCAGGAATCAAACTCATGGCACCACACGGAGGAATCTTCGTCATCGCCCTTACTTCAAATGCCCTTCTCTACCTTGCCTTTGTTTTGGTTGGCGCAATTGTAAGTGGTGTGGTTTATGGTTACCTACGCAAACCACAAGCATAAAAAGGATTAGAATAGAAAGATTGTTACCATTTGGTGCAATCTTTTTCTCTATTCGAAATGGCTGTGAAATATGGTATAATAAAAGAATGGCAAACAAGAATACTACGAAAACAAGACGGAGACCGTCTAAAGCAGAACATGAAAGAAAACAGGCTATCCAGAGGATGTTGATTTCCTTAGGGATTGCCTTATTGTTGATTATTGCAGCCCTCAAACTCGGTGCAGCAGGTGTCACACTTTACAATCTCATTCGACTGGTGGTCGGAAGTTTGGCCTATGTGGCTATAGGCGGCCTCCTCATTTATCTTTTTCTATTTAAATGGATCCGCAAGCAAGAGGGACTTCTGTCAGGATTTCTCTGTATCTTTGCTGGCTTACTCTTGATTTTTGAGGCCTACTTGGTATGGAAATTTGGCTTGGAGCAGTCAGTCCTAAAAGGGACCCTGTCTCAAGTTATGACGGACCTGACTGGTATGCGAGTGACTAGCTTCGCTGGTGGAGGCTTGCTTGGTGTTGGACTCTATATCCCCATATCCTTTCTTTTCTCAAATATCGGATCGTACTTTATTGGAGTTCTTTTGATTCTAGTTGGGGCACTCTTGGTTAGTCCCTGGTCTATTTACGATGTTGCAGCCTTTATTGGAGCTCAGTTCAGATCCTTCATGGAAAAACAGGAACAGAGAAAACAGGAACGCTTCATCAAGAGAGAAGAAGAGAAGGCTCGTCAAGAAGCTGAAGAAGCAGCCAGAATTCAGAGAGAACAAGAAGAACAGGATGCGCTGCCGCTTCCTCCTGTAGATCCTGAAACGGGAGAAATCTTATCTGAAGTACCAGACTACGATTTCCCACCAATTCCTGAGGAAGAATGGATTGAACCGGAGATTATCCTCCCTCAAACAGATTTTGACGTTCCTGATGTGGAAGAGGATTTTGAGGATGAAGAGGTACAGGTTGATTTTTCTGCCAAGGAAGCCCTTGAATACAAGTTACCAAGCTTGCAACTCTTTGCGCCAGATAAACCCAAAGATCAGTCCAAGGAAAAGAAGATTGTTCGAGAAAATATCAAAATCCTAGAAGAAACCTTTGCTAGCTTTGGTATCAAGGTGACGGTGGAACGGGCTGAAATTGGGCCATCAGTTACCAAGTATGAAGTCAAGCCTGCAGTCGGTGTACGGGTTAACCGCATTTCCAATCTGGCAGACGACTTAGCGCTAGCTCTAGCAGCTAAGGATGTTCGGATAGAGGCTCCAATCCCTGGTAAATCCTTAGTCGGAATTGAGGTTCCTAACTCTGAGATTGCGACTGTTTCCTTCCGTGAACTCTGGGAACAGTCTCAGACTAAACCAGAAAATCTCCTCGAAATTCCTCTAGGTAAGGCTGTCAATGGAACTGCTCGCACCTTTGACCTTTCCAAGATGCCCCACCTACTCGTTGCAGGTTCGACGGGATCAGGGAAGTCAGTCGCAGTTAATGGTATTATCGCTAGCATTCTTATGAAAGCAAGACCCGACCAGGTCAAGTTTATGATGGTGGATCCAAAGATGGTTGAGTTATCTGTTTACAATGACATTCCTCACCTCTTGATTCCAGTTGTGACAAATCCACGCAAGGCCAGCAAGGCTCTGCAAAAGGTTGTGGATGAGATGGAAAACCGTTATGAACTCTTTGCTAAGGTTGGTGTGCGAAATATCGCTGGTTACAATGCTAAGGCCGAGGAATATAATAGCCAATCTGAGTACAAACAAGTACCTCTGCCTTTGATTGTTGTCATTGTGGATGAGTTGGCAGACCTCATGATGGTGGCTAGCAAGGAAGTGGAAGATGCCATTATTCGTCTCGGACAGAAGGCGCGTGCCGCAGGGATTCACATGATTCTCGCAACGCAACGCCCATCAGTTGATGTCATCTCTGGTCTTATCAAGGCCAATGTCCCATCTCGTGTGGCTTTTGCAGTTTCATCAGGTACAGATTCGCGAACCATCTTGGATGAGAATGGAGCAGAAAAACTGCTTGGTCGAGGAGATATGCTCTTTAAACCAATTGATGAAAATCATCCAGTCCGTCTGCAAGGCTCCTTTATCTCGGATGATGATGTTGAACGTATCGTAAACTTCATCAAGGCTCAGGCAGATGCGGACTACGATGACAGCTTTGACCCAGGAGATGTTCCTGAAAATGAAGGAGATTTTTCTGATGGTGAAGCTGGTGGCGATCCGCTTTTTGAAGAAGCTAAGGCTTTGGTTATCGAAACCCAGAAAGCTAGCGCTTCAATGATTCAGCGTCGTTTGTCAGTTGGATTTAATCGTGCGACCCGCCTTATGGAAGAACTCGAAATGGCAGGTGTCATCGGTCCAGCTGAGGGAACCAAACCACGAAAAGTATTGCAACAATAAAAAATAGCTTCTTTCCAAATTTGGAAAGAAGCTATTTTGGTGATTACTGGTTCGTTTTAGTTTCAGAACTCGTCGTATTTGACTGTGTTCCATTATCGCTTGTTTCTTTTGTTGAGGAAGGTGTAGAAGGATCCTGAGTTGTTGTTTTCTGTTCTTCTTTTTTCTCCTCTTTTTTATTGGATTGAGAAGTTTCTTCTTGCGGAGTATTTTCTTTAGTAGGAGTGTTGTCCTTGTTAGGTGTAGTATTTTCTTGAGGAGATTCCTTTTGAATTTCCTTGACAACAGTTGTTTGGGTTGTCGTCGGTTCTTTTTTGTTGTTTTTGTTATTATCCAAAGCGTTCATGATGGTAATAGTAGCGGTGATTAGGCCAAGGATACTACCGATGGTAGCAATCGTTTTTTGAAAGACAGTAAATCCCTTTTTGATGTGTTCTGTTTTTGGTTTTGAAGTTCTACGATAGTTAGACATGATACTCTCCTTTAATTATGATTTATTATACCTCATTTCTTTAAAAAAATCTTAAAAAAAGAGAAACCTCCCTTTCTTGTCGCAGGTCTATTTTCGTGATACAATAGAAGGAGTGATTTTAGAAAGCGTGAGAAAACATGATCTACTTTGATAATTCGGCGACAACCAAGCCTTATCCTGAAGCACTAGAAACTTATACTCAGGTCGCTTCAAAAATTGTAGGAAATCCATCCAGTCTCCATCGTTTGGGAGACCAGGCAACACGAATTTTAGATGCTTCCCGGCAGCAAATTGCAGATTTGATTGGGAAGAAGAGTGATGAAATCTACTTTACCTCTGGTGGAACAGAAGGAGATAACTGGGTCATCAAGGGTGTGGCCTTTGAAAAAGCCCAGTTTGGCAAGCACATCATCGTATCAGCTATTGAGCATCCAGCAGTCAAGGAGTCAGCTCTATGGCTGAAAAGTCAAGGTTTTGAGGTGGATATTGCCCCAGTGGATAGCAGGGGATTTGTGAATGTCAAGGCTCTAGCAAGTTTGATTCGATCGGATACAACGTTAATTTCGGTCATGGCAGTTAACAATGAAATCGGATCTATCCAGCCTATTGAGGCTATCTCAGAACTGTTGGCAGATAAGCCGACTATTTCCTTCCACGTTGATGCAGTTCAGGCACTTGCTAAGATTCCGACTGAAAAATACCTGACGGATCGGGTGGATTTTGCAACCTTTTCGAGCCATAAGTTTCATGGTGTCAGAGGTGTTGGCCTTGTCTATATCAAGTCTGGTAAGAAGATTACGCCTCTTTTAACAGGTGGTGGTCAAGAGGGAGACTATCGTTCGACAACTGAGAATGTAGCAGGGATTGCAGCAACAGCCAAGGCCCTCCGTTTGTCTATGGAAAAATTAGCTATCTTTGCTAGCAAGACAGGGCAGATGAAGGCAGTCATTCGTCAAGCCCTTCTGGATTATCCAGATATTTTTGTCTTTTCGGATGAGGAAGACTTTGCCCCTCATATCCTGACTTTTGGGATTAAGGGGGTTCGTGGAGAAGTCATCGTTCATGCATTTGAAGACTATGATATTTTCATTTCCACAACCTCTGCTTGTTCGTCCAAGGCTGGAAAACCTGCGGGGACCTTGATTGCCATGGGAGTGGACAAGGATAAGGCCCAGTCAGCTGTGCGTCTTAGCCTAGACCTTGAAAATGATATGAGTCAGGTTGAGCAGTTTTTGACCAAGCTAAAATTAATTTACAATCAAACTAGAAAAGTAAGATAGGAGCATTTATGCAATATTCAGAAATTATGATTCGCTATGGAGAATTGTCAACCAAACACAAAAATCGTATGCGTTTCATCAATAAACTTCGTAATAATATTTCGGACGTTTTGTCCATCTATCCTCAAGTTAAGGTAACCGCAGACCGCGACCGTGCCCACGCTTACCTGAATGGAGCTGATTATACAGCAGTAGCAGAATCTCTCAAACAAGTCTTTGGGATCCAAAACTTTTCTCCCGTTTATAAAGTTGAAAAGTCTGTAGAAGTCCTTAAATCAGCTGTCCAAGAGATTATGAAGGAAATCTATAAGGAAGGGATGACCTTTAAAATCACTAGTAAGCGTAGCGATCACAACTTTGAACTCGACAGTCGTGAACTCAACCAAACACTTGGTGGAGCAGTATTCGAAGCTATTCCCAATGTCCAAGCTCAAATGAAAAATCCTGATATCAATCTTCAGGTGGAGATTCGTGAGGAAGCAGCTTATCTTTCCTATGAAACCATTCGTGGAGCGGGTGGCTTGCCTGTGGGTACTTCTGGTAAGGGCATGCTCATGTTGTCAGGAGGGATTGACTCACCTGTTGCAGGCTATCTAGCCCTTAAACGTGGAGTAGATATTGAGGCCGTTCACTTTGCCAGCCCACCTTACACAAGTCCAGGTGCCCTTAAAAAAGCCCAAGATTTGACTCGTAAATTGACCAAGTTCGGTGGCAATATCCAGTTTATCGAAGTACCTTTCACAGAGATTCAAGAGGAAATCAAGGCTAAGGCGCCAGAAGCCTATCTCATGACTCTGACTCGTCGTTTTATGATGCGCATTACCGACCGTATCCGTGAGGTACGAAATGGTTTAATTATCATCAATGGGGAAAGTCTAGGTCAGGTGGCTAGCCAAACCCTTGAAAGTATGCAGGCTATCAACGCTGTGACTAATACTCCCATCATCCGCCCTGTGGTTACGATGGACAAGTTGGAAATCATTGACATCGCCCAGAAAATCGATACCTTTGACATTTCTATCCAACCCTTTGAAGACTGCTGTACTATTTTTGCGCCTGATCGTCCTAAGACCAATCCTAAGATTAAGAATGCAGAGCAGTATGAAGCACGCATGGATGTCGAAGGCTTGGTTGAGCGAGCAGTGGCAGGAATAATGATTACTGAGATTACACCTCAAGCTGAAAAAGATGAAGTTGATAACTTGATTGACAATCTCCTCTAATCAGAAAATCCAGAAGAATTCAGAAAAATAAATGAAAAAAGTTAGTTATTTATCCTTAAAATGGACATTTACTGACTTTTTTTCTATTTTTATGGTATAATAAGATAAAATTTTGAATATAGAGAGTTTTCTGACAATGAATCATTCCTACTTTTACTTAAAAATGAAAGAACACAAACTCAAAGTTCCTTATACAGGAAAAGAGCGTCGTGTGCGTGTTCTTTTGCCTAAGGACTACGAGAAAGACACGGACCGTTTTTACCCTGTAGTTTACTTTCATGACGGGCAAAATGTCTTTTACAGCAAGGAGTCTTATATCGGGCACTCTTGGAAGATCATTCCGGCTATTAAACGAAATCCTGACATCAGTCGCATGATTGTCGTTGCCATAGATAATGACGGCATGGGGCGGATGAATGAGTATGCGGCTTGGAAGTTTCAAGAATCTCCTATCCCAGGCCAGCAGTTTGGCGGTAAGGGTGTGGAGTATGCCGAGTTTGTCATGGAGGTGGTCAAGCCTTTTATCGATGAAACCTACCGAACCAAAGCTGATCGCCAGCACACGGCTATGATTGGTTCGTCATTAGGAGGCAATATTACCCAGTTTATCGGACTAGAGTACCAAGATCGAATTGGTTGTCTAGGTGTCTTCTCATCTGCCAACTGGCTCCACCAAGAAGCCTTTAACCGCTATATCGAGCGCAAGAAATTGACGCCTGAACAGCGCATTTTCATCTATGTAGGAACAGAAGAAGCAGACGATACGGACAAGACCTTGATGGCTGGCAATATCAAGCAAGCCTATATCGACTCGTCACTTCGTTATTACCGTGATTTGATTGCAGGTGGAGTACACTTGGATAATCTTGTCTTGAAAGTTCAGTCTGGTGCCATCCATAGTGAAATACCTTGGTCGGAAAATTTACCAGACTGTCTTCGATTTTTTGCAGAGAAATGGTAAGTTAGGAAAGGAGAAAGCTAATGCATATTGAAAACCTTAGCCACTGGAGTGGCCACCTCAACCGAGAAATGTACCTGAACCGTTATGGACATGCTGGGATTCCAGTTGTTGTTTTTGCTTCATCTGGTGGCAGTCACAATGAATACTATGATTTTGGCATGATAGATGCCTGTGCTTCCTTTATCGAGGAAGGCCGTGTTCAGTTCTTTACCCTATCCAGTGTTGACAGTGAGAGCTGGCTGGCTACTTGGAAAAATAGTCATGACCAAGCGGAGATGCATCGAGCTTACGAACGCTATGTGATTGAGGAGGCCATTCCTTTTATCAAGCACAAGACAGGTTGGTTTGATGGCATGATGACGACTGGTTGCTCGATGGGGGCCTATCATGCACTCAATTTCTTCCTCCAGCATCCAGATGTCTTTACCAAGGTGATTGCTCTCAGTGGTGTTTACGACGCGCGTTTCTTCGTTGGAGATTACTACAATGACGATGCTATTTACCAAAACTCACCTGTAGATTATATTTGGAATCAAAATGACGGCTGGTTTATCGATCGTTACCGTCAGGCAGAAATCGTCGTTTGCACGGGTCTCGGTGCCTGGGAACAAGATGGTCTACCATCTTTCTACAAGCTCAAAGAAGCCTTTGACCAGAAACAAATTCCAGCCTGGTTTGCTGAATGGGGACACGATGTCGCCCACGACTGGGGATGGTGGCGTAAACAAATGCCTTATTTTCTTGGACACTTGTATCTATAAAAGGAGTTGCCTATGAATTACCTTGTTATTTCTCCCTACTATCCGCAAAATTTCCAACAGTTTACAATCGAGCTAGCTAATAAAGGCATCACCGTTTTGGGAATTGGTCAGGAGCCTTACGAACAACTAGATGAGCCTTTGCGCAATAGCCTAACTGAGTATTTCCGTGTAGACAATCTTGAGAACATAGACGAAGTCAAACGTGCTGTAGCCTTTCTTTTCTATAAGCATGGTTCTATCGACCGCATCGAGTCCCACAATGAATACTGGCTTGAGCTGGACGCAATACTAAGAGAACAATTCAATGTCTTTGGTGCCAAACCGGAGGATCTCAAAAAGACGAAATATAAGTCTGAGATGAAGAAACTTTTCAAAAAAGCAGGTGTCCCTGTGGTACCTGGAGCTGTTATCCAGACGGAAGCAGATGTGGATAAAGCAGTGAACGAAATCGGTCTACCGATGATTGCCAAACCTGATAATGGAGTGGGAGCAGCAGCAACCTTTAAGCTTGAGACAGAAGACGATGTAAATCACTTCAAGGCTGAATGGGACCATTCTACCGTTTATTTTTTTGAGAAATTTGTCACTTCTAGTGAAATCTGTACCTTTGACGGGCTTGTGGACAAGGATGGCAACATCATCTTTTCAACGACTTTCGATTATGCCCATACACCACTTGATCTGATGATTTATAAGATGGATAATTCCTACTATGTGCTTAAGGATATGGATCCCAAACTGCGCAAGTATGGCGAGGCCATTGTCAAGAAATTTGGAATGAGAGAACGCTTTTTCCATATCGAGTTCTTCCGCGACGGGGATGACTACATTGCCATTGAGTACAATAACCGTCCTGCAGGTGGTTTTACCATAGATGTTTATAACTTTGCTCATTCCTTGGACCTTTATAGAGGCTACGCAGCTATTGTCGCAGGAGAAGAGTTTCCAAGTTCAGAGTTTGAGCCCCAGTATTGCTTGGCAACTTCACGTCGTGCCAATGTCAACTATCTTTATTCAGAAGAAGACTTGCTTGCCAAGTATAGCCAACAATTCAAGGTCAAAAAAATCATGCCAGCAGCCTTTGCAGAACTACAAGGGGATTACCTTTATATGCTAACCACTCCAAGTCGCAAAGAGATGGAGCAGATGATTGCAGATTTTGGTCAGCGTCAAGAATAACGATTAGGACAAAAGGAGTTTGGCTCCTTTTGTCCTTTTCTTAAAGATAAGTTAAATAAAGCGTTTTCCATAGATTCTTTTAGAAAAGATATTGCTAAAAGGCCTAAAAATTGATAGAATAAGGATTGTCTAAAAAAATTTAAGGAGAATCTATCAAATGGATTTTACATGGGCTATTAAATATGCCACAGAATTCTTGGGAACTGCTATTTTGATCATTCTTGGTAATGGTGCAGTTGCTAACGTTGAACTTAAAGGTACGAAAGGTCACCAAAGTGGCTGGCTCGTTATCGCAGTTGGTTATGGTATGGGGGTTATGATCCCAGCCTTGATGTTTGGTAATGTATCAGGAAACCACATCAACCCAGCTTTCACTCTTGGACTTGCTGTTAGTGGTCTTTTCTCTTGGGAGCAAGTACCATTTTACATCCTAGCACAAGTTTTGGGAGCAATCTTCGGTCAAGCTTTGGTTGTAGCGACTCACCGTCCTTACTACTTGAAAACAGAAAACCCAAACAATATCTTGGGTACCTTCTCAACGATTTCAAGCATCGACCACGGTACAAAAGAATCACGTTTTGCAGCTACTGTTAACGGCTTCCTCAATGAGTTTGTAGGTTCATTTGTTCTTTTCTTTGCAGCACTTGGTTTGACTAAAAACTTCTTTGGAGCTGAGGTTCTTCAATACATGAAACAAATGGCTACTCAAGCTGGACAAACTGTTGATTTAAGTGAATTGGCAGTGAAAGCTCAAGTAGCTCCACATACAGCTGCTGGGATCTCAGTTGCGCACTTGGCACTTGGTTTCCTAGTAATGGCCTTGGTAACTTCACTCGGTGGACCTACTGGTCCTGGTTTGAACCCAGCTCGTGACTTTGGACCACGTCTTCTTCACGAACTCCTTCCAAAATCAGTTCTTGGTCAACACAAGGGTGATTCAAAATGGTGGTATGCATGGGTTCCAGTTGTAGCTCCAATTGCAGCGGGTATTGCGGCAGTAGCACTATTCAAACTACTTTACCTATAAGAAATGAAACTGGGATACCCCAGTTTTTTTGTTATAAAATTTCTAAATAAAATAGATATGGCTTGTAAAATATTCGAAAATCCTTTAAAATAAAAGAGTTGGAGGAATTTATGAATGTGAATGAGATTGTTCGGATCGTTCCGACTTTGAAAGTTAATAATCGAAAATTAAATGAAAGATTTTACATTGAAACCCTGGGGATGAAACCTTTGCTTGAAGAGTCTGCCTTTCTTTCATTAGGCGACCAGACAGCTACGGAGAGATTGATTTTAGAAGAGGCTCCAAGCATGCGAACACGCAGAGTTGAAGGGCTTAAGAAGCTAGCTAGACTCTTGATAAAGGTTGAAAATCCTTCTGAAATCGAGGCCCTTCTTTCTCAAATGAAGTCTCTTCCTCGCTTATTTAAAGGTAACCGTGGGTATGCTTTTGAGATTGTTTCTCCTGAAGAGGATGTGATCCTTGTTCATGCGGAAAATGATGTAAGAGATCTGGTTCCACTGGAAACTGTTCCTGAATTTTATTCAAATACAAGTATAAAATACGTGAGTCAATTTGAGGTTTCTATGGAGTTGCGTTTCCCTGAAGGGACAGAGAGTTTACTTGATCCTGAAGGAGTAGCGCCAGCAATTACCTTTACTAAAGGGCAAGGACCAGATTTGGCTGTTGAAAACAATGTTACCTGGGACTTGTCTATGCTGAAATTTTTGGTAAAGGATCTAGAGTTGACTAGTCTTCGTCAGAAATTTGAAGGCACAGACTATTTTATTCCAAAGTCTGAAAAATTCTTCCTTGGTAAAGATACCAATAACATTGAATTGTGGTTTGAAGAAGCATGAAGTGGGAAAAAATTCTAAGAAAAATAGAAAATCAAATCGAGGCAGGGATTTATCCCGGGGCCTCTTTTGCATATTATAAGGATGGTGAATGGAAAGAGTCTTATCTAGGATTGAGTGATCCAGAACGAGACTTGAAGACAGAAAGTGGTTTGGTTTATGATCTAGCCAGTGTGAGTAAGGTCGTGGGAGTGGGGACGGTTTTTACCTTCTTGTGGCAGCAGGGCACATTCGATATTGATCGACCGGTAACGGATTTTTTACCAGAGTGTGATTATCCTGATATCACTATACGGCAGCTTCTGACCCATGCCACAGACTTGGACCCCTTTATTCCCAATCGAGACAAGTTAAGTGCAGAGGAATTAAGAGAAGCCATGTTTCACCTCAACAGACGAAATCAGCCAGCCTTCCTATACTCGGACGTTCACTTTTTACTCTTGGGCTTTCTTTTGGAAAAAATCTTTAACCAAGACTTGGATCAGATTATAGAAGAACAAGTTTTGGAACCATGGGGAATGACGGGAACCAAGTTTGGCCCCGTTGAGCAAGCTGTCCCAACAGTGAGAGGGGTGGAGGCCGGAATCATTCATGATCCCAAAGCTCGTCTATTAGGGAAACACGCTGGAAGTGCTGGTTTGTTTTCAACTGTTAAGGATTTGCAGATCTTTCTGGAACATTACTTGAAAGATGATTTTGCTGCAGAATTGAGCCGAAATTTTTCTCCCTTAGATGATAAAGAGCGGTCTCTAGCCTGGAATCTGGAAGAGGCTTGGCTCGACCATACGGGCTATACTGGTACCTTTATCATGTGGAATCGAGAGAAGCAGGAGGCGGCTATCTTTTTATCCAATCGAACGTATGAGAAGGATGAGCGTGCCCAGTGGATAGTCGATCGAAACCAAGTGATGGAAATGATTCGTCAAGAGGAGTAGGAAGAAGTATGTCAAAAACCATAAAAGGAACTCTGTATACAGTAGTGGCAGGGATTGCTTGGGGCTTGTCTGGAATCAGTGGCCAATACCTGATGGCACACGGGATTTCTGCTTTAGTCTTGACCAATTTGCGACTTATCATTGCAGGCTTGGCACTGGTGTTCTTATCCTACGTGACTGCAAAGGATAAACTCTATGCTTTTTTAAAAGATAGAAAAAGTCTGCTATCTCTGTTGCTATTTGCAGTGTTCGGACTTTTCTTAAACCAGTTTGCCTATCTTTCTGCCATTCAGGAAACCAATGCTGGAACGGCGACAGTTCTCCAGTATGTATGCCCCGTTGGGATTTTAGTTTATACTTGTATGAAGGACAAGGTGGCGCCTACTCTGGCTGAGATTTTTTCGATTGGATTGGCTATAGGAGGCACCTTTCTGATTGCGACGCACGGTAAAGTTGACCAGTTGTCTGTCACACCCCAAGGCCTGTTCTGGGGCCTCTTTTCGGCCTTGACCTATGCCCTCTATATCATCCTTCCTATTACTTTGATTAAGAAGTGGGGCAGTATTTTGGTGATTGGTGTTGGGATGGTTATTTCTGGTGTAGTGGCTATTCCTTTCACAGGAGTTTTACAGGCCAGCATACCGACTAGCTTAGATTTTCTCTTTGCATTTGCTGGGATTATCGTCATCGGAACGGTTTTTGCCTATACAGCTTTCCTAAAAGGAGCCAGTCTAATAGGACCAGTTAAGTCCAGTTTATTGGCTTCCATAGAGCCAATTTCTGCCGTTTTCTTTGCCTTTCTGATTATGAAGGAACAGTTTTATGCGATTGATTTTATCGGTATGGCTATGATTTTACTAGCCGTGACCATTATTTCATTGAAAGATTTACTGTTGGAAATAAAGAGTAAGTAATTAAAAAATCCACTCAATCGAGTGGATTTTTTGTGTATAGATGATTAGTCTTTATTTTCGTGTGGCAAAATCAAGTTCAAGATGATTCCTGTCATGGCTGATAGAGCAGTACCTGAAAGGGTTACTGGACCGAGTTTAAGGATTGCTCCACCAAGTCCAAGTACCAGCATAGCACTTGCAATGATAAGGTTACGCATTTGGCTGAAGTCAACGCGTTCCTTAATCAAAACTTTCAAACCATTGCTGGCGATAACTCCGTATAGAAGGATGGACATGCCACCAAGCACAGCATTTGGAATGGTTGAAATCAAGGCAGTGAATTTACCTAGGAAGCTAAGAGCAATCGCGATGAAGGCTGCGTTACGGATAACAGAGACAGAAGCGATACGAGTCATCCCGATAACTCCTGTATTTTCTCCGTAAGTCGTATTAGCTGGTCCACCTAGGAAGGCTGATACAGATGTCGCGATACCATCACCAAGAAGCGTACGGTGAAGTCCTGGTTCTTTCAGGAATTGACGGCCACAGATTTGGCTCAAAACTGTGTGGTCTCCGATGTGTTCTGAAATTGTTACGATAGCGATTGGCAAGATGGCGATTGTTTCAGGACCGAAGTACAAGTTGTACTCTTTAAAGGCACCACCTGTACTAAATGGCAAGTAGAAACCAGGAATTTCAAACCAGTTGGCTTGAAGGACTGGGGTAAAGTCAACCAAACCAAGCATCATAGCGAAGATATACCCACCGATGATGGCAAAGAGGAAAGGAATGATACGAAGGAAACCTTTTCCTTTTGTATTGATAAAAGCAGCAATCAAGAACGTCACGACAGCTACAAGAGCGTTTTTCCAGTTTCCGTCTGCTACAAGTCCAGCATTCGTTACAGCAGAACCAGCAAGACCAAGACCGATAACGATAATCATAGGTCCGATAATGATTGGTGGCAAGAGTTTGTCAATCCATTTTGTACCTGCAAAACGAACACTTGCTGCTACAAGGACATAGACCAAACCAGTCAAGATTACCCCCGTTTGAGCAGCAGATACATCGCCCCCCATTTCTTTCATGGCTAAAGACATAGCCGTGATAAAGGCGAATGAAGAACCTAGGTAAACTGGAACCTTAAAGCCAGTAGAAATCATGTAGATAAGTGTTCCAATACCGGATGCAAAGAGAGCAACCGATACGGGCATTCCCAAAATTAAGGGAACGAGAATGGTTGCGCCAAACATGGCAAATACGTGCTGGAAGCTTAGAAGAATACCTTTACCAGCAGAAGGACGTTGATCAACGTCTAGTAACAAGTCAACAGTTGATTCCTGTTTCATAAAAACCTCACTTTTGGGCACCAAAAAAGAGCCCATTATTTTGCAGCAATAGGCCCTCAGAGTAAGACTTTTTAAAAAATAGCTATCTTTTAAAAATTTATATAAATCTGCGCCTTCGTCACCTCACAGGATGACATTAAAAACCTTTGCTTGTGATAGTATAGCAGAAAAAAATGATTTTGTAAATCATTTTTTCCCGAGCCTAGAAATGTGAGAGCGAAGTTGATTTTGTAAATCATTTTTTCCCGAGCCCGGAAATGGGAGAGCGAGGTATGATTTTGTAAATCATTTTTTCCCGAGCCTAGAAATTTAAGAGCGAGGCTGATTTTGTAAATGGTTTTCTGAATTTTAAACAAGGGTGCACTATTGTTTAAAGTGGGCGTTTGTTTGGCATGCCAGCCTTTCTTGGGTACTTGTTAGGTGTTTCCTTTTTCTTTTCGACCACAGTGATGTAGCGCGGATCTCCATTTGGCAGGGCGTAGCTGAGATTGTCCTCTACCTTACTAAAGAGGAGGTTAAGGGCATTCTGGGCTTCTAGCAATTCCTCAGGAGCATTGCTGGCCTTGAGTGCCAATAGTTTTCCGCCGACTTTAAGATAGGGAATGGTCAGCTCAGACAAAACCTGCATGCGAGCAACCGCACGAGCTGTTACAAAATCATATTGAGCACGGAAATTCTTGTCTTGGGCAAAGTCTTCTGCCCGTCCATGATAGAAGTGAACACCATCCAAATCCAACTCCTGAGCCAAAAGCTGAAGGAAGTTGATGCGCTTATTGAGCGAATCAATGATGGTCACATCTAACTGAGGATAGAGGATTTTCATGGGTAGACTAGGAAATCCTGCCCCCGCTCCGATATCAAGAAGTTTGATAGTTTCATTTGAAATCAAACCTTGCAGAATAGGTGCAATCGAATCATAAAAGTGCTTAAGGTAGACTTCTTCTTTATCCGTAATAGCGGTCAGGTTAATCTTTTCATTCCACTCCACCAAGAGTTCAAAATACCGTTCAAATTGGTTCTTTTGCTGGTCCGAAAGTGGAATATTTTGCTCAGCGAGCAAGCTGTAAAATGTTTCTGGTTTCATAGTCTTTTCCTTCTCTAGTATCATCTTATTTTACCATATTCAATAAAATTTTGATATACTGGTAGTAATCTAAAAGTAGAAAGGAATAAGATTATGACTTGGATTATTCTTGGAGTTTTGGCTCTGATTGTTATTTTTGTGATTGTTAGCTATAACGGTTTGGTTAAAAATCGTATGCAGACCAAGGAGGCTTGGAGCCAGATAGATGTTCAGTTGAAGCGTCGTAATGATCTCCTCCCAAACTTGATTGAAACAGTCAAAGGCTATGCGAAATATGAAGGTTCTACCTTGGAAAAAGTAACAGAACTTCGTAGACAAGTAGCCGCAGCAACTTCACCGGCAGAAGCTATGAAGGCCAGTGATGCCCTTACCCGTCAGATTTCTGGTATCTTTGCAGTAGCAGAGAATTACCCAGACTTGAAAGCTAGTGCTAACTTTATCAAATTGCAAGAAGAGTTGACCAATACAGAAAATAAAATTTCATACTCACGCCAACTCTACAACAGTGTTGTCAGCAACTACAATGTAAAACTTGAAAGTTTCCCAAGCAACATCATCGCAGGACTATTTGGATTTAAAGCTGCAGACTTCCTTCAAACACCTGAAGAGGAAAAGGCTGTTCCTAAAGTTGACTTTAGCGGATTAGGTGACTAAGATGTTGTTTGATCAAATTGCGAGCAATAAACGAAAAACCTGGATTTTGTTGCTGGTATTTTTCCTACTTTTAGCTCTTGTTGGTTATGCGGTTGGCTATCTCTTTATGCGTTCAGGTCTTGGTGGCATGATTATTGCCTTGATTATTGGTCTTATCTACGCTCTGACCATGATCTTTCAATCGACAGAGATTGTCATGTCTATGAATGGGGCGCGTGAGGTTGATGAGCAAACAGCCCCAGACCTCTACCATGTAGTAGAAGATATGGCCATGGTCGCTCAGATTCCCATGCCACGTGTTTTCATCATTGAGGATTCTTCTTTAAATGCCTTTGCAACAGGTTCAAACCCGCAGAATGCCGCAGTAGCAGCAACGTCGGGTCTTCTGGCTATCATGAATCGTGAGGAGCTAGAAGCTGTTATGGGGCATGAAGTCAGTCATATTCGAAACTACGATATCCGCATTTCGACCATTGCTGTCGCCCTTGCCAGTGCCATTACCCTTCTGTCTAGTATGGCAGGACGGATGATGTGGTGGGGTGGCGCAGGTCGTAGACGGAGTGATAATGATCGTGATGGAAATGGTTTGGAGATTATCATGCTTGTTATCTCTCTCTTAGCCATTGTTCTAGCACCTCTCGCAGCAACCTTGGTGCAACTTGCCATTTCCCGTCAGAGGGAATTTCTGGCGGATGCATCTAGTGTGGAGCTGACTCGCAATCCTCAAGGGATGATCAATGCCTTGCGTAAGTTGGACAATAGCGAGCCGATGCATCACCATGTTGACGATGCCAGCAGCGCTCTTTATATCAATGATCCTAAGAAAGGTGGTGGACTTCAAAAACTCTTTTATACCCACCCACCTATCACAGAACGAATCGAACGCTTGAAACACATGTAAAAAATCCAGAGGTCGTCTCTGGATTTTTGCTATGTTCAACATTTATAAATCTTGTAAATCGACGACTTCCAAACCATTTTCTGTCAAACGATAGATACTCGTACAGACCTCTTTTAAGAAGCGTCTGTCATGCGAAACAGTGATCAGACCGCCTAGATAGGAGGCAAATAGTTTTCTGATTTCGGGTTGAGAAGTGGGAGAAAAATTACGTGTAGGCTCATCCAGAAGGAGAAAGTTTGGTTTGCGCAACACTAAATCCAAAAGTAGGAGTTTACCTTGTTGCCCACCAGATAGGGAGCGGATTTGATGGTGCATCTCTGGATAGCTGAAATTGAGACTGGCTAGGTGAGATTGGATTTTCTGTAGTTCCTCTTTTTGTCCAGTTTGGCTGAGATAGGCTACTGGAGATAAATCCAATTGCAGTTTTTTATGGTAATCTTGTGGCATAAAACCAAGCGAAATTTCTCTTTTGGCGCTAAGTAGTTGCTGCAACTTGGCTAACAGAGTTGATTTTCCAGCACCATTTGGCCCGATGATACCGATTTTATCTTGGCCACGAACAGTTAGTTGTAACTCCTGAGCTAAAATGCGCTTGCCAATGGATAAATTTTCTTTTTCCAGTTGGATTAAGACTTTAGAAGCCGGTAATGGTTGGATATCTGAGAAGAAAAGTTGGATTTGTTCCTCTTCAAGTGGCATTTGGGTCATGGACTGAGCTTCCTTTTCAAAGCGTTTTTCTTGAGAGAGAACAGTTTTCATCTTTTTAGCCAATAGGCGACCGGCAGTACTGTCTTTGGTTGCTCGAAGTGCAGTTTCTACATTTTGCTTGACGCGGCGATGTTTTTCCATGGTTTTGTCATAGGCTCTCTGGTCGTTAGCAGCTTGCTGACTTTGTCTGGCAAAATTAGCCTTTCTCTGCTCACTATAGCGATCATAGTCTAAATGCTCGACTAGCGTTTCCGCTTCTTTCCGATGCTTGACCAGTCGCAAGTGAACAATAGTATCAGCCGTTTGAGAAAGAAAGTCTTCATCATGGGAAATGAAAATAACAGTTTGCCGAATCTTTTGAATTTGACTTTTTAGCCAATCAATCGTTTCAAGGTCTAAGTCATTTGAAGGTTCATCTAAAAATAGAATCTCAAAAGGCTTTGCCAACTCATGGATGAGTTGAACTTTCAAAGCTTCGCCCCCTGATAGACTGCCAATTTCTTGGTCGCTAGCAAAACGGTCGCTATCAAAGTGCAACTCCTCCGCCAAACGATAAAGAATACTGTAGTCTAAATCAGCAGAATCCAAAAAGAAGTAGTCGTGTAGAGTTTTCTTTTTCAGGTCCTCAGCTAGTTTTTGAGGAATGTAGGCCAGTGATTGAAGGTCAGACTGAATGTCGCCCTTGATAGTAAAATCAGGCAATGCTTCCCCCATTAAAGCTCGTAGTAAAGTCGATTTACCATTTCCTTCTTCACCAATAATAGCAACCTTTTCCCCGTCTTGGATAGTCATGCTTAAGTCAGATACAAGGTCTCGTAAATCTTTGTTTTGTGTGATGGTCAGATGATTGATTTTTATCATATTGTTGCCCTTTCTAGAATGTCGATAGTTCATAACAAAAAGCTCTACTTTATCTAGTAGAGCCCAAAGTCACTGTCAAAACTCTGTTATCCTCGTTGAAAAACTCGTCAAACTAGCTTGGAGTTGTCTAACCCAACCCAAGAGGAGCATAATTTTCTAGTTTTTTGATTTTCAATGGGGACAAGATACTAGAAAATCTAGTATGAAAAGAGCACACAAAAAGAGACAAAAACAAGATCTACTAAATAAAGATTCTTTATTTGATAGACTTAGTTGTTCATGTCTCCCTTACCTCCGAGTATTAGTACCTCTATCCTATACCTTTCAGGAAATTTTGTCAACAGAAAACAAGTAATTTCAAGCTCTATAATCCGAAAACAGGCCCATAGAGAGTTAGCACGTGTTTGACGTGTTCGTAGTGGAACTTGTCATAGTTGCGCCAAGCAGCACGAGCTTGATCGTTTAGTTTTAGGCTCCCTAGTCCAATCAGAAGACTGGTGCGTTGGTAAAATTTCTCAAGGTCGATTAAGATACTGTTGTCCAGCTTTTCTGCTTTTTTTAGTTCCTTAAGAGTGGTGTTCAGCAGCTCTTGCAGTCGAAGATCATCGGCTGTTCCTTGTTTGCAGCTTTGGTAGCTTTTATTTAACTCGGAAAGGAGTTGGTAAGCTTCAGTGATGAGTGCTTTGTCTTCCATGTGAGCATCCTCCTTGCTCTGATCTATTCTTGCCTATAGTATAGCACTAATCAGAAAATATGTCATAGTAAATATGTTAAAAAATGAGATTTTAATATCAAAGTTTGGAAAGCTGACTTATAGCCCTTTCATGGTATAATCAAGTGAGTACATCTTTATGGAGGAAATATGAAGTTAAATATTCAAGAAATTCGTAAGCAACCTGAAGGCCTGCATTTTGAACAAGCTTTAGACCTGGCAGCAGACTTGCGTAAACGGAATCAAGAAATTTTAGATGTCAAAGATATCCTTGCAGTGGGGAAGGTGCAGTACGAAGACCGTCTGTATTTCTTAGACTATCAGTTGTCATATACCATTGTCCTTGCTTCCAGCCGCAGTATGGAGCCAGTTGAGTTGGCTGAATCTTATCCAGTCACAGAAGTTTTCATGGAAGGAGCGACCAACCAACTAGACCAGGAAGTTCTAGATGATGATTTGGTCTTGCCTATCGAAAATGGGGAAATCGACCTTTCTGAGAGCGTAGCAGATAATATTCTGCTCAATATCCCTATCAAGGTCTTGACGGCAGAAGAAGAGGCGGGCCAAGGTTTTGTGTCAGGAAATGACTGGCAAATCATGACTGAGGAAGAATATCAAGCTCAACAAACAGTCAAGAAAGAAGAAAACAGTCCATTTGCTGGCTTGCAAGGACTGTTTGATGGAGACGAGTAGATGGTTTTATCCAAGAAACGTGCCCGTCATGTCATAGAGGAAATTATTGCCCTTTTTCCAGATGCTAAGCCTAGTCTTGATTTTCGCAATCATTTTGAACTACTGGTTGCAGTGATGTTGTCAGCTCAGACGACAGATGCAGCGGTAAATAAGGCGACGCCAGGTCTCTTTGCTGCTTTTCCAACGCCGCAAGCCATGTCTGTCGCGACAGAGAGTGAAATTGCTTCACACATTTCTCGCCTGGGACTGTATCGAAATAAGGCCAAATTCCTTAAAAAATGTGCCCAACAGTTACTAGACGATTTTGATGGTCAAGTCCCTCAGACTCGAGAGGAATTAGAAAGTCTAGCGGGTGTTGGACGCAAAACAGCTAATGTCGTACTGAGTGTGGGCTTTGGGATCCCAGCCTTTGCAGTGGATACTCATGTGGAGCGTATCTGTAAGCATCACGATATCGTTAAAAAATCAGCTACGCCACTTGAAGTAGAAAAACGTGTTATGGATGTCTTGCCACCAGAAGAATGGTTAGCAGCTCACCAGGCTATGATTTACTTTGGACGAGCTATCTGCCATCCCAAAAATCCAGATTGTGACCACTATCCCCAACTGTATGATTTTAGTAATGTTTAAGGGGACTCTGAAAAAGTTTTTGCTTGATTTTAAGGGTGCTTTGTGCTATAGTAAATGGTAACTAAATAGTCCTTTAAACCTGTCCCGTGAGGCAGGCAAGGAGCGCGATAAAGTAGAAGGGTGAAGTCTATACTGTTTATAGTAGGGCTCGCTTGGCTATACATTTCAAGTCTCCTTGTAGAAGGAGACTTTTCTTTTTGGAGGTTTGTCATGAAGACAAAAGAAGTTGTAGACGAATTGACTGTCAAACGAGCGATTACGCGAATTACTTATGAGATTATTGAGCGCAATAAAGATTTGAATAAAATTATCTTAGCTGGGATAAAAACGCGTGGTGTTTTCATCGCTCATCGTATCAAAGAACGTTTGGAGCAGTTGGAAAACATCACTGTTCCTGTTGTTGAATTGGACACCAAACCTTTCCGTGATGATGTTAAAAGCGGAGAAGATACTTCTTTGATTTCTGTTGATGTGACTGACCGTGAAGTTATCTTGGTGGATGATGTACTCTATACAGGCCGTACCATCCGCGCCGCTATTGATAACATTGTCGGCCATGGTCGTCCTGCGCGCGTGAGTCTTGCGGTGCTAGTTGACCGTGGACATAGAGAATTGCCTATCCGTCCAGATTACGTTGGGAAAAATATCCCAACAAGCCGTTCTGAAGAAATTATCGTAGAGATGACAGAACTTGATGGCCAAGACAGAGTTCTGATTACTGAAGAAGCTTAGAAAGCTGAAGGAGTAGCCATGTCAGAAAATCAACAAGTATTGAACCATGTGGTGTCCATGGAAGACCTCACAGTTGATCAAGTGATGAAATTGATCAAACGAGGTATCGAGTTTAAAAACGGAGCCCAACTTCCCTACGAGAACAAACCTATCGTATCGAATCTCTTCTTTGAAGATTCTACACGAACACATAAGTCCTTTGAAGTGGCAGAGATTAAGCTGGGGCTGGAACGACTTGACTTTGATGTGAATACAAGCTCGGTAAACAAGGGTGAGACACTCTATGATACCATCCTAACTCTGTCTGCCTTAGGAGTGGATGTCTGTGTGATTCGTCACCCTGAGGTTGATTACTACAGAGAATTAATTGCGAGTCCGACAATCACGACATCAATTATCAATGGTGGCGACGGTTCTGGGCAACATCCTAGCCAGAGCTTGCTTGATTTGATGACCATTTACGAAGAATTTGGCCGTTTTGAAGGACTCAAGGTCGCGATTGCTGGAGACTTGGACCATTCGCGAGTTGCCAAATCCAATATGCAGATTTTGAAACGTTTAGGTGCAGAGCTCTACTTTGCAGGACCTGAAGAATGGCGAAGTCAAGAATTTGCGGACTATGGACAGTTTGTAACCATTGATGAGATTGTTGACCAGGTGGATGTTTTGATGTTGCTTCGAGTTCAACATGAACGCCACGAAAGTGGAGCCGTCTTTTCAAAAGAAGGCTATCATGCTCAACATGGCTTGAACCAAGAACGCTACAATCGCTTAAAAGAAGAAGCAATCATTATGCATCCTGCTCCAGTAAATCGGGATGTAGAAATCGCTGACCACTTGGTTGAAGCTCCAAAATCACGCATTGTTCAACAAATGACCAATGGAGTCTTTGTTCGAATGGCAATCTTAGAATCCGTATTGGCAAGTAGAAAAGCCAAATAAGACACAAAACGTTAAAAGACGCCAGTGAGCGTCCACGAGAGGTGAAAATATGACAAAAAGACTTCTAGTTTTAGAAGATGGCACAGTTTTTGAAGGTAAGGCCTTCGGTGCAGATATTGATGTAACAGGGGAAATCGTCTTTAACACAGGGATGACAGGTTATCAAGAATCCATTACAGACCAGTCTTATAATGGACAAATATTAACCTTCACTTATCCACTGGTAGGAAATTATGGGATTAACCGTGATGATTACGAATCTATTAGCCCAACTTGTAAGGGTGTTGTAGTATTTGAAGAGGCACGTAGAGCAAGTAACTGGCGGAATCAAATGACGCTGGATGAATTTCTGAAAGCTAAGAAAATTCCTGGTATTTCAGGAATTGATACCCGTGCACTTACAAAAATTATCCGTAAACATGGAACCATGCGTGCAACCTTGACTCATGCTGGAGATAGCATGGATCATATTGCAGATCAACTTCAAGCAACTGTTTTGCCAACTGATAATATCAGACAAGTTTCTACCAAGACTTCTTATCCAGCTCCAGGAGTTGGTTTGAGTGTTGTTTTAGTAGACTTTGGACTTAAACATTCTATTTTACGAGAACTTTCAAAACGCGATTGTAACGTGACTGTAGTTCCGTACACAACTACAGCTGAGGAGATTCTACATTTGAACCCTGACGGAGTTATGTTATCAAATGGTCCGGGAAATCCAGAAGATGTACCGGAAGCACTTGATATGATTCGTGGTATTCTAGGGAAGATTCCAATCTTTGGTATTTGTATGGGTCACCAGCTCTTTGCAATGGCTAATGGTGCAAAGACTTACAAGATGAAGTTTGGTCACCGTGGCTTTAACCATGCAGTTCGTGAAATTGCAACTGGGCGTGTGGACTTTACAAGTCAAAACCATGGTTATGCCGTTAGCCGTGAGGATTTACCAGATCACTTGATAATTACCCACGAAGAAATCAATGACAAGTCAGTTGAAGGTGTACGTCACAGATATCAACCAGGTTTCTCTGTGCAATTCCACCCAGATGCAGCTCCTGGTCCACATGATGCAAGTTATCTATTTGACGAGTTCATCGAGATGATGGAAGCCTTCAAACAAACAAATTAATGACGAGTGTAAAATCGTCGGAGAATTTATGTAACTGAACACGGACGGAAAGCTCGGAATTCAGAGAAACCAACTTGGATTGTCAATCCTTCCTTGGTTTCCTAAAATTCAATCGCTTTCTATTCGTCCTTTGTATCTTATTTAATGTCGCTCTGTGAGGCGACGAATAGAAAGGAGAAGGGTGGTCCGTATTTGCTGAACTGAATACGGGCTACGGACGGTGCTAAAAAGATAGTTATTCCTAGAACTGACAGTTCTTCGTCATAACTTCTATTTTAGCTTTGTCCGCTTGACGCCCTTAATATCTTATAAATGCCTAAACGTACTGATATTCAAAAAATTATGGTGATTGGTTCTGGTCCAATTATTATTGGTCAGGCTGCTGAGTTTGACTATGCTGGGACTCAGGCCTGCCTATCTTTAAAAGAAGAAGGTTATGAGGTTGTCTTGGTAAACTCAAATCCTGCGACTATCATGACTGATAAAGAAATTGCAGACAAGGTTTACATCGAACCAATCACACTTGAGTTTGTGACTCGTATTCTCCGTAAGGAACGTCCAGATGCCTTGCTTCCAACTCTTGGTGGTCAAACAGGGCTCAATATGGCCATGGAATTGTCTAAAAATGGCATCCTAGATGAGCTTGGAGTAGAGCTTCTAGGTACTAAATTGTCTGCCATTGACCAAGCAGAGGACCGTGACCTCTTTAAGCAATTGATGGAAGAGCTTGAGCAGCCAATCCCTGAATCTGAAATTGTCAACACAGTAGAAGAAGCAGTGGCCTTTGCAGCAACAATCGGATACCCAGTCATCGTTCGTCCAGCTTTCACACTTGGTGGTACTGGTGGTGGTATGTGTGCCAATGAGGAAGAACTGCGTGAAATTGCTGAAAATGGTTTGAAGTTATCACCTGTTACCCAGTGTTTGATTGAACGTTCCATTGCTGGTTTCAAGGAAATCGAGTACGAAGTCATGCGTGACTCAGCTGATAATGCCCTTGTGGTTTGTAACATGGAAAACTTTGACCCAGTTGGGATTCACACAGGGGACTCTATCGTATTTGCTCCAGCACAAACCATGTCAGACTATGAAAACCAAATGCTACGTGACGCGAGCTTGAGCATTATTCGTGCGCTCAAGATTGAAGGTGGATGTAACGTTCAGCTGGCCCTTGATCCACGTAGCTTCAAGTACTATGTTATCGAAGTAAACCCTCGTGTATCGCGTTCGTCAGCCCTTGCTTCTAAGGCAACTGGTTATCCGATTGCCAAATTGGCTGCCAAGATTGCCGTTGGTTTGACCCTGGATGAGGTCATCAACCCAGTTACAGGTTCAACTTATGCTATGTTTGAACCAGCTCTTGACTACGTCGTTGCTAAGATTCCACGTTTCCCATTTGACAAGTTTGAAAAAGGTGAGCGTCGTCTTGGAACTCAGATGAAGGCGACTGGGGAAGTCATGGCTATTGGTCGTAACATTGAGGAGTCACTTCTCAAGGCATGTCGCTCTCTTGAAATTGGCGTTCACCACAATGAAATGCCTGAACTGGCAACCGTTTCTGATGATGCCTTGATTGAAAAGGTTGTCAAGGCCCAAGATGACCGTCTCTTCTACGTATCAGAAGCTATTCGCCGTGGTTACACACCAGAAGAAATTGCTGAATTGACTAAGATTGATCTCTTCTATCTTGATAAACTCTTGCACATCTTTGAAATTGAGCAAGAGTTGGGTGCCCATCCACAAGATCTAGAAGTCTTGAAAACAGCTAAACTCAATGGATTTTCAGACCGCAAGATTGCTGAGCTTTGGGGAACGACTGCTGACCAAGTTCGCCAACTTCGCTTGGAAAATAAGATTGTCCCAGTTTACAAGATGGTCGATACCTGTGCGGCAGAGTTCGACTCTGAAACACCATATTTCTATTCAACCTATGGTTGGGAAAATGAGTCTATCAAGTCTGATAAGGAATCTGTACTTGTCCTAGGTTCAGGTCCAATCCGTATCGGGCAAGGGGTTGAGTTTGACTATGCAACGGTTCACTCAGTTAAAGCTATCCAGGCAGCTGGTTATGAAGCCATCATCATGAACTCAAATCCAGAGACCGTTTCAACCGACTTCTCGGTATCAGACAAACTTTACTTTGAGCCATTAACATTCGAAGATGTCATGAATGTTATTGACTTGGAGCAACCAAAAGGCGTTATCGTGCAGTTCGGTGGTCAAACAGCTATCAACCTTGCAGAGCCATTGGCAAAAGCAGGTGTGACCATCCTTGGTACGCAAGTCGCTGACTTAGACCGTGCCGAAGACCGTGACCTCTTCGAGCAAGCCCTTAAAGACTTGGATATTCCACAGCCACCAGGACAAACAGCTACCAATGAAGAAGAAGCCGTACTTGCAGCTCGCAAGATTGGTTTCCCAGTCCTCGTTCGTCCATCTTATGTCTTGGGTGGACGTGCTATGGAAATCGTTGAAAACGAAGAAGACCTTCGTTCTTACATGCGTACCGCTGTTAAGGCCAGTCCAGACCACCCAGTCCTTGTTGACTCTTACATCGTTGGTCAGGAGTGCGAAGTCGATGCTATTTCAGACGGAGAAAATGTCCTCATCCCTGGTATCATGGAGCACATCGAACGTGCCGGTGTCCACTCAGGTGACTCAATGGCCGTTTACCCACCACAAACCTTGTCGCAAAAGGTTCAGGAGACCATCGCAGACTATACCAAACGTCTAGCAATAGGTCTTAACTGTCTTGGGATGATGAACATTCAGTTTGTCATCAAGGATGAGAAAGTCTATGTTATTGAGGTCAATCCACGTGCCAGCCGTACGGTTCCATTCCTTTCTAAGGTAACCAATATTCCTATGGCTCAGGTAGCGACTAAGCTCATTCTTGGGCAGAGTCTTGAAGAACTTGGCTACCAAGATGGACTTTATCCAGAAAGCACTCGCGTTCATATCAAGGCACCAGTCTTCTCCTTTACGAAACTAGCTAAGGTAGATAGCTTACTCGGTCCTGAAATGAAGTCAACAGGGGAAGTTATGGGTTCTGATACTACTCTTGAAAAAGCTTTGTACAAGGCTTTTGAAGCTTCTTACCTGCACTTGCCAACCTTTGGGAATGTGGTCTTTACCATCGCTGATGATGCCAAAGATGAAGCCTTGGACTTGGCTCGTCGTTTCCAAAATATCGGCTACGGTATCCTCGCGACAGAAGGGACAGCAGCCTTCTTTGCCAGTCATGGACTGCAAGCTCAACCTGTTGGTAAGATTGGTGACGATGAACAGGATATCCCAAGCTTTGTCCGCAAAGGGAAAATCCAAGCGATCATCAATACTGTCGGAACCAAACGAACTGCTGACGAAGATGGTGAGCAAATCCGTCGTTCAGCCATTGAACACGGTGTGCCCCTCTTCACAGCCCTAGACACAGCAAATGCCATGCTCAAGGTGCTAGAAAGCCGTAGTTTTGTCACAGAAGCGATCTAGTTGAGAAAGAATTTTCACAGTTTTAAAGCCAGCGTCAGAAAACGCTGGCTTTTGCAATACAGTTATTGTCTATTTCAACCATCATTCTTTCCTTAAGAATCATTTTAAAATGTGATATAATAAGAAAGAATTGGAAATAGGAAACTATTTTCATTATATTTTCAAAAATTCCATTAAGAAAATAGGTAAAGACAGATTAGAAAGTGTAAAATTCCGATGTCTTCTTACAAAAAAGTCTCTCTTTCTGAGATCAATCAATCTATTGAAACTCCCAATAACAATCATTTTTGGCAAAATCTAAAAGCATTCTTAGGACCTGGAGCCCTTGTAGCAGTTGGTTATATGGATCCTGGAAACTGGATTACCAGTGTGGTTGGTGGTGCATCCTACAAATATAGTCTCTTATTTGTTATTTTGATTTCATCCATCATTGCTATGCAGTTACAACAGATGTCTGGAAAGCTCGGTATCGTGACTAGGATGGACCTAGCACAGGCAACAGCTCATCATGCTCCCAAATGGCTCCGCTATAGTTTGTGGCTGATTTTAGAATTAGCTTTAATGGCGACAGACTTAGCCGAGGTTTTAGGCTCAGCGATTGCCTTAAATCTTTTATTTAAAATACCGATTATGGTCGCTATCCTCCTAACCGTTTTAGATGTATTTCTTTTGTTGTTGTTGATGAAATTCGGCTTCAAAAAAATTGAAGCCATTGTTACGACCCTTATTTTAACCATATTAGCCATCTTTACATATCTGGTGGCCTTATCTAGTCCAAGTATTCAGGGTATCTTTGGTGGTTATTTACCGACTCCTACATTATTTGAAACACCTTTGCCAGGTCATGAAAGCCAATTGACCTTGGCTCTAGGAATTGTAGGAGCGACAGTCATGCCCCATAATCTCTATCTTCATTCCTCTCTATCCCAAACAAGGAAAATCAATCACAAAGATAAGAAGGATGTTCGAAAAGCCGTGCGTTTTATGACCCGGGATTCAAATCTTCAGTTGTCCCTAGCCTTTATTGTCAATTCCTTGCTTCTCATTTTAGGGGCATCTCTCTTTTTTGGTCATGCATCTGAAATTTCAGCTTTCTCTCAAATGTACAATGCTTTACAGGATTCGAAGATAGCAGGAGCGATAGCTAGTTCAACTCTGTCAACTTTATTTGCCCTAGCCCTCTTAGCAAGTGGACAAAATTCGACCATTACAGGTACTTTAACAGGACAGATTGTCATGGAAGGCTTCTTACATCTGAAATTGCCTCAGTGGATTATCCGTATCGGTACCCGTATTTTTGCCTTGCTCCCTGTGATTATAGTCGCCGTCTTGTTTGGACATCAAGAAAAAACCTTGGATCAGTTATTGGTCTATTCACAGGTCTTTCTGTCAATCGCTCTTCCGTTTTCAATCTTCCCCTTAATCTATCTGACCTCTAAGAAGTCACTGATGGGAGAATTCGCCAATGCTAAGTGGAATACCATCCTAGGTTACGCAGTTTCAATCATCTTGACCATTCTCAATATCAAGCTTCTTTTCGATATTTTTTAAACTCGTTTGAAATCAATTATAGTGTCAGCGTGAAGGTTGACAAATAGAAAGTAGTAGTGATTGATTCATAAAAATAAGTACAAAAAAAGAACAGTGGTAACTGTTCTTTTTTATCATTATTTGAGACCGTATTTTTTGTTGAAACGATCCACGCGTCCATCTGCTTGAGTGAACTTTTGACGTCCAGTGTAGAATGGGTGTGAGTCTGATGAAATTTCCACACGGATCAATGGGTAAGTTTCGCCTTCGAACTCAACAGTTTCGTTAGAGCGTTTTGTTGAACCGCTAAGGAATTTGTAACCAGTAGTTGTGTCCATGAAGACAACTGGGCGATATTCTGGATGGATATCTTTTTTCATTTTGCAATATTTCCTTTCTGCCATGGTCTCTTTGCGAGCCATAGATTGTTACCCTACTAGTCTATCAGATTCCGGTAAGTTTGGCAAGTCTTTTATTTACTTTTAAGCAAGTTTTTTAGTTTTTGATAGATGACATCATTTTCCTCTAAACTATAAGAATTAGCGCCACTGGCTAATGGATGTCCTCCTCCGTCGTGTTGTTTGGCAATTTCATTGATAGGAGTGATTTTACTTCGCATACGCACACGGAAGTGGCCATCAGCTTGTTCAACAAAAATAGCCCAAGCCTCAACAGTATCAATTCGGCCAGGTGCTCCGACGATTGCAGCTGTTTCAGCGTCAGTAACATTATACTCTTTCAAGATTTCTTGACTGAGAAGAACGCGAGCGGCTCCGTTTTCATCAACTTCTAAATGATCATAGACAAAGCCTTGCAATTTTGCAATCTTGAAGCTCATGGTATCCATTTGACGAGACAATCCAGCAAAGTCAAAATCAACTTCTCTGAGCTGGCTAGCTATTCTAAAGGTACGAGCACTAGTTGATGGGTAGAGAAAACGCCCTGTGTCCCCTACAATTCCTGCATAGAGAAGTCGTGCCGCTTCACTAGACAAAGCTAGCTGATTTTCTTGAGCAAATAATGCAATCATCTCACTGGCACTGCTTGAACTTGTATCCACCCAAGATAGGTCACCATAAATATCATCATTTGGATGGTGATCGATTTTGATGGTGAAAGCGGCTTGTTCGTAGCGTTTATCATCGATACGAGGACGATTCGCTGTATCACAAATAATAGCAAGAGCTCCGTGGTAGTCACTGTCTTGGACAGTATCCATTTCCGCCATCCAGATTAGAGTTGGTTCGTTAAAACCGACTGCTTTGATGGTCTTTTCTGGGAAATGGTGTGTGAGAAGAGCTTTCAAACCTACCTGACTCCCTAAGGCATCAGGATCTGGTTTCATATGGCGGTGAATGATAATGGTATCGTATTCTTTGATTTTCTCTAAAATTTGCTGGCAAATTTCCATAAATAACCTCAATTCTTTCTCATTTCATTGTAGCACAAGAATTTTTATTTTTAAAATGAAAAAGATATGATATAATGGAGAAAGATAAATTGAGGAGGACGATATGGCATTAGCAAAAATTGTATTTGCCAGTATGACCGGTAATACCGAAGAAATTGCAGATATTGTAGCAGACAAATTGCGTGACTTGGGCTTGGATGTCGATGTGGATGAATGTACGACTGTTGACGCTTCAGACTTCTTGGAGGCGGACATCGCAATCGTTGCGACTTACACTTACGGAGATGGAGAATTGCCGGATGAGATGATGGACTTCTACGAAGACCTAGCTGATCTCAACTTGAATGGTAAAATCTACGGAGTGGTTGGTTCAGGTGACACCTTCTACGACGAATTCTGTAAGGCTGTCGATGACTTTGATCGTGTTTTTGTAGCGACAGGAGCAGAAAAAGGTTCAGAGTGCGTTAAAGTAGACCTTTCTGCCGAAGAAGAAGATATTGAACGCTTGGAACAATTCGCAGAAGAATTGGCTGCAAAAGTAGGATAAGAATCAAACTGCGCTGACTGGAAGAAGTCAGTGCGTTTTTTTATTAGTTTTTTTGGGATTTTACTAGCCTATTTAGAGGCTTTTTGATACAATAATTCAAATAAAGGAGGAGACACTATGGATTTAGATATTATTCGGCAAGAAATTGATCAAATCGACGACCAAATCGTTAAGCTCCTAGAAGAACGGATGCACTTAGTTGAAGGGGTTGTCGCTTATAAGAAAGCATCTGGTAAGCCAATCTTAGATACCAAGCGAGAAGAAATCATTTTTGAAAAAGTCAGAAATCGAGTAGAAGATAAGCGCTATCAGGAGACCATTGTTGCGACTTTTTCAGACATTCTCAAACGTTCGCGTGATTATCAGGATCAAAATATCAAATGAAAAAAGAACAATTCTATCCGCTAGGAATTTTTCTGGCTGCAATGGTGGGAGGCCTTGTCCGCTATCTGGTTTCTACTTGGTTACCAGCCAGTCCAGACTTTCCTTGGGGAACTCTCTTTGTCAACTATCTAGGCATTTTCTGCCTGGTCTATCTGGTAAAAGGCTATCTGGTCTATAAGGGAAGCAGTAAAGGTTTGGTTTTGGCGCTGGGGACAGGATTTTGTGGTGGCCTGACAACCTTTTCTAGCCTAATGCTTGATGCAGTAAAACTGCTTGATACCGGGCGTTATCTTAGCTTAGGCATCTACCTACTTTTGAGCATTGGTGGAGGTCTACTCTTGGCTTATGTTCTAGGGAGGAAGAAATGGTAATCGTTTATCTTGCAATCGCTTGCGGGTTCGGAGCCCTGGTGCGTTATTTCTTTTCCCGCTATAATCAAGCTTCTAAATTGCCATTGGGAACTCTCATAGTCAATCTTCTAGGATGTTTTTTGATCGGCCTACTCTACAATCATGTGGAATCCAAGGAAATCTATGCCATCCTAGCGACAGGTTTTTGTGGAGGGTTGACGACCTTTTCAACCTTGAATGACGAGCTGCAAAGACTAATCAGTGACAAGAAGGTATTTTATAGCTATTTTCTCTTAACTTACATAGGCGGTTTTCTAGCGATTTTTTTAGGAATTCTGCTATAAATTTCTTTACTTTTAGGTGGAAATTTGGTAAACTGTATCTTGTGTGTAATGGACGCACAAAAATACAGTTTATCCGCTGAGGAAGGTTCCTCAAGATTGACAAAGATAGGAGAATAAAATGAATCCATTAATCCAAAGCTTGACTGAAGGTCAACTTCGTACAGATATCCCATCATTCCGTCCTGGTGACACAGTTCGTGTACACGCGAAAGTTGTCGAAGGTAACCGTGAACGTATCCAGATTTTTGAAGGTGTTGTTATTGCACGTAAAGGTGCGGGCATCTCAGAAAACTACACAGTTCGTAAAATCTCTAACGGTGTAGGTGTTGAGCGTATCTTCCCAATCCACACTCCACGTGTTGAAAAGATCGAAGTTGTTCGTTACGGTAAAGTACGTCGTGCGAAATTGTACTACTTGCGTGCTCTTCAAGGTAAAGCAGCTCGTATCAAAGAAATCCGTCGTTAATTCGACTAAAAAACTCTGCTTACCCAGCAGGGTTTTTCTCTAGCTCCCTTAGTTCAATGGATATAACAACTCCCTCCTAAGGAGTAGTTGCAGGTTCGATTCCTGCAGGGGGCATATAAACTACTTATTCTACTAGGGTTTTGAGGTGTTTCGCCCCGAATTCGCCCCTAAATTACAAGAATTATATAAAGTGTTGACATAGGTTTGATAAGCAACCCCTAGAATTACTTTGACAAATTATCATGAATTATAAAATTTGGAGTACTAATGGTCGATAAAGATTTTTCTTTTGATAAGATAGAACCTATCTTAAACGGAACTAGCAATTTTTATATTTCTTCAAAAGAAGAATTGAATAAATGCTTAGATCATGTTGTTCAGTTGATTTCGGATTCATATGTTTTATATATAAATAATTCATATACCTCCTCCTCTTTTTTAGCTATTAGTGTTCTAGAAGAGGTTGGAAAAATTCAAATGGGAATATTTATTAAAGGTTCAGATTCCTATGTGAGAAAAGATAAATTAAGAGATCATAAGTCTAAACAAATTGTTGGAGCGAGCTACACTATTTGTATGGGCGAAAGGATTAAAAATGCAATTTCTAATGAAAATTTGGAGAAGATTTTTAAATTTATTTATTCTGGTGAATTAAAAGATTTAAGAGAAAAAGCAATTTATTGTGATAGAAAAAATAACAATATTGTGACACCAAAAGATTTGATTACTCAAGAACTTGCAAGAAACCTACTTTTATTTGCGATAGAATCATTTGATGATAATCTGGTGGGATGGACGAATTACTCAATTGAGTTATCAAAGAAAACTGATTTGTTTTTTGAAATTATTGCTAATTCTAAAATGAAATAGACGAAAACCGCTCAGCAGAGCGGTTTTCGTCTATTCTTGCCTTTTTACAATACCCACGTTCGGATAGCATGGGCAACGCCGGATTCGTCGTTTGTTTTGGTGATGTATTTGGCAATTTTTTTGAGTTCTGGATTTCCATTTTCCATAACAACGGGGTTGCCAACGACTTCCAGCATGGCACGGTCATTTTCTTCGTCACCGATTGCCATGGTTTCATCTTTGGTCAATCCAAGTTTTTCAGCCAGGTGAGTGATGGCTGAGCCCTTGTCTACATTCTTTTTAAGAAGTTCGAGGTAGAAGGGAGCAGATTTGTTGATGGAGTAGCGTTCGTAAAATTCTGCTGGTATCTTTTCAATCGCAGCATCGAGAATCTCTGGTTCATCGATGAACATACATTTGACAATTTCCTTGCCAGCCATTTCTTCAGGGGTGCGGTAGAAGATAGGCATGCTGACGAGGGTTGATTCGTGCACCGTGTATTTTCCGATATTGCGATTGGCAGTATAGATACCGTCCTTGGTAATAGCGTGCATATGGACACCGAGCTTGCGACTGAGAAATTCCATATCTAGATAATCCTCATAGGTCAAGGATTCGCTGATAATCTCATGGGCAGTAGCAGTCTCTTGGACAAGGGCACCGTTGAAGGTCACGACATAGTCACCTTGGTCTCTTAACTGCAAGTCGTCCAGAAGTTTGGCAACACCTGCGATAGGACGACCCGTTGCAATCACGACTTTGACACCAGCTTGTTTGGCATCTTGGATGGCAGAAAAGACTTCCGGAGTGATTTCCTTTTTACTGTTGACTAGGGTACCATCGATATCGACGGCGATTAGTTTAATACTCATAAATTTCCTCTATTCATTCTTATTTGGGGTAAAATGATCGTTCTCAATCAAGTGTAAAAATTGCTGGGTGATACTTGCGAAGATGCTGTTTTGTTCCAACATTTCTTTAGGAAAATAGAAACGATTGTCACCGTGGCGACTGCCAGCAAGGGATTGGACGATAGGGGACAGGCTAGAGAGTTCTGCCAGTTCTCCATTTTTTTGTAAAATTTCAATCTGTGTCCGTGGATTTTCAGATTCGGGACGATAGATATCATAAGGGAGGTCAAAGTTCTTATGAATAGCAGTATAGTAGTCTGGATCAAAACCAATTTCTTCAACCAGTTGTCTCATGGTTGCGAGTTGGTCTTGGTCTTTTTCTGAAAAAGTAATGGATTTAAAGACCTTGCGGTTGACAAAACGTTGCGACAAGTCTGCGAGAATCTTGTCAGGACTGCTCATCCAGAGTTGGAAGTAGGTATTCATCACGCCGTCATCAAGTGCCAGATAGTCAGATAGAGTAACTTTCTTTTCAAAAAAAGGTAGCAAATGAGGAGAAGTGCGTGCAAAGAAGTCTTTGTCCTCAGGGTAGAGTTCCTTAGCACGCTTGAGAAGATTCTGTAGGAGAACTTCCATGGCACGTGTTGCTGGGTGGAAATAAACCTGCATATACATCTGGTAACGACTGAGGACATAATCTTCGATGGCATGCATGCCATTGCGCTGAAAGGCGATGCCATTTTCGACAGGACGAATGACTCGGAGGATGCGAGTAAGGTCAAATTCCCCATAAGATGCTCCTGTAAAATAGGAGTCGCGCAAGAGATAGTCCATGCGGTCTGCATCAATCTGACTAGAAATGAGCTGTACGACCTGCTTGTTAGGGTAGGTATGATCGATGACACTGGCTACCTTCTCCGGGAAATCGGGTGCTACTTGTAGTAGGACTTGGTGAATCTCTGTCTCAGGACTTTGGATGATTTCCTGGGTAACGGCCTCATGATCTGTATCAAAGAGATTTTCAAAAGTATGCGAGTAGGCACCATGCCCAAGGTCATGAAGGAGCGCAGCGGTCATGGTCAAGAGAGACTCAGCAGGATCCCATTCTTCAGGATATTTTTCTTCAAAAATCTCCGTGATACGTCGAGCAATCTCATAGACTCCCAAACAGTGGGAAAAGCGACTGTGCTCACCACCATGGAAGGTATAGCTGGAAGTTCCTAGTTGCTTAATACGGCGCAGACGTTGAAATTCTTTTGTATTGATCAAGTCGTATATGACCTGATTGTTTACATGGATGTAGTTGTGAACTGGGTCACGGAATACTTTTTCGTTCATATGACCATTATAGCAAAATCCTGCTCTTTTTGGTAAAATAGTAGGACAAGAGACAAGAAAGAGGACCTGATGTGAAGATTCGGATGCGAAATACGATTCAGTTTGATGAGCAGTTGGAAGTGATTGACCAGCTTTATGACGTGGAGGTGCATGAAAAGGGAGATTATCGTTATTTGCTTTTCTATAATGAGGAAAAGGAAAAAGTGGTTCTCAAGTTTCATGAAGAAGAACTAGTGATGACCCGTTTCTCGAGTCCCAAAACCATCATGCGTTTTCTCAAGGATAGTGATAGTTTAGCTTATATTCCGACTCCAATGGGGATGCAGGAGTTTATCATTCAAACGAGTCACTACAAACTGGATGGGCAAAAGATTGAGCTAGCCTATCAACTACAAAATCAAGAGGGACACCCTTTTGCCAGCTATCAATTAGAAATTACTTGGGGATAAGAAAAAGGTTAGCGAATGCCAACCTTATTTGATATAGAGTTCTTGATTTTTTAGGACAATTTCTCGAACTGTAGCAAACTTCTTGAGTTTTTTAAGCTCTTCTGGATGGGTTACCAGAGTGATCACATAGCCCTCCTTGCCCATGCGACCTGTACGTCCTGCACGGTGGGTATAGGTTTCCATATCTCTAGGAATATCAAAGTTTACGACGCATTCTAGGCTATCAATATCAATTCCACGAGCCAGAAGGTCAGTTGCAAGAAGCAGGGTTAGTTGCTTATCTTTAAACTTTTCTAAGATGACTTTTCGAAATTTAACATTGACATCACTAGCGAGGGAAACGGCCAAGACATCTCGATACTGTAATTTTTCCTCAGCACTTCCAAGATCTGATAGGCTATTAAAGAAAACTAGTCCACGGAAATCCTCTACATGAGCCAGTTTTCGCAGCATATCTACTCGGTGACGTTGGTCTACCTGCATGTAGAAATGTTGGATGTTGTCCAGTTTTTGATCAGATAGATCAATGGTGCGCGTGTTTGGTGCAATCTTTTCTTGGTCAAACTTGGTCGTCGCACTCATGTAGATGAGTTGGTGGTCACGAGGTGCGTAGTGAGTGATTTTCTCAACAAAGTGAATCTGAGAATCATCGAGCAATTGGTCAAATTCATCCAGGATGATGGTTTCCACATTCATCATCTTGATTTTTTTCAATTTAATCAACTCAAAGATACGGCCAGGGGTTCCAATCAGAATTTCTGGTCCTTTTTTAAGGCGTTCAATCTGGCGTTTCTGACTGGAACCTGATAAGAAGAGCTGAGCAGTCAAGTCGATAGCCTCTGCCCACGTTTTACATACATCAAAAATCTGTCCAGCAAGTTCCGTATTTGGTGCTAGAATCAAGAGTTGCTGGGCTTTTTTCTTTTGTAGTCTGAGAAGGCTTGGTAGGAGGTAAGCTAGGGTCTTACCAGTTCCTGTTGGGCTCACTCCTAGGAGGTTTTCTCCAGCAAGTATAGGCTCAAATAGTTGAGTTTGAATGGGGGTAAATTCTTGGAAACCGAGTTGGTCACTCAATTCCTGCCATTCAGTCGGTAGTTTGGTTTTCATTTTTCTGCCTCAAATCTAATGCCAGCAGTCTGGCGCATGGTATATAGTAGCTCATGAACAGAACCTGCATCATCCAGCCAGTTCTGGTAGAGCGTCTGGTCTGGTTGCTGGATCATGTGTGCAAATGCAGCAACTTCCTCAGTCATCGTATGAGGAGCTTGTTGGATAGGGAGCTGAACTTGATTTCCTTGGTGGTTGGTAAAAATAGCTGAGCGGACATGCTCAATCGTGTTAAGGGTCAAGGTTCCATCTGCTGTGTAAATCTCACAAGGAAGATTGGAAGTGATGTTTTTCCCAGCCTTGATATGAACTTGAAAGTTAGGGTAGAAGAGGATACCATCTCCATTTAGGTCAATGCTATTGTTAAGCTGTTTAGCCTGATAAGTCGCGTCCTGAGCCTTTCCAAAGAGGCGAATAGCAGCGTAGAGAGGATAAATCCCCAAATCCATAAGGGCTCCACCAGCAAAACGGTCTGAAAAGACATTTGGCGTCTGCCCAGCCAACAAATCCGGCATCTTGGATGAATATTTGGCATAGTTGAAATCAGCTCCCAACACTTGCTTGTCTGATAGAAAGTTTTTGATAGTAGTAAAAGCTTCCTCGTGATAATTACGAGCTGCTTCAAAGATAAAACTGTGATTCTTCTCAGCTGTCTGTCTCAAATCCAGCCACTCTTGTGGCTGAGTGACAGCTGGCTTTTCAAGAATGACGTGCTTACCAGCAGACAAGGCAGCCTTGGCTTGAACAAAATGCAAGGAGTTTGGACTGGCGATATAGACCACATCAAAGGAAGACTTAAAGAAGTCTTCTAATTGATCAAAGAGTTGGATATTTTCATAGCGAGAAGCAAAGGTTGCGGCAGTTTCTATCTTTCTAGAATAGATAGCGACCAGCTGGTATTTTCCGCTAGCATGGGCTGCTTCTATGAAATGATGGCTGATAGCCCCTGTTCCGATGACACCTAATTTAAGCATAGATACTCCTTTTCCGACTTCAAATCCTTCCTTCATTATAACATAGAAAAGAAGGACTATCCAACAGATGGTAAAATTTTTCAAATGGACTACGCATTTCTTAGAGAAAGTGGTACAATATTTAGATAAGTAGATGAAATGAGAAGGGGGAGAAAATGAGATTATTACCAATAAGGAAAATATCACGTCAGTCTAAGCGACTAGCGCTTTTTTTGACTTTTTGTGCAGGATATGTCGATGCTTATACTTTTATCGTGCGAGGGAATACCCTTGTCGCTGGACAGACTGGGAATGTCGTTTTTCTTTCTGTAGGACTCATTCAACAAAATGTATCGGATGCTAGTGCTAAAGTAATGACCTTGCTTTTCTTTATGATGGGTGTCTTTTTTCTGACATTGTATAAGGAAAAACTACGAATTGTTAAAAAGCCAATTTTGTCCTTGATTCCTCTTGCAGTCCTGTCCCTAATTATAGGCTTTGTGCCGCAAACGGTTGATAATATCTATCTCGTACCGCCCTTGGCCTTTTGTATGGGACTGGTGACAACTGCTTTTGGAGAAGTGTCAGGAATTGCCTATAATAATGCTTTTATGACAGGGAATATCAAACGTACCATGTTAGCTTTTGGAGATTATTTTCGGACCAAGCATACGCCTTTTCTACGAGAGGGATTGATTTTTGTTAGCTTGCTTAGCAGTTTTGTCTTCGGAGTTGTTTTTTCAGCCTATTTGACGATTTACTATCAGGAGAAGACAATTCTAGGTGTTCCTCTTATGATGAGTATCTTTTACTTCAGTATGCTTTTTGCTTCTTGGAGAAAAAAAGGAGAGAAATAGCTTATTTTTAATTGATTTTACTTGTAAGAAAAAAGAAGATATGCTATACTTGAAGAGTTGACTATGCACAATCCTGTGCAACCGCACGAACATCGTTTGCTCGTCGTATAACAAATTTAAACTTTGTTATGCTTAGAGCTCTTCTTTTAAGTGGTTCGTCCCACGATGCTAGGCGAGTCTTCACAAAAATACGGGGAAACCCTAAAAATCATAGGAGGTGCATAATGAGCACATACGCAATTATCAAAACTGGCGGAAAACAAGTTAAAGTTGAAGTTGGTCAAGCAGTTTACGTTGAAAAATTGAACGTTGAAGCTGGTCAAGAAGTTACTTTTAACGAAGTTGTTCTTGTTGGTGGTGAAAACACTGTTGTCGGAACTCCACTTGTTGCTGGAGCTACTGTAGTTGGAACTGTTGAAAAACAAGGAAAACAAAAGAAAGTTGTTACTTACAAGTACAAACCTAAAAAAGGTAGCCACCGTAAACAAGGTCACCGTCAACCATATACAAAAGTTGTCATCAACGCGATCAACGCTTAATTTTAAGGAGAACACATGATACAAGCAGTCTTTGAGAGAGCCGAAGATGGCGAGCTGAGGAGTGCGGAAATTACTGGACACGCCGAGAGTGGCGAATACGGCTTAGATGTCGTGTGTGCATCGGTTTCTACGCTTGCCATTAACTTTGTCAATTCCATTGAGAAATTTGCAGGCTATGAACCAATCTTAGAATTAAACGAAGATGAAGGTGGCTATCTAAAGGTTGATATACCAGCGGATCTTCCTTCACACCAGAGAGAAATGACCCAGTTATTCTTCGAATCATTTTTCTTAGGTATGGCAAACTTATCGGAGAACTCTTCTGAGTTCGTCCAAACCAGAGTTATCACAGAAAACTAACACGGAGGAAAACATTATGTTAAAAATGACTCTTAACAACTTGCAACTTTTCGCCCACAAAAAAGGTGGAGGTTCTACATCAAACGGACGCGATTCACAAGCGAAACGTCTTGGAGCTAAAGCAGCTGACGGACAAACTGTAACAGGTGGATCAATCCTTTACCGTCAACGTGGTACACACATCTATCCAGGTGTAAACGTTGGACGTGGTGGAGACGATACTTTGTTCGCTAAAGTTGAAGGTGTAGTACGCTTTGAACGTAAAGGTCGCGATAAAAAACAAGTTTCTGTTTACCCAATCGCAAAATAAAAAGGTCCAGTGAACCTTTTTATCCCGAGCCTTAAAATGAAAAGGTGAGGAAGCTAGAAGTAGCATAAAATCAGGCTTTCCGAATTTTCGGAGAGCCTATTTTTTTGTTTTGATACCCACAATTTTTTGTTACTAGTGTAGATGAATTTTGTGAGCGACATTATTTTTCCTAAGTGGAAAATTTCTAAAATATGGTATAATGAACAGATAGAGAAGTTGGGGGTAAAAGATGAACATTCAACAATTACGCTATGTTGTGGCCATTGCCAATAGTGGTACTTTCCGAGAAGCTGCTGAAAAGATGTATGTTAGTCAGCCAAGTCTGTCTATTTCTGTGCGCGATTTGGAAAAAGAGTTAGGCTTTAAGATTTTCCGTCGGACGAGTTCGGGAACGTTTTTGACCCGTCGTGGTATGGAATTTTATGAAAAAGCGCAGGAGTTGGTCAAAGGCTTCGATGTTTTTCAAAATCAGTATGCCAATCCTGAGGAAGAAAAGGATGAATTTTCCATTGCCAGTCAGCACTATGACTTCTTGCCACCAACCATTACGGCCTTTTCAGAACGCCATCCTGACTACAAGAACTTTCGTATTTTTGAGTCTACCACAGTTCAAATATTAGACGAAGTGGCGCAAGGACACAGTGAGATTGGGATTATCTACCTCAACAATCAAAATAAAAAGGGCATCATGCAACGGGTTGAAAAACTTGGTTTAGAAGTTATTGAACTAATTCCTTTCCAGACTCACATTTATCTTCGTGAAGGGCATCCTTTAGCACAGAAAGAGGAATTGGTCATGGAGGACCTAGCGGATTTACCAACAGTTCGTTTCACTCAGGAAAAGGATGAGTACCTATACTATTCAGAGAACTTTGTCGACACCAGCGCGAGCTCCCAGATGTTCAATGTGACCGACCGTGCTACTTTGAATGGTATTTTGGAGCGGACGGATGCTTATGCGACTGGATCTGGATTTTTAGATAGTGACAGTGTCAATGGAATCACAGTCATTCGTCTCAAGGATAATTTGGATAATCGCATGGTTTATGTTAAACGTGAGGAAGTGGAGCTTAGCCAAGCTGGGACTCTTTTCGTAGAAGTTATGCAAGAATATTTTGATCAAAAGAGGAAATCATGAAAAAAAGAGGAATAGTGGCGGTCATTATACTGCTTTTGATTGGGCTGGATCAGTTGGTTAAAGCCTATGTTGTCCAGCAGATTTCACTGGGTGAAGTGCGTTCGTGGATCCCCAATCTCGTTAGCTTGACCTATCTGCAAAATAGAGGAGCAGCCTTCTCCATGCTACAAGACCAGCAGTGGTTATTTGCTGTTATTACACTGGTCGTCATGGTAGGAGCCATTTGGTATCTACATAAACACATGGAGGATTCTCTCTGGTTGGTTTTTGGACTGATTTTGATCATCGCGGGAGGTCTGGGCAACTTTATCGACAGAATGAGTCAAGGTTTTGTGGTGGATATGTTTCACCTAGACTTTATCAACTTTGCGATTTTCAATGTTGCTGACAGCTATTTGACAGTTGGTGTGATTATTCTATTGATTGCAATGCTTAAAGAGGAAGTAAATGGAAATAAAAATTGAAACTGGTGGGCAACGTCTAGACAAGGCTCTGTCAGATCTGACAGAATTGTCACGCAGTCTCGCTAATGAACAAATCAAGGCTGGACAAGTTTTAGTTAATGGGCAAGCCAAGAAAGCCAAATACACTGTCCAAGAGGGGGATATCGTCACCTACCATGTGCCAGAACCGGAAGTTTTGGAGTATGTAGCTGAGAATCTTCCGCTAGAAATCATTTACCAAGATGAGGATGTGGCCGTTGTTAACAAACCTCAGGGGATGGTGGTGCATCCGAGTGCTGGTCATACTAGCGGAACCTTGGTCAATGCCCTCATGTACCATATCAAGGACTTGTCAGGTATCAATGGTGTTCTCCGGCCGGGTATCGTTCACCGCATTGACAAGGACACGTCGGGTCTCCTCATGATTGCTAAGAATGATGAGGCCCACTTAGCACTCGCGCAAGAACTCAAGGACAAGAAGTCTCTCCGTAAATACTGGGCGATTGTTCATGGCAATCTTCCCAATGATCGTGGTGTGATTGAAGCTCCGATTGGTCGTAGTGAAAAAGATCGTAAGAAACAGGCAGTGACTGCTAAAGGGAAGCCAGCAGTGACTCGTTTTCAAGTCTTGGAACGCTTTGGAGATTATAGTTTGCTAGAGTTGCAACTGGAAACAGGGCGTACTCACCAAATCCGTGTTCATATGGCTTATATTGGCCATCCAGTCGCTGGTGATGAAGTCTATGGTCCTCGTAAGACTTTGAAAGGACATGGACAGTTTCTCCATGCTAAGACTCTAGGTTTTACCCATCCGAGAACAGGTGAAACCTTGGAGTTCACAGCAGATATTCCAGAGATTTTTAAAGAAACGCTGGAAAGATTGCGTAAAACTGAGAATAGATAAAAGAGTTGAGATGTCTTGTCTCAACCTTTTTCATTTCAAGTCTTTTCTATTTTAAAGCATTCATGTTATAATGGATAAATATGAAGAATCGGAGTGAGAATATGAAGTACAAACGAATCGTCTTTAAGGTAGGGACTTCCTCCTTAACAAATGAAGACGGGAGTTTATCAAGGAGTAAAGTAAAGGCAATTACCCAGCAATTGGCTATGCTGCATGAGGCTGGACATGAGTTGATTTTAGTGTCATCTGGAGCAGTTGCCGCTGGATTTGGAGCTTTGGGTTTTAAAAAACGTCCGACCAAGATTGCAGATAAACAAGCTTCAGCTGCAGTTGGTCAGGGACTTTTGTTGGAGGAATACACAACCAACCTCCTCATGCGCCAGATCGTTTCTGCACAAATCTTGCTGACACAGGATGATTTTGTAGATAAACGTCGATATAAGAATGCCCATCAGGCCTTGTCTGTATTGCTTCATCGTGGTGCCATTCCTATCATCAATGAGAATGACAGTGTCGTTATTGATGAGCTCAAGGTGGGGGACAATGATACTCTGAGTGCCCAGGTAGCGGCTATGGTTCAAGCAGACCTTTTAGTTCTCTTGACGGATGTGGACGGTCTCTATACTGGAAATCCCAACTCAGATCCAACAGCCAAACGTTTGGAGAAAATCGAGACTATCAATCGTGAGATTATTGATATGGCTGGTGGAGCAGGTTCTTCAAACGGAACTGGGGGCATGCTAACAAAAATCAAGGCTGCAACTATTGCGACGGAATCAGGTGTGCCAGTCTATATTTGCTCCTCCCTGAAATCAGATGCCCTGATTGAGGCAGCGGAGGAGACTAAGGATGGATCCTACTTTGTTGCGCAAGAGAAGGGACTTCGTACCCAGAAACAATGGCTGGCCTTCTATGCTCAAAGTCAGGGAACGATCTGGGTAGATGGTGGAGCTGCAGAGGCACTTTCAAAAAACGGGAAAAGTCTCCTTTTATCAGGCGTGGTAGAAGTGGAAGGAAACTTCTCTTACCACGATATTGTAACAGTGGCTGATAAAGAAACAGGTCAATCTCTTGGAAAGGGACGTGTCCAATTTGGCGTCTCAGCCCTAGAAGATATGCTCCGTTCTCAAAAAGCTAAGGGAGTCTTGATTCACCGTGATGACTGGATTTCCATCACTCCTGAAATCCAGCTGCTCTTTACAGAATTTTAGAGGTGAACGATGGTAAGTACACAAGAACAATTCGAACAGGTACAGGCTGTTAAGAAATCAATCAATACTGCTTGTGAAGTAGTGAAAAACCAAGCCTTGCTAGCCATGGCTGATTATTTATTGGCAGCTACTGAGGAGATTTTAGTGGCAAATGCCCTCGATATGGCAGCGGCCAAGGGGAAAATCTCAGATGTTATGCTAGACCGTCTTTATTTGGATGAGGGACGTATAGAAGCGATGGCAAGAGGGATTCGTGAAGTGGTTGCTTTACCAGATCCTATTGGTGAAGTTTTAGAAACCAATCAGCTTGAAAATGGCTTGGTTATTACTAAGAAGCGTGTGGCCATGGGGGTTATTGGGATTATCTACGAAAGTCGTCCAAATGTGACGTCTGATGCAGCTGCTTTGGCTCTCAAAAGTGGAAATGCGGTTGTTCTTCGTAGTGGCAAGGATGCCTATCAAACAGCTCATGCTATTGTCACAGCCTTAAAGAAGGGCTTGGAGACGACTACCATTCATCCAGAGGTGATTCAACTGGTGGAAGATACTAGCCGTGAAAGTAGCTATGCTATGATGAAGGCCAAGGGCTATCTAGACCTTCTCATTCCTCGTGGAGGGGCTGGCTTGATTAATGCAGTGGTTGAAAATGCTATCGTGCCTGTTATCGAGACAGGAACTGGAATTGTCCATGTCTATGTGGATAAGGATTCCGATGAAGACAAGGCTCTGTCTATCATCAACAATGCTAAAACCAGTCGTCCTTCTGTCTGCAATGCTATGGAGGTCTTGCTGGTTCATGAAGACAAGGCAGCAAGCTTCCTTCCTCGCTTGGAGCAAGTTCTGGTTACAAGTCGGAAAGAAGCTGGACTGGAACCAATTCAATTCCGCTTGGATAGCCAAGCAAGTCAGTTTGTTTCAGGTCGAGTAGCTGAGGCCCAAGACTTTGACACCGAGTTTTTAGATTATATTCTAGCGGTTAAGGTCGTGAGTAGTTTAGAAGAAGCGGTTGCGCATATTGAAGCCCACAGTACCCATCATTCGGATGCCATTGTGACGGAAAATGCTGAAGCTGCAGCTTACTATACAGATCAAGTGGACTCTGCCGCGGTGTATGTCAATGCCTCAACGCGTTTCACTGATGGTGGGCAATTTGGTCTTGGATGTGAGATGGGCATTTCTACTCAGAAACTGCACGCGCGTGGGCCAATGGGCTTGAAAGAGTTGACCAGCTACAAGTATGTGGTTACTGGTAACGGACAGATAAGGGAGTAAGAGATGAAGATTGGATTTATCGGTTTGGGGAATATGGGAGCTAGCTTGGCTAAGGCTGTTGTGCAGGCCAAGATGGGTGCTCAGATTCTCCTTGCCAATCGTAGTCAGGCAAAAGTAGATGATTTTATCGCCAACTTCGGTGGTCAGGCTTCCAGCAATGACGAAATCTTCGCAGAAGCAGATGTGATTTTTCTAGGAGTTAAGCCTGCTCAGTTCTCAGACTTGCTTTCTCAATATCAGACCATCCTTGAAAAACGAGAAAGTCTTCTTTTGATTTCCATGGCAGCTGGATTGACCTTGGAAAAACTAGCGAGTCTTATCCCAAGTCAACACCGGATCATTCGCATCATGCCCAATACTCCAGTGGCTATCAGCCAAGGAGTGATTAGTTATGCCATGTCAGCAAACTGTCGTGCTGAAGACAGGGAGCTCTTTTGTCAGCTTTTATCCAATGCGGGTCTTTTGGTTGAGCTGGGAGATGGCTTAATCGATGCGGCGACAGGTCTTGCAGGTTGTGGGCCAGCCTTTGTCTACCTCTTTATCGAGGCTTTGGCAGATGCAGGTGTTCAGTCAGGATTGCCACGAGAAACGGCTTTGAAAATGGCGGCTCAAACAGTAGTTGGAGCTGGACAAATGGTTCTGGAAAGCCAGCAACATCCTGCGGTCTTGAAAGACCAAGTTTGCAGTCCAGGTGGTTCGACTATCGCTGGTGTAGCAAGTCTGGAAGAACATGCCTTTAGAGGCACAGTCATGGACGCAGTTCATCAAGCCTACAAACGAACACAAGAATTAGGTAAATAAGAGGTTGGATGACTCCCAGCCTCTTTTATGGTCGATTGAATGGAGAAGACGCAAAAAGATTGTCACAAAAATCTATTTTTTTGATAGAATAGAAGGTAGAAAAAAAGAAATGAGTTAGACATGTCAAAAGGATTTTTAGTCTCTCTTGAGGGACCAGAGGGAGCAGGAAAGACCAGTGTTTTAGAGGCTCTACTCCCAATTTTAGAGGAAAAAGGAGTAAAAGTGTTGACGACCCGTGAACCTGGCGGAGTCTTGATTGGAGAGAAGATTCGGGAAGTGATTTTGGATCCAAGTCATACGCAGATGGATCCTAAAACAGAACTCCTTCTCTATATCGCCAGTCGCAGACAGCACTTGGTGGAAAAAGTTCTCCCAGCACTTGAAGCTGGCAAGTTGGTCATTATGGACCGCTTCATTGATAGTTCTGTTGCTTATCAGGGATTTGGCCGTGGCTTGGATATTGATGCCATTGATTGGCTCAATCAGTTTGCGACAGATGGCCTTAAACCCGATTTGACCCTCTATTTTGACATTGAGGTGGAAGAAGGGCTGGCTCGCATTGCTGCCAATAGTGATCGCGAGGTCAATCGTTTGGACTTGGAAGGCTTGGACTTGCACAAGAAAGTCCGTCAAGGTTATCTTTCTCTTCTGGACAAAGAAGGAAATCGCATTGTTAAGATTGATGCGAGTCTTCCTTTGGAGCAAGTTGTGGAAACGACCAAGGCTGTCTTGTTTGACAGAATGGGCTTGACAAGATGAAACAAGATCAACTAAAGGCTTGGCAGCCCGACCAGTTTGACCGCTTTGTCCGTATCCTAGAACAAGACCAGCTCAATCATGCATATCTCTTTTCGGGATTCTTTGGAAGCTTGGAAATGGCGCAGTTTTTGGCTAAGAGCCTCTTTTGTACGGATAAAGTAGGCGTTTTACCATGTGAGAAATGCCGAAACTGCAAGCTGATTGAACAGGAAGAATTTCCCGATGTTACCTTGATTAAGCCAGTCAATCAGGTCATCAAGACAGAACGGATTCGAGAATTAGTGGGTCAGTTTTCCCAAGCAGGGATTGAAAGTCAGCAACAAGTTTTTATTATCGAACATGCGGAGAAAATGCACCCCAACGCGGCTAATTCTCTGCTCAAGGTCATCGAAGAACCCCAGAGTGAAGTTTACATTTTCTTCTTGACCAGCGATGAGGAAAAGATATTACCGACTATCCGTAGTCGGACACAGATTTTCCACTTTAAGAAGCAGGAAGAGAAGCTCATCTTGCTCCTAGAACAAATGGGGCTTGTCAAGAAAAAAGCGACTTTCTTAGCCCAGTTTTGTCAATCACGAGCTGAAGCTGAAAAGTTGGCAAACCAGGCAAGTTTTTGGACCTTGGTGGATGAGAGTGAACGCCTGCTGACCTGGTTATTAGCTAAGAAAAAAGAAAGTTATCTCCAAGTTGCTAAATTAGCCAGCTTGGCAGATGACAAGGAAAAACAAGATCAGGTCTTGCGAATCCTCGAAGTGCTCTGTGGACAGGACCTCTTGCAAGCAAGGATTCGACAGATTTTACAAGATTTGCTAGAAGCTAGAAAAATGTGGCAGGCTAATGTCAGTTTTCAAAATGCCTTGGAATATCTGGTCTTGAAAGAAATATAAACTCAAAATGAAGGATAAAGAAAGGAAAGGGCTGGTTTATGGACAAAAAAGAATTATTTGATGCGCTAGACGATTTTTCTCAACAGTTATTGGTGACCTTGGCCGATGTGGAAGCCATCAAGAAAAATCTCAAGAGCCTGGTAGAGGAAAATACAGCTCTTCGCTTGGAAAATAGTAAGTTGCGCGAACGCTTAGGCGAGGTGGAAGCAGATACACCCGTTAAGGCCAAGCATGTTCGTGAAAGCGTCCGCCGGATCTATAAAGACGGGTTTCACGTATGTAATGATTTTTACGGCCAACGCCGAGAGCAGGACGAGGAATGTATGTTCTGTGATGAGTTGTTGTACAGGGAGTAAGCATGCAGATTCAAAAAAGTTTTAAGGGACAATCTCCCTATGGCAAGCTTTACCTAGTAGCAACGCCGATTGGCAATCTAGACGATATGACCTTTCGTGCCATTCAGACCTTGAAAGAGGTGGACTGGATTGCAGCTGAGGACACCCGTAACACGGGGCTTTTGCTCAAGCATTTTGACATTTCTACTAAGCAGATTAGTTTTCATGAGCACAATGCCAAGGAAAAAATTCCTGATTTGATTGGTTTCTTGAAAGCGGGACAAAGTATTGCTCAGGTATCCGATGCGGGTCTGCCTAGTATCTCGGACCCTGGTCATGATTTGGTCAAGGCAGCTATTGAGGAAGAAATCGCAGTTGTTACCGTTCCAGGTGCCTCTGCAGGGATTTCGGCCTTGATTGCCAGTGGCCTAGCGCCACAGCCACATATCTTTTACGGTTTCTTACCGAGAAAATCAGGCCAGCAAAAGCAATTTTTCGACTTAAAAAAAGATTACCCAGAAACTCAGATTTTCTATGAATCCCCCCACCGTGTAGCGGATACGTTAGAAAATATGCTAGAAGTTTACGGTGACCGCTCGGTAGTCTTGGTCAGAGAACTGACCAAGATTTATGAAGAATACCAACGAGGAAAGATTTCAGAGCTACTAGAAAGTATTGCTGAAACGCCACTCAAGGGTGAATGCCTTCTCATCGTTGAAGGCGCCAGTCAGGATGTGGAAGAAAAGGACGAGGAGGACTTGTTTTCAGAAATCCAATCTCGTATCCAGCAAGGCATGAAGAAAAATCAAGCCATAAAGGAAGTTGCAAAACTCTACCAGTGGAATAAGAGTCAGCTCTACGCTGCCTACCACGATTGGGAAGAAGATCAAGAAAATGACTAAACAGGGAAGTTTTCCTTCTTCCCGAAGTGAATATAGCAATCATTAGTATTTTGCTACGAATGCTTATTTGGAGGGGAAATGAAAAGCAAAGTGATTAAGAAGGTAGTTGGTTTACTGTTTCCTATTCTCACATTATTTATGTTGTCTGCATGTAACAACAGAGTCGATCGTGATTTAGCTAAAACAGCTATTTCAAACATTCGTTCTGTAGTAGAAGCTGCAGGGTTAGAAGCAGAAGGATACTCGACAGCTGATACCTTTGGTTATCAGGGATCTCCAATTTACATTAAAGGAAATAAGAAATTTGTTGATGTTTATGTGGATTTTGAAAAAGATTATGTTGAGAGCACTCCAGTCCTTAAATACAATCCGAGGCTTAAAGAAGTTGAAAAGAAAAAATTCTTTGATTTTTCCAAGAAAACAGTCTACCGTTTAGAAATGGAGTATGTTTCTAATGATGACAACTATGACCGACTTGGGGAAGCTTATAATATATTACTTCAAAGTGGTAGCTTGACTTCAACATATTTAAGCGATGATGCAATTAGGAAGCTTTATATTAAAAACTCAGTTGAATTGGACTCCTTTGACTCCTATTATTCTTTGAAACCGAAAGAAGAATATAGCGGCAATCCTAAAGCCCGTCTTGAAGAGAGAGATAAAAGAGAAGCAATTTTGAAAACGGATATAGAAGAACTTACTCCCTTAATTGAGGACCTAGACCCAAGTAGAGTCAACAATCTTGATGAAGAGACGCTTGTTCGTAATCGTGATCTACTTTTGAAAAGGGTTGCTGACAATCGTTCTACCTTTGGTATTGACATAGACATTGATATAAAAGAGGTACGAAAACAAAACCTTCAATTAACTGATGAGGATATTGACAATTGGACTGATTCTGATTTTCAATACGTACTTGCTCAAATAGTTGAAATTGAAAAATTACCTAAGAATACTGAAGTACGTTTTAGTATAAAATATGAAAGAAAACTGGGTTGGAAGATATTCAGTTTCAATAAAGAATAATTTTTGAAAGACATTCAGGAATTCTCCTGTCTGTCTTTTTACTTAGTTTTTTGGTATAATGGACCAAGTATGAATTTAGAAAGATTTGTGGGTGTCAAACAGTCTAGTAGCTTGTTTTGATATGAACTTAGGTTCCACCCAAAGAGGTATTAGTGTCGTGTCTCAATCTTATATCAATGTTATCGGAGCAGGTTTGGCAGGGTCTGAAGCAGCTTACCAAATCGCAGAACGTGGTATTCCAGTTAAACTCTATGAAATGCGTGGTGTCAAGTCAACACCTCAGCACAAAACAGACAATTTTGCTGAGTTGGTTTGTTCCAATTCCTTACGTGGGGATGCTTTGACCAATGCAGTGGGTCTTCTCAAGGAAGAAATGCGTCGCTTGGGATCTGTTATCTTGGAATCTGCTGAAGCTACACGTGTTCCTGCTGGTGGAGCCCTTGCGGTGGACCGCGATGGTTTCTCTCAAATGGTGACTGAAAAAGTGGCCAACCACCCTTTGATTGAAGTGGTGCGTGATGAAATGACAGAATTGCCAACTGACGTTATTACAGTTGTCGCTACTGGTCCTTTGACTAGTGATGCCCTAGCTGAAAAGATTCATGCCCTTAATGATGGGGATGGATTCTATTTCTACGATGCGGCGGCGCCGATTATCGACGTTAACACCATCGATATGAGCAAGGTCTATCTCAAGTCTCGTTATGATAAGGGAGAAGCAGCCTATCTCAATGCTCCTATGACCAAACAAGAGTTTATGGATTTCTATGAAGCCTTGGTCAATGCGGAAGAAGCACCGCTCAATTCGTTTGAAAAAGAAAAGTACTTTGAAGGTTGTATGCCAATCGAAGTCATAGCAAAACGTGGCATTAAAACCATGCTTTATGGCCCTATGAAACCAGTTGGTCTGGAGTATCCAGATGACTACACAGGCCCTCGTGATGGAGAATTTAAAACACCTTATGCGGTTGTGCAACTTCGTCAGGATAATGCAGCTGGTAGCCTATACAATATTGTTGGTTTTCAGACCCACCTCAAATGGGGAGAACAAAAGCGTGTCTTCCAAATGATTCCAGGTCTTGAAAATGCGGAGTTTGTTCGCTATGGGGTCATGCACCGCAATTCTTATATGGATTCACCAAATCTTCTCGAGCAAACCTATCGTTCTAAGAAACAGCCCAACCTCTTCTTTGCTGGTCAAATGACGGGTGTGGAAGGCTATGTTGAGTCAGCAGCTTCAGGATTAGTTGCAGGTATTAACGCGGCTCGACTCTTCAAGGGTGAAAGTGAAGCTATCTTCCCAGAGACCACAGCGATCGGAAGTCTAGCTCATTACATCACTCATGCGGACAGCAAACATTTCCAACCAATGAATGTCAATTTTGGGATTATCAAGGAATTGGAAGGCGAGCGTATCCGTGATAAAAAAGCTCGTTATGAAAAAATTGCAGAGCGTGCTCTTACTGATTTAGAGGAATTTTTAACTGTCTAATTTTTTTCAAAGAATTGCTCATGATACTATAAAAATCTTAGAAATTGTGATAAAATAGGTAGGATAAAAAAAGGAGAGTAAAAATGGCGAACCCCAAGTATAAACGTATTTTAATCAAGTTATCAGGTGAGGCCCTTGCCGGTGAACGTGGCGTAGGGATTGATATCCAAACAGTTCAAACAATCGCAAAAGAGATTCAAGAAGTTCATAGCTTAGGTATCGAAATTGCCCTTGTTATTGGTGGAGGAAATCTCTGGCGTGGAGAACCTGCTGCAGAAGCAGGAATGGACCGTGTTCAGGCAGATTACACTGGAATGCTTGGGACCGTGATGAATGCTCTTGTAATGGCAGATTCATTGCAACAAGTTGGTGTCGATACGCGTGTGCAAACCGCCATTGCTATGCAACAAGTTGCAGAACCTTACGTACGTGGACGTGCCCTTCGTCACCTTGAAAAGGGTCGTATCGTTATCTTTGGTGCCGGAATTGGTTCACCTTACTTCTCAACAGATACAACAGCGGCTCTTCGTGCAGCTGAAATCGAAGCGGATGCCATCCTTATGGCTAAAAACGGTGTCGATGGTGTTTACAATGCCGATCCTAAGAAAGACAAGACAGCCGTTAAGTTTGAAGAATTGACCCACCGTGACGTTATCAATAAAGGTCTTCGTATCATGGACTCAACAGCTTCAACCCTCTCTATGGACAACGACATTGACTTGGTTGTCTTCAACATGAACCAACCAGGCAACATCAAACGTGTCGTATTTGGTGAAAATATCGGAACAACAGTTTCAAATAATATCGAAGAAAAGGAATAAGAAAATTATGGTTAATGCAATTGTAGAAAAAGCTAAAGAGAGAATGACCCAGTCTCACCAATCACTTGCTCGTGAATTTGGTGGTATCCGTGCCGGTCGTGCCAATGCAAGCTTACTAGATCGTATCCACGTAGAATACTATGGAGTCGAAACTCCTCTTAACCAAATCGCTTCAATTACCATTCCAGAAGCGCGTGTCTTGTTGGTAACACCATTTGACAAGTCTTCATTGAAAGACATCGAACGTGCCTTGAACGCTTCTGATCTTGGTATTACACCAGCTAATGACGGTTCTGTGATCCGCTTGGTTATCCCTGCTCTTACAGAAGAGACTCGTCGTGACCTTGCTAAAGAAGTGAAGAAGGTCGGTGAAAATGCTAAAGTGGCTGTCCGCAATATCCGCCGTGATGCTATGGATGAAGCTAAAAAACAAGAAAAAGCAAAAGAAATCACTGAAGACGAATTGAAGACTCTTGAAAAAGATATTCAAAAAGTAACAGACGACGCTGTGAAACACATCGACGACATGACCGCCAATAAAGAAAAAGAAATCTTGGAAGTCTAAAAATAAACAGAAAAACTCAGTTGGCATTGCTGGCTGAGTTTTATTCGAAAGAAGGAAATATGAATACAAATCTTGCAAGTTTTATCGTTGGACTCATCATCGATGAAAATGACCGTTTTTACTTTGTGCAAAAGGATGGTCAGACCTATGCTCTTGCCAAGGAAGAAGGTCAACATACGGTAGGTGATACGGTCAAAGGTTTTGCCTACACGGATATGAAGCAAAAACTCCGTCTGACAACCTTAGAAGTGACTTCCACTCAGGACCAATTTGGTTGGGGAACCGTAACAGAAGTTCGTAAGGACTTGGGTGTCTTTGTCGATACTGGTCTACCTGATAAGGAAATCGTTGTGTCACTTGATATCCTCCCTGAGCTCAAGGAACTCTGGCCTAAGAAGGGGGATAAACTCTACATCCGTCTTGAAGTGGACAAGAAAGACCGAATCTGGGGACTTTTGGCGTATCAGGAAGACTTTCAACGTCTGGCTCGTCCTGCCTACAACAACATGCAGAACCAAAACTGGCCAGCCATTGTATACCGTCTTAAGCTGTCAGGGACCTTTGTCTATCTGCCAGAGAATAACATGCTTGGTTTCATTCACCCAAGTGAGCGCTACGCAGAGCCACGTTTGGGGCAAGTGTTAGATGCGCGTGTCATCGGTTTCCGTGAAGTGGACCGCACCTTGAACCTATCCCTCAAACCACGTTCTTTTGAGATGTTGGAAAATGATGCCCAGATGATTTTGACCTACTTGGAAAGCAATGGCGGTTTCATGACCTTGAATGATAAGTCGTCTCCTGAGGATATCAAGGCAACCTTTGGTATCTCTAAAGGTCAGTTCAAGAAAGCACTCGGTGGCTTGATGAAGGCTGGCAAAATCAAGCAAGACCAGTTTGGGACAGAGTTGATTTAGGTCTTACAGACATGAAAAAGAAACTTGAAGAAATGAGTTTAGAGGAGCTCTGGCAACTTTTTCCTATTTTTCTAGTAGAGCACAAGTCAGAGTGGAAAGACTGGTATGAATCGGAAAAAACAAGTCTGAAAAAAATATTGGGTGCAAATGTTATTAAAAGAATAGAACATATCGGTAGCACTGCTATCCCTAATATTTGGGCCAAAAATATCGTTGATATTCTGTTAGAAGTAGGTAGAATAGAGGATTTAGCAAGAGTTAGGGATTTATTGGTGAAGAATGGTTGGCTAGTGATGTCGGAAAGTCCTAACAGGATTTCGCTAAATAAAGGATATACAGAGCAGGGATTTGCTGAGAAAGTTTTTCATTTACATTTGCGAATGGCGGGAGATCATGACGAGATTTATTTTAGAGATTATCTCTGCCAGCATCCAGATATTGCCCAAGCGTATCAGGAATTAAAACTAAGTTTGTGGAAAAAATTTGAACACAATCGAGACGCCTATACAGATGCGAAAACAGATTTTATAAACCACTATGTGTCAGAGGCTAAGTCCAGTAATTTTCAAGAATCAGAAAAGTTTCATCAAAAAAGTTTTGATAGGAGAAAGAATTGAGAAAATCATTTTACACTTGGCTCATGACCGAGCGCAATCCTAAAAGTAACAGTTCCAAAGCTATCTTGGCAGACCTCGCTTTTGAAGAGTCAGCCTTCCCAAAACACACAGATGATTTTGATGAGGTGAGTCGCTTTTTGGAGGAACATGCCAGTTTCTCTTTTAACCTTGGTGACTTTGACGCCATTTGGCAAGAATACTTAGAACACTAGAGACAATGAGATGAGGCTAGTATTTTATTGTTCTCTTTGCTATAATAAAAAGAAATAAACGGATTAGAGAGGTTCTTTATTTGAAGGAACATTCAATAGACATTCAACTGAGTCATCCAGATGACTTGTTTCATCTTTTTGGTTCCAATGAGCGCCATCTTCGTTTGATGGAAGAAGAGCTCGATGTGGTGATTCATGCCCGTACGGAAATTGTCCAGGTTATCGGAGAAGAGTCTGCCTGTGAGGAAGCCCGTCAGGTTATCCAGGCTTTGATGGTCTTGGTGAATCGAGGAATGACGGTTGGCACGCCAGATGTGGTGACTGCGATTAGCATGGTCAAAAACGATGAAATCGACAAGTTTGTCGCCCTTTACGAAGAAGAAATCATCAAGGACAATACTGGGAAACCGATCCGTGTCAAAACCTTGGGTCAAAAACTTTATGTGGACAGTGTCAAACAGCATGATGTGACCTTTGGAATCGGACCTGCAGGAACTGGGAAGACCTTTCTTGCAGTGACCTTGGCAGTGACAGCCCTTAAACGTGGGCAGGTCAAGCGGATTATCCTTACTCGTCCAGCAGTGGAAGCAGGTGAGAGTCTAGGTTTCCTTCCGGGTGATCTCAAGGAGAAGGTGGATCCTTATCTTCGACCTGTTTATGATGCCTTGTATCAGATTCTCGGCAAAGACCAGACCACCCGTCTCATGGAGCGTGAAATTATCGAAATCGCGCCCCTTGCCTATATGCGTGGACGGACCTTGGACGATGCTTTTGTCATTCTCGATGAGGCACAAAATACGACTATCATGCAAATGAAGATGTTCTTGACGCGTTTAGGTTTTAATTCTAAGATGATTGTCAATGGAGATATCAGTCAGATTGATCTTCCGCGTAACGTCAAGTCCGGTTTGATTGATGCCCAAGAAAAGCTCAAGAACATTCACCAAATTGACTTTGTTCATTTTTCAGCCAAGGATGTGGTTCGCCATCCAGTTGTCGCTCAGATTATCCGAGCTTATGAACCAGCTCCAGTTAAGGTTGAAGAAAAGAACCAAGAAACAGAATAGCAAAAAAGCAGTTCAGATGTGAACTGCTTTTTTTAATGAGTGTCTAGCTTTAAAGAAGTTCGTCGATAGACGTATGATCTTTATCGAGCCCTTGAGCAACTGGGAGGCTGGTCAAGTAACCTTGATAAGTGGTCACACCTTGACGCAAGCCCTCATCTTCAGCAATTGCTTGTGCGAATCCTTTGCCAGCCAAAGCTTCGATATAAGGAAGAGTGACATTGGTTAGGGCGATGGTTGAAGTGCGAGCAACCGCACCAGGGATATTGGCAACGGCATAGTGGAGAACACCGTGTTTTTCATAAACAGGCTCATCGTGCGTGGTCACACGGTCAGCTGTCTCGATAACGCCACCTTGGTCAACGGCTACGTCAACGATGACAGAGCCTGGACGCATTTGTTTGACCATCTCATCTGTCACCAATTTCGGTGCTTTGGCACCAGGGATGAGAACTGCACCAATCACCACATCAGCATCTCTCACACTTGCTTCGATGTTGAATGAATTAGACATAAGAGTTTGAATTTGGTTTCCAAAGACTTCCTCTAGCACTGAGAGACGTTTGGCACTGATATCTAAAATAGTCACTTGAGCACCAAGTCCAAGGGCGATGCGTGCAGCATGTGTACCGACGACACCACCACCGATGATGGTTACTTTTCCTTTTGGAACACCCGGCACACCACCTAGTAGGACACCAGAGCCACCAGCTTGTTTGGTAAGGAAGTGAGCTCCGATTTGTACCGCCATACGACCTGCAACCTCACTCATAGGAACGAGGAGCGGTAGTTGTCCTTGATTGTCACGAACAGTTTCATAGGCAACTCCTGTTGTTTTTGCTGCTAGCATAGCATCTGCTAATTCTGGAGCAGCGGCCATGTGCAAGTAGGTGAAGAGAAGAAGATCGTCGCGCAAATAACCATATTCAGAAGCTAGTGGTTCTTTTACTTTCACGACCAACTCGGCAGCCCAGGCTTCAGCAGCAGTAGCGACAATCTCAGCTCCTTGCTTTTGATAGTCTGCATCAGTAAATCCTGAACCGAGACCAGCATTTGTTTCGATGAGGACACGATGTCCACGACTGACTAAACTGTGGACGCCAGCAGGAGTGAGGGCAACACGGTTTTCATTATTTTTAATTTCTTTTGGAATTCCGATTAACATAGAGATAACCTACCTTTCAATTGACGGTCTTGTTTTGGTTGTCACATTCCAGTTCATAAATCAAAAATGTGATGGTTTTATTGTATATGAAACCGCTTCAAAAATCAAGAAAAACTTGTCATCCAAATTTATTTATGCTAGACTAGTGAGAATCAAGCTCTAATGGAGGGAAAAGTATGGAATCAATATTTGTGAAATTTGCCCAGTATCCATCAATAGAAACGGAGCGTTTATTGCTCCGACCTGTAACCTTGGACGATGCAGAAGCCATGTTTGAGTATGCTTCAGACAGAGAAAATACACGCTACACTTTTCCAACAAATCAAAGCTTAGAAGAAACTAAGAATAACATTGCTCAGTTTTACTTGGCTAATCCCTTGGGCCGCTGGGGGATCGAGCTAAAAAGCAATGGTCAGTTTATTGGAACCATTGATTTGCTCAAGATTGACCACATTCTCAAAAAAGCAGCTATTGGTTACATTATCAACCAAAAGTATTGGAATCAAGGATTGACGACAGAAGCCAATCGTTCCGTGATTGAGCTGGCTTTTGAGAAGATTGGAATGAACAAGTTGACAGCTCTTCACGATAAAGACAATCCCGCATCAGGAAAGGTCATGGAGAAATCAGGTATGCGTTTTTCCCACGAAGAACCCTATGCCAAAATGGATAATAAAGAACCAGGTCGAATTATCACAAGAGTTCATTATGTCTTGACTAAGGAAGACTATTTTGAAAATAAATAAGCAGTTGAAAAGATTTTTCAGCTGTTTTTTTCTTTCACTTACGAATAACTTAAGAGAGGAGAAAATATGGAAGTCATTATCGAAAAAATCAAAGAGTATAAAATCATTGTCATCTGTGCTGTTTTAGGCTTGGCCTTGGGCGCATTTTTCCTACTAAAGCCAACTTCACAAACACCCGTCAAAGAAAAGAATTTGCAGGCTGAAGTCGCAGCTGTTTCAAAGGATTCATCGTCTGAAAAAGAAGTGAACAAGGAAGAGAAGGAAGAATCTCCTGAACAAGATCTGATAACAGTAGATGTCAAAGGTGCTGTTAAATCGCCAGGGATTTATGACTTGCCAGTAGGGAGTCGTGTTCATGATGCTGTTCAGAAAGCTGGTGGATTGACAGAGGAAGCAGATAGTAAATCGATCAATCTCGCTCAGAAAGTCAGTGACGAGGCTCTTGTCTATGTTCCAACTAAGGGAGAAGAAGCGGCTAGTCAGCAGGCTGCCTCTGGAACGACTCCTTCGACAAGTAAAGAAAAGAAGGTCAATCTCAATAAAGCTAGTCTGGAAGAACTAAAGCAGGTCAAAGGCTTGGGAGGAAAGCGAGCCCAGGATATTATAGACCATCGTGAGGCAAATGGCAAATTCAAGTCGGTAGATGAATTAAAGAAGGTCTCTGGCATTGGCGCTAAGACCATAGAAAAGCTAAAAGATTATGTCACAGTGGATTAAGAATTTCCCTATCCCCCTAATCTATCTGAGCTTTCTGTTGCTCTGGCTTTACTATGCCATTTTTGGAGTGTCCTATCTCGCACTGCTAGGTTTTGTTTTTTTGCTCGTCTGTCTCTTTTTCCAATTTCCTTGGAAATCGGCTGGTAAAGTTTTAGCGATTTGTGGAGTCTTTGGCTTTTGGTTTCTGTTTCAAAACTGGCAACAGACACAAGCTAGTCAAAACTTGGTCGATTATGTAGAAAAGGTGAGGGTTTTACCAGATACCATTAAGGTCAATGGAGATAGTCTGTCCTTTCGGGGCAAGGCTGACGGCCGTACCTTCCAAGTTTACTATAAACTCCAGTCTGAGGAGGAGAAAGAGCAATTTCAAGCCTTAACAGATCTTCACGAGATAGAGCTAGAAGGGAAAGTTTCAGAGCCTGAAGGTCAGAGGAATTTTGGTGGATTTGACTATCAAGCCTATCTGAAAACTCAGGGGATTTACCAAACTTTGACTATCAAGAGTATCCAGTCAATGAAACAGGTTAAAAGTTGGGATATAGGAGAAAATCTGTCTAGTTTACGTCGAAAGGCTGTAGTTTGGATCAAGACGCACTTTCCAGACCCTATGCGCAACTATATGACAGGGCTCTTGCTGGGACATTTGGACACGGACTTTGAGGAAATGAATGAGCTCTATTCCAGTCTTGGAATTATCCATCTCTTTGCCTTGTCAGGTATGCAAGTGGGCTTCTTTATGGAGGCCTTTAAGAAACTCCTCTTGCGATTGGGCTTGACTCAAGAAAAGTTGAAGTGGCTGACCTATCCCTTTTCCCTTATCTATGCAGCTCTGACAGGATTTTCAGCATCTGTTATTCGCAGTCTCTTGCAAAAGTTACTGGCCCAACATGGTGTTAAAGGTTTGGATAATTTTGCCTTGACGATCCTTGTCCTCTTTATCATCATGCCCAACTTTTTCTTGATAGCTGGAGGAGTCTTGTCCTGCGCTTATGCTTTTATCTTGACTATGACTAGCAAAGAAGGCGATGGGATCAAGGCTGTTGCCAGAGAAAGTTTGGTCATTTCTTTGGGAATATTGCCCATTCTATCCTTTTATTTTGCAGAATTTCAGCCTTGGTCTATTCTTTTGACCTTTGTCTTTTCCTTTCTGTTTGATGTGGTCTTCTTGCCACTTTTGTCCATCTTATTTATTCTGTCTTTTGTTTACCCAGTCACTCAGTTTAACTTTGTCTTTGAGTGGTTGGAGGGCGTCATTCGCTTGGTATCGCAGCTGGCTAGTAGGCCCTTGGTCTTTGGACAACCCAACGCATGGCTGTTGATTCTACTGTTAGTTTCATTGGCCTTTGTCTATGACTTTAGGAAAAACATCAAAAGACTAGCAGGATTCAGTCTCTTTATCGTAGGGCTCTTTTTCTTAACCAAGCATCCACTGGAAAATGAAATCACCATGCTGGATGTGGGGCAAGGAGAAAGTATTTTCCTACGGGATATGACTGGTAAAACTATTCTCATAGATGTCGGTGGCAGGGCAGATTCTGATAAGAAAATCGAAAAATGGCAAGAAAAGGCGACGACCAGCAATGCTCAGCGCACTTTGATTCCCTATCTTAAAAGTCGTGGAGTAGACAAGATTGACCAGCTGGTTTTGACCAACACAGAGAAGGAGCATGTTGGAGATTTGCTGGAGGTGACCAAGGCTTTCCATGTCGGAGAGATTTTAGTATCAAAAGGAAGTCTGACACAGAAGGAATTTGTAGCGGAACTAGAAGCAAGTCAAACCAAGGTACGTAGTGTGGCAGCTGGGGAGAATTTACTGATTTTTGGCAGTTACTTAGAAGTCCTATCTCCAAGGCAGATTGGAGATGGGAATCGTGATGGTTCCCTGGTTCTTTATGGGAGACTCTTGGATAAGCACTTTCTCTTCACAGGAAATTTGAAAGAGAAGGGAGAGAAGGATCTTCTAAAGCAATACCCTGACTTAGAGGTGGCTGTCTTGAAAGCAAGCCAACATGGTGCTAAAACCTCATCAAATCCAACTTTCCTAGAAAAAATCAAACCAGAAATTACTCTCATCTCAGTTGGAAAAAACAATCTTGCGAAACTCCCCCATCAGGAAACCTTGACACGACTGGAAAGTATCAAGAGTAAGATTTACCGAACTGACCAGCAAGGGGCTATCCGCTTTACAGGGTGGAATAGTTGGAGAATTGAAACGGTTCGATAAAATAGATAAACTTTTCGAAAAATTGACTTTTTATCTTGACAAGGGATAGAAAACTTGGTATCATATAAAAGTTGAGAAAAGCAGAAGTGAGAGCTTCTCGCCTTGTGACATCAAGTTGCCTGGCCCTACGGATGAAAAGTTTCTAAGAAACGCTATCATAACGTGCGGGCTTGTATCATTACGAGCCCGCTCTTGTTTTTCTCTAATAATAAAAAAGAGGTGAAAACCATAGCAAAGCAAGACTTATTCATCAATGATGAAATTCGTGTACGTGAAGTTCGCTTGATCGGTCTTGAGGGAGAACAGCTAGGCATCAAGCCACTCAGCGAAGCGCAAGCATTGGCTGATAGTGCAAATGTTGACTTAGTATTGATTCAACCCCAAGCAAAACCACCTGTTGCTAAAATTATGGACTACGGTAAGTTCAAATTTGAGTACCAGAAAAAGCAAAAAGAACAACGTAAAAAACAAAGTGTTGTTACTGTGAAAGAAGTTCGTCTGAGTCCAACTATTGACAAGGGTGACTTTGACACAAAACTTCGCAATGCACGCAAGTTCCTTGAAAAAGGAAATAAAGTTAAGGTATCCATTCGCTTTAAAGGGCGTATGATCACCCATAAAGAGATTGGTGCAAAAGTTTTAGCCGAGTTTGCTGAAGCAACACAAGATATTGCGATCATCGAACAACGAGCTAAGATGGATGGACGCCAAATGTTCATGCAGTTGGCGCCAGCAACTGACAAAAAATAATTGTCAGAAAGTTAAATAAAGGAGAAAAAATCATGCCAAAACAAAAAACACACCGCGCATCAGCTAAACGTTTCAAACGTACAGGTTCTGGTGGACTTAAACGTTTCCGTGCTTACACTTCTCACCGTTTCCACGGAAAAACTAAGAAACAACGTCGTCATCTTCGTAAAGCATCTATGGTGCATTCAGGAGATTTCAAACGTATCAAAGCAATGCTTACTCGCTTGAAATAATAGCCTAACAGTAAGTAAACAATTCTAGGAAATATTTGGAGGAAATAAAACATGGCACGTGTTAAAGGTGGCGTTGTATCACGCAAACGTCGTAAACGTATTCTTAAATTAGCAAAAGGTTACTATGGAGCTAAACACATCTTGTTCCGTACTGCAAAAGAACAAGTAATGAACTCTTACTACTATGCATACCGTGACCGTCGTCAGAAAAAACGTGACTTCCGTAAATTGTGGATCACTCGTATCAATGCGGCAGCTCGTTTGAACGGACTTTCTTACTCACAATTGATGCATGGTTTGAAATTGGCTGAAATCGAAGTTAACCGTAAAATGCTTGCTGACTTGGCTGTTAACGACGCAGCAGCTTTCACAGCTCTTGCAGATGCAGCTAAAGCAAAACTTGGTAAATAATAATTGATAAGACTGGAACAGAATTGTCCCAGTCTTTTTAAAAATAAAGGAGAATATATGGCTTCAAAAATGCTACACACTTGCTTGCGAGTAGAAAACCTTGAAAAATCAATCGCATTCTATCAAGATGCTTTTGGTTTTAAAGAGTTGCGTCGCAAGGATTTCCCAGATTATGCCTTCACCATTGTCTATTTAGGACTTGATGGTGATGACTACGAGTTGGAATTGACCTATAACTATGACCACGGCCCTTACGTGGTAGGAGATGGCTTCGCCCATATTGCCCTCAGTACACCTGACCTTGAGGCACTTCATCAAGAACATAGCAACAAAGGCTATGAGGTTACAGAGCCAAAAGGCCTACCTGGAAACCCACCAAACTATTACTTTGTCAAGGATCCTGATGGCTACAAGGTTGAAGTGATTCGTGAAAAATAATCCAGTACAGTCAAGTAGAATGTTCGTTTTCTACTTGACTTTTTTACTTTGAAAGAGTATACTAATACAAGTTTAACCTTTAAGGGGAGTCCAGAGAGACTCACAAGGTGTCAGATAAAAGTGATAGGGAACTCTCTGTGGAGACTTTTTAAGTGTGCGCATGAGTTCTGTCCTATCTCGACTGAGACCTTGCTATTGCAAGGTCTTTTCTTTATCTGGTCCCCTTAAAATTTAAGGAGGAAGATTATGAATCCCACATGTAAGAAGCGTATGGGTGCGATTCGTTTGGAAACCATGAAGGTGGTTGCACAGGAGGAAATCGCTCCAGCAATCTTTGAATTAGTCCTAGAAGGGGAAATGGTTGAAGCTATGCGTGCAGGCCAATTTCTCCATCTGCGCGTGCCTGATGATTCCCATCTCTTGCGTCGTCCGATTTCAATTTCGTCTATTGACAAGGCTAAGAAGCAGTGTCGCCTCATTTATCGGATTGAAGGTGCTGGGACCGCTATTTTTTCAACATTAAGTCAGGGAGATACTCTTGATGTGATGGGACCTCAGGGAAATGGTTTTGACTTGTCTGACCTTGACGATCAGAGCAAAGTTCTCCTCGTTGGTGGTGGAATTGGTGTTCCACCCTTGCTCGAGGTAGCCAAGGAATTGCATGCGCGGGGGGTGAAACTAGTAACAGTTCTTGGTTTTGCTAATAAAGATGCTGTCATACTCGAAAAGGAATTGGCCCAATATGGTCAGGTTTTTGTTACGACAGATGATGGTTCTTATGGCATCAAGGGAAATGTGTCAGTCGTCATCAATGATTTAGATAATCAGTTTGATGCCGTCTACTCATGTGGAGCTCCAGGAATGATGAAGTACATCAATCAAAGATTTCATGACCACCCAAGAGCCTATCTATCTCTAGAATCTCGTATGGCTTGCGGGATGGGGGCCTGCTATGCCTGCGTTCTAAAAGTGCCAGATAGTGAGACTGTCAGTCAACGCGTCTGTGAAGATGGCCCTGTTTTCCGAACTGGAACAGTTGTATTATAAGGAGAAAGTCATGACTAACAAACGTTTACAAGTTTCTCTACCGGGCTTGGACTTGAAAAATCCTATCATACCAGCATCAGGCTGTTTTGGTTTCGGCCAAGAGTATGCCAAATACTATGATTTAGACCTTTTAGGCTCCATTATGATCAAGGCGACGACACTTGAACCCCGTTTTGGGAATCCTACTCCCAGGGTGGCAGAAACGCCTGCAGGTATGCTCAATGCAATCGGTTTACAAAATCCAGGTTTAGAAGCTGTTTTAGCTGAAAAGTTGCCTTGGCTGGAAAGAGAATATCCTTCGCTTCCCATCATCGCCAATGTAGCAGGCTTTTCAAAACAAGAGTACGCTGCCGTTTCTCGAGGAATTTCCAAGGCAGCTAATGTAAAAGCGATTGAGCTCAACATCTCTTGTCCGAATGTGGATCACGGCAATCATGGACTTTTGATTGGGCAAGATCCTGACTTGGCTTATGAAGTGGTAAAGGCAGCTGTGGAAGCCTCTGATGTGCCAGTTTATGTTAAATTAACCCCTAGTGTAACGGATGTTGTCACCATCGCCAAAGCCGCAGAAGATGCAGGGGCAAGTGGCCTAACCATGATCAATACCCTTGTCGGTATGCGCTTTGACCTTAAAACCAGAAAACCAATCCTAGCCAATGGAACAGGTGGAATGTCTGGACCAGCAGTCTTTCCAGTAGCCCTCAAACTCATCCGCCAAGTCGCCCAAACAACCGACCTTCCCATCATTGGAATGGGAGGAGTGGATTCTGCTGAAGCAGCGCTAGAAATGTATCTGGCTGGTGCCTCTGCTATCGGAGTTGGAACAGCCAATTTTACCAATCCATATGCCTGTCCTGATATTATTGAAAATTTACCAAAAGTCATGGATAAATACGGCATTAGCAGTCTAGAAAATCTCCGTCAGGAAGTCAAAGCCAATCTGAGATAAGCTAGGTCTTCCTTATCGTCAACAAGAAATAGAATCTTCATCAATTTGTAATATTTCCGTCGATTAACTATGTTACAATAGGGTTTAGAAAACGTTATTGGAGCATTTAAATGAAACGATGGAAAGTGGCCCTAGTAAGTGCTGGCTTATTGGGGTGTTTTTTTACTGTAGTGGAGACAGCAAAAGCAGAAGAGGGGACTTGGCAAGGAAAGACCTACCTCAAAGCAGACGGGAAACCAGCAACCAAGCAATGGCTTTTTGACCAAACGCATCAGAACTGGTTTTATCTTAAAGATAATGGTCAACGTGCAGAAAATGGCTGGTTGACAGTTGGTGGTAAAGATTACTATTTTAACGAAGCTGGAAAATTAGCTACGAAAACGTGGGTTGGCCAGTACTATGTGACTGAAAGTGGTGCTAAAGCAAAGGAACAGTGGATATTTAATCAGGAAAAAGAATCCTGGTATTATCTAAAGTCTGATGGTCAGAAAGCTCAAAAAGAATGGATTCAACAAGGTCAAGAAAAATATTACCTTAAAGAAGACGGGAAAATGGCCAAAGATGAGTGGATCACTCAAGGTGAGAACCAGTACTACATCAATTCACAAGGTAAAATGCTGAAAAATGCTTGGCTTGGTAAAAGCTATATATCAGAAAATGGTAATAAGGTTAAACAAGCCTGGATTTATGATGACAACTATAGCAGTTGGTTCTACCTTCAACAAGATGGTACCTATGCTGAAAATAGGTGGTTAACTATAGATGGGAAGGACTACCATTTTAAATCAGGCGGTTATCTTTCTACTGAACGTTGGATTGATCGCTTCTATGTTGCGAAGAGTGGAGCTAAATTGAAATCGGAATGGCTCTTTGATAAGAATTATGATGCTTGGTTTTACTTGAAAGCTGACGGAACCTATGCCGAAAAAGGCTGGGAAACGATTAAAGAAAAAGATTACCATTTCAAATCAGGCGGCTATCTTTCTACCGAGCGCTGGATAGATCGCTTCTATGTTGCTAAAAGTGGAGCTAAAGTAAAATCGGAATGGCTCTTTGACAAGAATTATAACTCTTGGTTTTACTTGAAAGCTGACGGAACCTATGCTGAAAAAGGTTGGCAAACCATCAAAGGAAAGGATTACCATTTCAAATCAGGTGGCTACCTCTCTACGGAAACTTGGATTGACCGCAGTTATGTGACGAGCAGTGGAGCAAAAGCAGGAAAGGGCTGGCTCTTTGATAAGAAATATAACTCTTGGTTCTATATCAAGGCTGATGGAAATTACACCAACAAAGAATGGGTCTGGGATAATGGCTACTATTATCTCAAATCAGGAGGCTACATGGCCACAAGTGAGTGGGTATGGTACAAGAACAATTGGTTCTACCTCAAGTCAAATGGAAAGATGGCTGAGAAAGAATTAATCTACGATTCATCCGACCAATCATGGTACTACCTTAAATCCGGCGGTTATATGGCAAAAAATGAGACTGTGGATGGTCATACCTTGGATGATTCTGGTAGATGGCATGTTGCGGATAAAACCAAATATTACAAAGTTAAACCAATCACAGCCTATGTCTATAGTGCATCTGGAGAAATCTTAAGTTATATTAACCAAGGAAGCATTGTTTCACTGGATAGTTCGACTCGAAAAGGTGGCCGACTTGCAGTTTCGATTTCAGGTTTGTCTGGCTATATGAATCAAAGTGATTTGACGGCAGTAGATGAAAGAAGTGAATTTATCCCACATTATACTAGTGATGGGAAATTCCTCTACCATGAACTCTCTCCATACACGAGTATCAAAGTAGCTCCACACACATCTGCTATGGTTATTGGTAAGAAGTACTACTCAACTGACGGGGAGCATTTTGATGGCTTTACCATTAAAAATCCTTTCCTCTACAAAAACTTGAGAGAACCAAGTAATTATAGTGCAGCTGAATTGGATAAACTGTATTCGATGATGAACTTGCAGGATAGTCCTCTTGCAGGTAAAGGAGCGACTTTCAAAGAAGCTGAGGAACGCTACGGTGTCAATGCCCTTTACTTGATGGCACATAGTGCCCTTGAAAGTGCTTGGGGGCGCAGTCAAATTGCCAGAGATAAGAACAATTTCTTTGGTATTGCTGCTTATGATACTAGCCCATATCTCTCAGCCAAGAGCTTTGATAATGTGGACAAAGGAATTCTCGGAGCGGCCAAGTGGATCCGTGAGAATTATATTGACTATGGTAGAGACCACCTTGGAAATAAAGCAACCGGAATGAATGTTCGCTATGCTTCAGATCCATACTGGGGTGAGAAGATAGCCAGCATCATGATGACTATCAACAGCAAACTTGGTTGGAAAGACTAATCAAAAGAAATCAACGGTAACTACTGAAAAAGTGGTTATCGTTTTTGTTTTGAACATTGGAGGAGAAATAGTATAATAACAGTATCTTTATTCTTGAACAATTAACAAAATGATAGTAAAATGTAATAGGAGATATTAATCTAATTATTATATAAAAAGGAGAATTTTATGAAAAAGTTACTATCCTTCTCAATTGCTTTGCTTTCCATCACAACATTAGTTGCTTGTTCTGGACATAAGGCGGAATCAAAGGTCCCAGAAGAAAAAATTGAACAGAAGCAAATCAAGTTTGATGAGAAGTTGTTTAAAGAAGCTGGACTCTTGCCTTTTAAAAATGAAAAGCAGCTAGAACTTGGGGAATTGGATTCTAAATCACGCGCAACGGGTGCTCATATTCAACTTAAGGACAGTGATGAGCCAACTGAGAAGAGAGAGTCCAAGTTGACTTATGATCCAGTTGGATGGCACAATTATAAATTCTTTTATGGTGATGGTAAAAAAGAAGCTTGGTTGATGAGTAGAGGTCATCTGATTGGTTACCAATTTAGTGGATTAAACGATGAAAAGAAAAACTTGGTTCCTATGACTAACTGGCTCAATGCTGGAAATTATTCTGGAACAGATGACCAAAACCAAAGTAGCATGCTTTATTATGAAAATCGATTGGACTCTTGGTTGGCCAATCACCCCAACTACTATCTTGACTACAAGGTAAACCCAATCTATCAGAAAGATGAATTAATTCCGAGACAAATTGAATTGCAGTATGTGGGAATAGATGAAAATGGCAAACTCTTGGAAATCAAATTGGGTGGTAGTAAAGAAAAGGTTGATCAGTATTCAGTGACGCATGTTGTTTTAGACAATGTTTCAGCTAATGCGGAAATCAATTATTTGGACGGTACGGCTAAAAATACAGTTGAAGATGCAAAGATAAAAGAAGAAAAAGAAAAGGCTAAGAAGGAAGCTGAGGAAAAAGCCAAGAAAGAGGCAGAAGAAAAAGAAGCAGCTGAAAAGAAAGCAAAAGAAGAAGAACAGGAAAAAGCTCGCCAAGCCGCACAAGAACAGGAAGAAAGCCAGGAATCAAACTCGCAATCAACAAATTCAGGTGGCTACTTTAGAGATAAAAACGGAAGATGGCACAGACCAAATGGTAAATTCGCTTCCAAGAAAGAAATTAGAGAAGCTGGATTGCAGTGGTAGGAAGAATTTAGTAGATACATAGTCAAAAAGCCGTTGGAAAACGGTTTTTTGTTATAATTAAATGAAGAATGTAGAATTAAAGGAGAAAAATTTGATGAGATACATAACTCTTGGTCAAGATGACAAAGAATTATCAGAAATTGTTCTCGGAATGATGAGAATAAAAGATAAGTCTGTAAAAGAAGTTGAAGAGCTTGTAGAAACAGCACTTTCTGTTGGAATCAATGCTTTTGACTTGGCTGATATTTATGGTCGTGGTCGTTGTGAAGAACTGTTAGGTATTGTCCTAAAAAATCGTCCAGATTTAAGAGAAAAGATGTGGATTCAGTCCAAATGTGGCATTCGCATTGAAGAATTTACCTATTTTGATTTTTCTAAGGACTATATTATAAAATCAGTCGACGGAATTTTGCAAAGATTGAAGATTGATCATCTAGATAGCTTGCTTCTTCATCGACCAGATGCTTTGATGGAATCTGACCAAGTAGCAGAAGCCTTTGATCTTCTTTATAAACAAGGTAAGGTCCGAGATTTTGGAGTTTCTAATCAAAATCCTATGATGATGGAGTTGCTTAAAAAAGATGTCAAGCAGCCGTTAGCTGTTAATCAGCTACAATTGAGTGCGGCTTTTACTCCAGGATTCGAATCAGGTTTTCATGTTAATATGGAAGATAGTCAAGCAACTATGCGAGATGGCAGCGTTTTTGAATATTGCAAATTACACGATGTGGTCATTCAAGCATGGTCTGTCTTACAATTCGGGTATTTTAAAGGGAACTTTGTTGGTAATGAGAAATTTCAAGCTTTGAATCAAGTACTTGATCGTCTAGCTTTTAAATATGGAGTAACCCCTTCAACTATTGCCATTTCTTGGATATTGCGTTATCCAGCAAAAATGCAGGCAGTCGTAGGTACAACAAATCCTAAGCATTTGAGAGAAGTTAGCCAAGCGGCAAACTTTAGCTTAACAAGAAAAGAATGGTATGAAATTTATCTTGCAGCAGGGAATAATTTGCCGTAAGTAGAAGCAGATTTAAATAAATCACAGTCAAAAAGCCGTTGGAAAACGGTTTTTTGTTATAATTAAATGAAGAATTTAGAATTAAAGGAGAACATCATGACTTTTGAAGAAATCCTGCCTGGGTTAAAGGCCAAGAAAAAATATGTACGAACTGGTTGGGGAGGGGCTGAAAACTATGTCCAACTCTTTGACACTATCGAGCAAAACGGGGTTGCGCTTGAAGTGACGCCCTATTTCCTAATCAACGTGTCTGGAGAAGGGGAAGGTTTTTCCATGTGGAGTCCGACACCTTGTGATGTTTTGGCGACAGATTGGGTAGAAGTGCATGACTAGACGTGTATTGATTACGGGAGTAAGTTCAGGGATTGGTCTGGCTCAAGCCCGACTCTTTTTAGAGAAGGGTTATCAAGTATATGGAATTGACCAAGGTGAAAATCCTCTCTTGGAGGGTGATTTTCACTTTTTACAGAGAGATTTGACCTTAGACTTGAAACCTGTTTTTGACTGGTGCCCTCAGGGGGATGTTTTGTGTAATACTGCAGGAGTTTTGGATGCTTACAAACCCTTATTGGAACAATCAGCGCAGGAAATTCAAGAGATTTTTGAAATCAACTATATGACTCCTGTTGAGTTGACTCGGCATTATTTGACACAAATGTTGGAAAATAAAAAAGGAATCATCATCAATATGTGTTCGATTGCTTCAAGTCTAGCTGGCGGAGGTGGTCACGCCTATACCTCGTCTAAGCACGCCTTAGCTGGCTTTACCAAGCAGTTGGCTCTAGACTATGCTGAGGATGGTATTCAGGTCTTTGGGATTGCTCCAGGAGCAGTCAATACAGCTATGACCGCTGCGGACTTTGAACCAGGTGGATTGGCTGACTGGGTGGCTAGTGAAACGCCAATCAAGCGCTGGATTGAGCCAGAGGAAATAGCAGAGCTTAGTCTTTTCTTAGCAAGTGGAAAGGCGAGCGCCATGCAGGGACAAATCCTGACCATTGATGGTGGTTGGTCGTTGAAGTAGGAGGAGTTGGATGGAAATCAAAAAACACTTTGGAGTTTATGCTGTTTGCTTTGAAAATGGGAAGTTACTCTGCATTGAAAAAACGAGAGGCCATTATCAACATCGTTATGATCTACCCGGAGGCAGTCAGCAACTTGGTGAAGGATTGACGGAAACGCTGATTAGAGAAGTTATGGAAGAGACAGGATTTACTGTTAGAAGCTACTCAAATCCTCGAATCTACGATGTTTTCGTCAGGGAAGAGTTAAAAAATTTTATGGTTCACCATATCATGGCATTTTATGATATTGAGGTCAACGAGAAGGAACCTCAGGTTACGATTTCGGATGCTGTGTCTGATGGTGCGAATGATTCACTCGGATATGTTTGGATGGATATTCAGAAAATCATAGAAGAAAATGTTTCACCATTAGTCTTGAAGGTTAAGTCTGAATTATTAGGATTTGCAGAGCTGGACAAGACCTTGTATATGAATTGGAAGGTGAGAGATGAGAAACCAACTTGTCCTTAGTGGAGAACAAATTGTTGAAAAAGTTTATCCTCAGTTATTGCACCACGTCGGTATGATTCGTGGAGAATATTTGTTGAGAGAGCTTAATCAGAACATCCTATTAGCAAGTTGCCAGCAATTTGTAAAAGATTATCTAGATACCATTTGCTCCTTGTACTCAGACGAAGAGGTTTGGTATCGTTTTTCAGAGTTAACAAATACAGAAGCTAATTGTTTAGAGGGGACTAAAGAGCATTTTGATGAAAATCATCCCTTGTTTGGTTATAGAGGAACTAGGCGCTTGCTGGCGTGTCCTGATGAATTTCAGGCTGAAGCACATGTCGTTACAGAAGTTTATCAAACAAATCCCAATCTGTCTGTTATCTTTCCTTTTGTCAATGATGCTGAGCAGTTAAAGCAAGTTATTAGAGTATTACGTCAGCATGGTTTTACTGGAAAAGTCGGCACAATGATTGAATTACCGTCAGCTTATTTTGACTTGGACAGGATACTGGAAACGGGTATTTCAAAGATTATAGTTGGAATGAATGATTTGACTTCTTTTGTTTTTGCGACTGTGAGAAACAGTCAATGGCATGATATGGAAAGTCCAATAATGTTAGATATGCTAAGACAGATGCAGGAAAAAGCAAGGATGAAAAAGATTGACTTTGCTGTAGCAGGAGTAATAGAATTAAGGAGAACACTTAATCACTGTTTTAGTGAAATATGTACTTCTTAATTCTTTTTTATTTAAAAAATTAAGAGGAAGGAGGTAAAAATGAGGAATTATGAAAAGATAACAGCACTCTATGAGAGACTAAGTCGTGATGACGAACTTCAAGGAGAAAGTAATTCAATCGTCAATCAAAAGAAAATCCTTGAAGAATATGCAAGTAAAAATAATCTATCCAACATCATACATTTTACAGATGACGGAATCAGCGGAACACAGTTTGACAGACCGGGATTTATGGCAATGATGAACGGAGTTAATCAAGGGAATATCGGTTGTATCATCGTAAAGGATATGAGTAGACTTGGCAGAGATTATCTTAAAGTCGGTCAATGTATGGAAATCCTAAGACAAAAGGGCGTAAGGTTGATTGCTATCAATGACAATGTAGATAGCTTTTACAGAGAGGATGACTTTACCCCTTTTAGAAATATTATGAATGAATGGTATGCAAGAGATACTTCAAGAAAAATACAATCTACATTCAGGTCAAAAGGAGAAAGCGGTAAGCATACGGCAAGCTCTCCACCTTATGGTTATATCAAAGATGAAAAAGACAAAGATAAGTGGATTGTAGATGAAAAAGCAGCGGAGATAGTAAGGCGAATATTTAATCTGACCATGCAAGGCAATGGTCCGTATCGAATAGCAAAGATATTAGAAGCAGAAAAAATTGATATACCTGCTTATCATCAACAAAAATTAGGATATGGACTACATCAAAGCAAAAATTTTGAATACCCTTATCGTTGGTGCAGCTCCACAATTGCAAGTATCTTAAAGAAACAAGAATACTTAGGTCATACTGTAAATTTCAAAACAAGAAAACATTTCAAGGATAAGAAAAGCAAATATGTATCTGAAGATAATTGGCTGATATTTGAAAATACCCATGAAGCAATCATAGACCAAGAAACCTTTGATAATGTACAAAGAATACGAGGAAATGTAAAAAGGTATCCTGACGGTTGGGGCGAATATCACTCACTAACAGGGCTTATGTATTGTGCTGATTGTGGAAGTAAAATGTATGTTCATAGAACAAGTAACTACAAAAATATCCCCTATTATACTTGCAGTGCCTACACGAAAGTCCCTTGTGGAACACTTTGTCCATCGGCTCACAGGATAAAAGCAGAAGCAGTATTAAACCTTATACAAGAAACCTTAAAAGACCTTAAAAAATATCTTGATGAAGATAACGAAGCTTTTATCCGCTCCATTCAAAATGAAATGGAAGAAAAGGAAAAAGTAGAGATAGAAAGGCAAAGAGTAAGACTAATTGATAGTAAGTCGAGAATACAAGAGTTAGAAAGGCTTATGTGCCGTATTTACGAAGATATGATACTTGAAAAAATACCAAGTAGTAGATATGAGATACTTAATAGCCAATATGAAACAGAGCAAAGAGCTTTAAGTAAAGAAATTAAAGACTTAGAGCTTACAATATCAAGATATGAAAAAGAAACAGACAGAGCAAGAAAATTCATATCTCTTATCAATCGCTATGAAAACTTTGATGAACTTACAACCACTATGATAAATGAGTTTGTAGAGAAGATTATCATTCACGAAAGGGATAGGAAAGGCAGTCAAAACTCAAAACAGAAGATAGAGATATATTTTAACTTTATCGGCAACTATGAGCTACCTACAGAAGAATTAACTGAAGAAGAACGCTTAAAACTTGAGGAAGAAGAGAGAAAAATCAACGAAAGAAAAGACAGACTTCATCAAAATTACCTAAAGCGTAAAGCAAACGGAAAACAACAGGAATACGAGGAAAGGTATAAAGCAAGGAGAGAACAAAAGAAACAGGAAAAGCTAAAGGTTTTGAAAAGGGGAGGTATACCATTGAGTGAATACAAAAAAAGAGATTGAGGTTAATCAATCTCTTTTCATTGTTATGAAGAACTGGTATTTTTTGTGTATTTTTTAATGTCTTTGGGATAAAATCCCTTATATTTTTTGAAGCATGTACTAAATTTACTGTGAGAGGAATATCCTACAGCCTCTGCTATATCTTGAATTTTAAGGGTAGAGTTCAGTAGGAGTAATTCCGCCATATTCATTCTCCGTCTTTGAGTATATTCTGTAATTGTGCATTGATATTTTTGCTTAAATAACTTTTTTAGTTTTGTGCCGCTCATAGTGGATATTTTTTCTAAAGTATCTTGTGAGATAGATGTTGCATAATGATCGTCTATATAATTGGTGACATTTTTCAAAGCCTCATCATCGGCAATAGATAGTGGATTGCTGTACTTATTTAAAAAAGAGTCTATTGTAATACTTAACCATTCCTTTGCCTTTGACTCAAAAAAGATTTCAGCAGCAGGAGATGCCATCTTGCAATTAAGGATATCTTTTGCGATTCTTTCTAAAGGCTTGTTTATTATAATGCTGGTATTAAAAAATAAATCTTCATAGTTACAGACTTTATTCTTATAAGAGGACAGGCATTGCTCTATCATGGACTGATTGAAATTTATACCGATTCCTAAATAAGGAGAGTTTTTGTGAAGTAAAAACCTAAAGTCTTTAGAATTTTTTGTATTTATAGTATAAAGTGAATTTGAAGAAAGATTTTGATAAGGATTAAAACATTCACCGTTTGCTGTAACTAAATAAGATAAATAAAGGGAATAGAAATTATTCAAACCAGAAAAACTTGTATGGATAATTTCTTTTTTTATGAAAACATCATAAATATCAATAGTGAAATTATCGCCCTCGTAAAACCAATATATGCCTTCTGCATTATCCGTGCTAAAACGGAATTCATGTCCTACAGTGGAGTATTTTGTATTATCGATAGATTCATCTGTAGAAAAAAAGTTTTTAACAAAGTTATAAAAATCACTCATATTATACCTCCGTGCTTTATATTTTATCCCGAATAGACATTATCCCGAATAGACTTATTTAGCCATATCTAATTGATTGAAATCCTCATTTATTATATAATAAATGATAGATAAAAACAAGAAAAACTATGCGTATTGCAAAAGAGTTTGAAAACAAGCCTCTAAAATCAGTCTAAAAAGGCTATTTATAGGGTTTGCTAATTTTAAAAAAAGGAGGAGTTGTTCAGTGAAGGATAAGAAGAAATCAATACTGAAAAGACTAATGGCTTACGGTGGTGAAAAAAGTTTTTTACTCTATATTGCTATGGTTATGTCTGCTGTATCAGGTGTCATGGTTTTGATGCCTATGGTATATATTCATAGAATTGTAAATAACTTAATTTTAAATGGGATGGTGAATTTTGATTATGTAAAGGAAAATTCAATTTATGCAGCAGTCTTTGCCGTTCTGGGGCTTTTTATATACCTAATAGGTTTAATTTTATCCCATATTTTTGCATTTGAAGTGGAAGATAACATTATTAAGACTTCCGTAACAAAACTAATAAACAAACCGCTTGGGTATTTCGATGACAAAGAAAGCGGAAGGATAAGAAATGTAATTGTGTCCGGAGCGTCTGAAACCCATTCTTTTATAGCGCATCAACTTCCTGATATGGCGATGACCATTATATCGCCAATCGTCCTGCTTGTATTTTTCTTCGTGTTTAACTGGAAGTTAGGACTTGCCAGTATGATACCGATGATTATCGGTATGACATTGATGTCATCTATGATGACAACCGAAACAAAAAAAATGAAGGATGAGTATTATGCAGGACTTTCCGATTTATCTTCTCAGACTGTGGAATATGTTCGAGGAATTCCTGTTGTTAAAACATTTGCACAAAGTGTTGAGAGCTTTGATAAGTTATATTCGTTAATCATAAAAACAAAAGACAATGTACTTAAGCTTACTATGAGTTATACGAATAAAATGTCGTGGTTTGAAACCGTTTCTACATCGACGGCATTTTTCTTGGTACCTGTGGCATTACTCTTAATAAAATTTAATGGAAACTTATCTAATGTAGTTGCAGATTCTGTTATTTACTTCCTAATAGGACCGGCATTTGCTACTTTTATTATGAGAACTGCGACGATTACACAATACAGTTATTTTGCAGAACTTGCTTTAGATAAAATTGAAAATATACTTGAGTTTGATGATTTTGTTTATGGAAATAAAACAAGTTCTGATGTTGGGATAGAGTTTAAAAATGTAAGCTTTTCTTATGAAGATGAAAATGTATTAGACGATATTTCATTTAAGGTGAATAAAGGAGAACGAGTTGCTTTAGTCGGATCATCAGGCAGTGGTAAAACTACTATAGCAAGGCTTGCTGCACGATTTTACGATATTAAAACAGGTGAAATTTATATTGGAGGAATTAATATAAAAGATTTTGAAAAAGAGGCTTTAATGAGAAAAATTGCTTTTGTTTTTCAAAACTCTAAACTATTTAAAATGAGTTTAAGAGATAATCTTTTAATCGGAAAGCCTGATGCGATGGATAAAGAAATAGATAGTGCTTTGATAAGTTCAGGTGCTAAGGATATTGTTCAAGGTTTGGAAGATGGGCTTGATACTGTTTATGGAACAAAAGGCACATATTTTTCGGGTGGAGAAGCTCAAAGGCTTTCTATAGCGAGAGCTTTTCTGAAAGATGCAGACATTATCATATTGGATGAAGCCACAGCTTTTGCAGATCCTGAGAATGAACATTTGATTCAGGAGTCTTTTAAGAAACTGTCAAAAAACAAGACAACATTAATGATTGCTCATAGATTATCTACAGTGATAGACGCGGACAAGATTCTCGTTATCGATAAGGGGAAAATTGTAGAAGAAGGCAAGCATTCAGATTTAATCGGTATGAGTGGGCCTTACAAAAAACTTTGGGAAGAATATCAAAAATCCGTAAATTGGAAGATAGGAGGTTAAACATATGGTTTCTTATTTTATGAAAAAATATGCGATGTCAGAAAAAGGAGCAATTAACTTAAAAAAAGCCATATTTTCACACACGCTTGTTAATTTAACTAAATTGTTCGCACCAATGATCGGTTTTATGTTTCTGTTTCAGTATATAGGCATTTTAAAAAGTATTGAGAGTTACAATTTTACTTCTGTTCATTATATTGCACTAATTGTAGTAATGATGATTGTGATGTTCTTAATAGCGAGGTGGGATTATGTAAGACTTTACACCAATGTGTACAACGAGAGTGCAAATTCAAGAATTGAGTTAGCGGAAAAGTTAAAGAAATTACCTCTTTCTTATTTTGGTAAAAGAGATTTGGCAGACCTTGCGGAAACCATGATGAATGACATGAACTTATATGAAACAATTTTTTCTCATGCTGTACCTCATATATATTCAACGGCTATATCCACAAGTATTATTGCTTTAATGCTTATCTTCTATAATTGGAAACTTGCACTTGCAGCCCTTTGGGTAATTCCCATTTCTATTTTGATTATATTTTTATCAAAGAAAAGTCAGAAAAAAATAGTACAAGGCTGGATAGATGATAATCGTAAGGTTTTTGATAATCTACAGGAAAATATAGAGCAGATAGAGCAAATAAAATCTTACAACTTAGAAGATAGGATGTTAAATGATTTTTTTGAAAAATTAAATGCATCCACAAAACAGAAGACGAAAGGTGAAGTTATAGCCGGAACACTTACAGGAATAGCTGCCGCAATTTTAAAGCTTGGAATTATAAGTGTTGCCGTTATCGGCGTCAACATGCTTATGGCAGGGGAGGTAAGTGCGCTGGTTTATATCGCATTTTTAATGCTTACAGCAAGTATTTATCTTCCTATAGAAGGAATAATCACCTTTATGTCAATGATAGTTATGCTTGATGCGGTTGTAGGGAGAATAAAGGAAATAAAGACCATGCCTGTTCAAAAAGGCAAAAAAGATATTGACATTAAAAATTACGATATTGAGTTCAAGGATGTTTATTTCGGATATGATGATTATTCTGTAATAAATTGTGTGAGCTTTACTGCAAAGCAGGGTGAAATCACTGCGCTAATCGGTTCAAGCGGAAGCGGAAAAACAACTCTCACCAAGCTTGCTGCAAGATTTTGGGATATAGATAAAGGAAAGATTTTGATAGGGGGAGAGGACATCGGTAAAATTGATCCGGAAACACTCCTTAAAAATTTCTCTATCGTTTTCCAAGATGTTACTCTTTTTAATTCAAGCATAAAAGATAATATAAGAATTGGTAAAAAAGGAGCTACAGACGAAGAAATTGTAAGAGCAGCTAAAATAGCAAGATGCTATGAATTTATCAATAAAATGCCTGAAGGAATAGATACCATAATAGGTGAGAACGGACAAAGACTTTCAGGAGGAGAAAGACAGAGAATATCCATAGCAAGAGCTATTTTGAAGGACGCACCAATCATATTGCTTGATGAGGCTACAGCATCTCTGGATGTTGAAAATGAAAGTCTAATTCAAGAGGCTTTATCCGAACTTATAAAAGAAAAAACGGCAATTGTTATTGCTCATAGATTAAGAACAATAAGAAATGCAAACAAAATCGTTTTATTAAATGCCGGAAAAATAGAAGCGATAGGGACAGATGAAGAACTTTGTAAAAGCTCGGAATTTTATAAAGCAATGCTTAGAAAATCAAATATTCAGTGAAAACTTATTTAGAAGGAAAATATAAAAATGGAAAAATTAAGAATTAAAGATTTAGTTACGATAGGTGTATTTACAGTAATATATTTTGTACTTATGTTTGCTTCGGGAATGATTGGTATTGTACCGATTTTATACTTGGCATACCCTACACTGGCAGGCATTATAACAGGAATAGTTATAATGCTCTTTATGGCAAAAGTTCAAAAATCATGGGGATTATTTATACTTGGGTTGATTTGTAGTCTTTTAGCAATTGCAATGGGAAATACATATGTAATATTGATACATGCTGTAATCAGTATGGCAATTGCGGAACTTTTAAGAAAAAAAGGAGAATATAAATCATTTAAATTTAATATGCTCTCATTTGTCGTATTCAACACTTGGATTTGTGGTTTCCTTATGCAAGTTTTGTTGGCTAAAGACAAGGTTATTAAACTGGCGGAAACAGGCGGTATGGGTCACGATTATATAATGAAGCTCATAGCACTTTTGAATTATCGAAGTATGGTATTAGTATATATCGGTGCTGTTGTCGGCGGGATACTCGGCGCATATATCGGTAAAGTCTTTTTGAAAAAGCATTTCGAAAAAGCTGGTATTGTATAATGCTCGTTTCTTTAGACAATCCATATAATCCCAATCCAATTAGTAAAATTTTAGTAAGTTTTTCACTTGGATTTGCTGTATTTTATAAAGTAAATACCTATTTTGAATGGGGAATTGTGCTTCTTATTTCATTTCTTTTTTTAATGAATGGATTTAAGAAAGAAGCCTTAAAAAACATATCATTTTTTGGGGTTCTTTCTTTGATACCTAATCTTGATGTAATTAGAAATATGAATGCGATTTTAATGATGTTTTTTATGCTATTTGCTGTATGTAAGATGTTTTATCTTCCATTTAGTGCGGGAAGTTTTTTTTTAAAAACATCGGATGTAGGAAGTGTAATATCCTCAATGGATAAAATGAATTTACCTCGTACTGTTTCTATACCAATTGCTGTAATGTTTAGGTTTTTTCCTTCATTTAGGGAAGAAAGTCACAATATAAAACTTGCTATGAAAATAAGGGGTATTACATTTAAAAATCCAATTTCATACATCGAGTATGTAATTGTGCCTTTACTTGTTATGTCTTCTAATATTTCTGATGATATTGCAAAGGCAGCAGAAACAAAATGTATTGAAAATCCTGTTAAAAAAACTAGGTACATATCCGTCAAAACGAAAACAGTTGATTTTGTTTATGTGCTTTCAATACTGATTATGGTTATAGGAGGAGCTTTATGGTAGAAATTGAAAATTTATCTCTATCTTATGGAAATTCTCCTAAAGTGTTAAAAAACATTTCTTTAGATGTAAAAAAAGGCGAATGTGTATTATTTACTGGGAAAAGTGGTAGCGGAAAATCTTCAATTATAAATTCTATCAATGGGTTAGCTGTACGATATGATGGAGCTTCTATGGGTGGAACCATCAGGATTGATAATAAAGATATTAAAAACCTCGAATTATACGAAATATCGCTCTTAGTATCAAATGTATTTCAAAATCCAAAGACACACTTTTTCAATATAAATACTACTCTTGAATTACTTCTCTATTTGGAGAATATAGGACTTTCAAAAAAACAAATGGATGAAAGACTAAATGATATGTTGGATTTGTTTCCGATAGAACATCTTTTAAATAGAGATATTTTTAAGCTTTCGGGTGGAGAAAAGCAGATTTTATGTATTGCTGCAAGTTATATATCTGGAACGGAAATCATTGTTTTAGATGAGCCTTCATCAAATCTTGATGAAGAAAACATTTTAATCATAAAAGAAATGCTTATAAAACTTAAAGATAAGGGGAAAACTCTTATAATCTCAGAACATAGAATATTTTATCTAATGGATATTGTAGATAGAGTTTTTTTGATTAAAGATGGGGAAATACAAAAGGAATATACTCAAATAGATTTTATGAAAATACCGTCTGAAAAGCTAAAGAAGTTAGGTTTAAGAAATAAGAATAGAGTAAAACTTACAGTACCCGAAAATCAAAATAAGGGAAATTTAGAAGTAAAAAACATTGAATTTAAGTTTAATGGCATAGATAAAAAATTGCATTTAAAAGACCTCTCTTTTGAAATGGGAAAAATTTACGGCATAGTAGGAACAAACGGACTTGGTAAATCCACTTTGCTCAGATGCCTTATAGGCTTAGAAAGAAAATCGAAGGATGAAATCTATTTGGACGGCAAAAGACTTTCAAAATCAGATAGGCTAAAAATATCCTCTCTTGTAATGCAGGATGTTAATCATCAGCTTTTTACCGATTCCGTCATAAAGGAAGTGAGTCTTGGAATAAAAAATATTGAAAGCAGTTATGTTGAAGATATTCTAAGAAAACTTGATTTGTATGAATTGAAGGATTGTCATCCAATGAGCTTGTCAGGCGGACAAAAACAAAGAGTGGCAATTGCATCCGTATTGTGTAAGAATTCTAAATTCATATTTTTTGACGAACCAACAAGCGGAATGGATTATTACAACATGATGAATATATCGCATCTAATTAACGAATGCAAAAGTGATAATAAAATAATATTCATTGTTTCCCATGACCAAGAATTTTTAAATTCTACAGCTGATTATGTTATGCATTTATAAATATCAACAGAGGGTACTATTATTTTTCAAGACTAAAATAAAGGAGATAAAAAATGTTAATGTTAAGGAGATAAAGTTATGCGATGGTATGACATGATAACAGAAAGAGTAAGCATAAGGTACCTTCTTTTATTGTGTGATATTAAGATATTTAGTTTAAGAAAATTTTTATTCGATATTAAATAGCATAGTAAAAAAGCATGTATTTTTCAAAGAGGACTTTTTACGCCAAAGTGTAGAAGCCCTCCTTTTTTATTCTCAAAAACCAAAACAGAGAACATAAAAAGGAGGATAGCACAATGGGTAAAAAAGAATATTACATCTATGTTAGGGGAAAAGCTGTACCTGTAAGTGAAGAAGTTTATAAAACCTATTGGAAGATAACAGAGCATGAAAAGTATCTCCAGAGAAAGGATTGGAAGTATAATGTAATTTCATTTTCAGCATTAGATTATGATGGACACTTTGTAGATAACATCATAGATGAAAGAATAGACTTAGAAAAAATTGTAGAAGTCAAAATGCAAATTGAAGAACTAAACAAGGCATTAAATCAATTGACAAAAGAAGAAAGAGAGCTAATGGAAGCCATCTTCTACAGAGAAGAAAGTCTAAGGTCTATCGGCAAAAAAGAAAAAGTAAGCTATCAAACAATCGGAAAAAGGAGGGATAAAATTTTAGAGAAACTGAGAAAGATTTTAGAAGATAAAATCTAAAATAGTGAAGAGGAAGGCTATTTATCTAAAAAAGGTATGTAGCCTTTTTCAATGCAAAATACTAAAAAGGAGAATTAAGAAAATGAAGAAGGAAAAAACATTACAAGAAGTACAGGAACAAATTTTTGAACTTCAGGAAGAAAAAGAAAAGTGCGATGTAAAGCTGAAACAACTACAAAATCAAGGAAAGAAATTAGAAAAGCTGGCAAATGAAAAAGAACGAAAACGAAGAAATCACAGGCTTATACAAAGAGGGCTAATCGTAGAAAGGGTAATAGAAAATCCTCTTCTGTTTACCGATGAGGAGATAGAAAAAATGCTTAAGATTGCCACTGATACCGCAGAATACCAAAAAGCCTATGATGAAGTGATAAGTAAAAAGGATATGAAAAATGAAACCGAAGAAGAAATGATTGAATAAAAAAACTTTAGTTTTTACAGAAGCTCCCTGCAAGGGCAAAAGCTCCGCAGGGCGCAAAGCACCCTTTAGGGTGTATAATTGCGCCCTTAGTAAACTAAGGGATTTTAGCAAGCCTTTGAAAATCCAAAACTTAATAAAAATATGCTGATAAAGCAGATAGGAAAAGATACAAAAAATAGCCTGTCTGCTTTTTCTTTACCTGAAAACAAACAAAAAATGGAAGGAGCTTACACAGATGGCAGAAACATTTCACTTTAATATATCAATGATAAGCAGAGGAAAAAGTAAAAGTGCAGTTGCAAGTGCAGCCTATATTTCTTGTGAGAAAATCAAAAATGAATGGGACGGAGTGACTCACGATTATCATAATAAAAAAGGATTACTTCATTCGGAAATATTCTTACTGGAGAACATACCAAAAGAATTTCAAAACAGAAGTTTTTTATGGAACAGTGTGGAGCTAAACGAAAAAGCAAGCAATGCTCAACTTGCAAGAAATTTCATCATAGCCTTACCGAAAGAATTATCCTTTGAGGAAAACAAAAAACTTATCACAGAATTTATACAGGAAAATTTTGTATCAAAAGGAATGATAGCAGACCTTGCAATCCACGATGAAAGTAATGAGGGAAATAATAATATTCACGCCCATATCATGACAACACTTAGACCGATTAATGAAAAAGGACAGTGGCAAGCTAAAAGCAAAAAAGAATATATCCTTGATGATGAGGGCAATAAAATTCTAAATAAAAACGGAAAACCAAAAACAAGAAAAGTCGAACTTACTGATTGGAATAACAAAGGTAATGCAGAGAAATGGCGAGAAAGTTTTGCTGAAATCTGTAACATCTATCTTGAAAGAAACAATCTTGAAAAAAGAGTAGACCATCGTTCTTTTGAAAGACAGGGGATAGAAGAAATCCCAACCATTCATTTAGGAGCAAGTGCCAGTGCTTTAGAAAGAAAAGGCATTGAAACCGACAAAGGAAATATCAATAGAGAAATCAAAAAGCATAATTCCTTAGTCAAAGCGATTAAAGAAAGAATATCGGAGCTTACTTCTTGGATAGGCTCCTTAATCGGAAACTTGCAAGCAAAATATGATGAATACAAACAAGAGAAAAAAGAAGAATATGAAAGCGAAGCGGAACTCTTTAATCTCTATGAATACATTTCTATTTATCATGACTTGCAAGGAGAAAAGGCAAGAAAGTTAAATCCTTATGCAAGCAATAAAAAGATAGGAGCAGACCTAAGACGGTTTTCAAAGGCAAGGATATATTTGAAAGATAATAAACTTCAGACCATAGCAGATCTACAGGAAAAAATCTTTGAACTGGCAAAGCAAAGTAAAAAAATAAGCAGTGATATTCAAGAAAAAACACAAAGAATAAAAGACCTAAACCAATGTTTAATCTGTTCTGACATCATCAAAGAAAACAAAAAAGTCTATCAGGAATATAAGAGTAAAACACTATTCAAAGACAGCTTTTACAATTCTCATAAAAAGGAAATAGATAGATACCTAAGAGCAAGAAAGACGATAGAAAAATTTACCGGAACATCATCTATTAAGCTAAATGAATGGGAAAAGGAAATTACAAAACTTGAAAAAGAAATAGAAACCTTAAACAAAGATAAAATTAAAATTCAAGATGAATTTAAGCAGATAGACCATATCAAATATGCGGTTAAGACAGTAAATGATGATTATGGAATAGACCTAAGTATTGAGATTGACAAGGCGATTAAGCGTGGAGAAAAGCCAAGTGTTATTGCACAACTGAAAAAATTCCAAGAACAACAGGAAAAAGCAGAACAATATCATAATAAGGTAAAAGAAAAGTACAGAGGAGAGGAAAGATAGGATATATTCTATTATAAGAATAATAAGGTTGTTGAATTTGTTATATGGAAAAAATCTCGTATTTATGATGCAATGATATGATAATAAACTCAGTTATAAGGAGAGGATATATAAATGCGAATTCAATTTACGGTAACAGATGAAGAACTGAAAATTTTAACTAAAAAGGCAGAAGAGGGTAATTACCCAAGCATTAGTGAATATTGTAAGTGCAGCAGTTTACAAGAAAATACAAGCTATGCCACTCTATATTATACATTACTAAATAAAATAGGCTCATTGCCGAAAGGTAAAGAGTTCGTTTTACGAGAGTTAATCGCAACACCTCCGGCTTTGATTGGTAGATGGTTTTATGAAAATGTAAATAACGGACTTGTAAAAAATGTAGAACACATCGGAAAGGCTGAAGGTGGAGTAGAAAAATATAAGAGAATTTAGGAGATAGGGTCATGGAAAACAATTTTTATAATGAAATTAAGAATATACTGATAAGCGCAAGAAATAAAGTTTATAAAACAGCAAATTTTGCTATGGTTGAAGCTTATTGGAATATTGGTAAGAGAATTATTGATGAACAAGGCGGTAAAGATACAGCAGAATATGGGCAAGGTTTATTGCAAGAACTATCTAAACAGATGACAAAAGACTTTGGCAAAGGCTTTACAGTTGCAAATCTTAAGAATATGAGACAATTTTATCTTACTTTTCCAAATGGCTACGCACTGCGTAGCGAATTGAGTTGGACACATTATCGAAGTCTTATGCGTGTTGAAAATGAAAATGCAAGGAACTTTTATTTAGAAGAAGCTATAAAATCTAATTGGAGTACAAGGCAACTTGACAGGCAGATAAACAGTTTTTTCTATGAAAGATTATTATCAAGTCAAAATAAAGAAGAAGTGTCAAAAGAAATAACACAATTGGAAAAAAGCAAAAGCCCTGAGGATATTATAAGAGATCCGTATGTGTTGGAGTTTTTAGGTTTGGAAGCTAATACAGATTTTTATGAAAGTGATTTGGAACAAGCCTTAATAACTCATTTACAGAAATTTCTTTTAGAATTAGGGAGAGGTTTTTCATTTGTAGCAAGGCAGAAAAGATTTACCTTTGATGGAAGACATTTCAGAATAGATTTAGTATTTTATAACTACATATTGAAATGCTTTGTTCTGATAGATTTGAAGATTGGAGATTTAACACACCAAGATTTAGGACAAATGCAGATGTATGTTCATTATTATGAAAGAGAAATGATGAATGAGGGAGATAATCCTCCAATAGGCATTGTACTTTGTGCTGATAAGAGTGATTCCATTGTTAAATATACTCTTCCGGAAGATGAAAAACAGATATTTGCATCAAAATATAAACTGTATTTACCAAGTGAAGAAGAACTTTTAAATGAATTGAATAAGGAATATCTAACTATAGAAAGCTATGCAGATAAAGAAAAAGATAAAAAATTAAAATAGTTAATTGGTCAGAAAACATCTGACTCATTAAAAATGAAATTTAATATTCAAGATAACAATTTGTGAGCTTGAAAGAACGAAGTTAAACGACTGGGGAAAAAACCAGTCGTTTTTTGGTGTAATGAATAGGAGGAAAACTATATGTACGAAAATAAAAATGAACAGAATACAGGAACAAAAACGATAAAGAAAGTTGGAAAAGTGACCTATGAAGTTGTTGTCCATTTTAATAAAAATGCTACTGAAACAATGCAAGACAAATTAAAACGCATAATGCTTAGAGAAATGGAGAGAGAAAAACATCAAAAAAGTGATAAAAATGATTAGAAAGTCCTTGACAAGTTGTTACAGGCTATCTGAATCTTTCTTTCATACAAAAAATGAATCAGATGGGTATCAAATGTATTATCCACTACAGTTCTATTCCAGAGATTTTTGATTTAGAAATTAACCATCCAGACCACCTCAAACGTGTAAAAGAAGAAAGTAAAAAATTACAAAGGAGCAACCCATGACACCGCAAGAAATGTGGAATGCATACAAGAAAATCAATCCCTCAATCGGAGATGAGATCGATGCTTGGGCTTTTGGAGTAGAAGCCGATCTCTTGGCAGATTTGGTTTTAAAAGGTGAAAAGACGGCAACTGCATCAGCCTATGATCTTTATGCAGTCGATAACGAACCCCTTCCACAAGAAGGGACCTTCGATGTCATTTTAGACAGTCAAAATCAGGCTGTCTGCATTGTCGAAATTACAAAGGTTTCTGTCGAATCCTTTAATCATGTTTCTGCTGATCACGCCTTTAAGGAAGGGGAAGGTGACAAATCCCTAGCCTATTGGCGTCAGGTTCATGAGGACTGTTTCGCCGAGTGGCTGAGAGAGGCAGGACTAACTTTTACGCCTGACAGCAAGGTTGTTTTAGAAGAATTTCGTAAAGTCTACCCACTGTAGACTGCTAGGAGGAAGAAAGTTTTGGAAATCACCGTCCAATCCTTTTTTCTTAAGCAAAACATGATATAATAAGTTTGTTTGAATAAGAGTAAAACTCTTAAACTTAGAATAGGAGAAAACTATGCAAGCAGTTGAACATTTTATTACGCAATTTGTTCCTGAACATTATGATTTATTTTTGGACTTGAGTCGTGAGACCAAGACATTTTCTGGGAAGGTGACCATCACTGGTCAAGCCAAGAGTGACCGTATTTCCCTTCACCAAAAGGACTTGGAAATCGCTTCTGTAGAAGTTGCGGGTCAAGCTCGTCCATTTACAGTTGATCATGAAAATGAAGCCCTTCATGTCGAATTGGCTGAGGCCGGTCAAGTTGAATTGATTATCGCTTTTTCAGGAAAAATCACAGATAACATGACAGGGATTTACCCTTCTTACTACACAGTGGATGGTGTCAAGAAGGAAGTCTTGTCTACACAGTTTGAAAGCCACTTTGCGCGTGAAGCCTTCCCATGTGTGGATGAGCCAGAAGCCAAAGCAACCTTTGACCTCGCTCTTAGATTTGACCAAGCAGAAGGCGAACTTGCCTTGTCAAACATGCCTGAGATTGATGTGGATAACCGCAAGGAAACAGGTATCTGGAAGTTTGAGACAACACCTCGTATGTCATCTTACTTGTTGGCCTTTGTAGCTGGTGACTTGCAAGGGGTTACCGCTAAAACTAAAAATGGTACCCTCGTAGGTGTCTACTCTACAAAAGCACATCCACTTTCTAACCTTGATTTCTCTTTGGATATCGCCGTTCGTTCAATTGAGTTCTACGAAGATTACTACGGAGTTAAGTATCCAATTCCTCAATCTCTCCATATCGCCCTTCCTGACTTCTCAGCAGGTGCTATGGAAAACTGGGGTCTGGTGACCTACCGTGAAGTTTACTTGGTTGTGGATGAGAACTCAACCTTTGCCAGCCGTCAACAAGTTGCCCTAGTTGTAGCACATGAGTTGGCTCACCAATGGTTTGGAAACCTCGTGACTATGAAATGGTGGGATGACCTCTGGCTTAATGAAAGCTTCGCCAACATGATGGAATACGTCTGTGTGGATGCCATTGAACCAACTTGGAATATCTTTGAAGACTTCCAAACAGGTGGTGTTCCAGCGGCACTTAAACGCGATGCGACGGATGGTGTTCAGTCTGTCCATGTTGAAGTTAAACACCCAGATGAAATCAATACCCTCTTTGACGGAGCTATCGTCTATGCCAAAGGAAGCCGTCTCATGCACATGCTTCGTCGTTGGCTAGGAGATGCTGATTTTGCTAAAGGTTTGCATGCTTACTTTGAAAAGCACCAATATGGAAATACCATTGGTCGTGACCTTTGGAATGCCCTTGGTCAAGCGTCAGGTCGTGATGTTGCGGCCTTCATGGATTCTTGGTTGGAACAACCTGGTTATCCAGTTCTCACTGTCAAAGTTGAAAATGATGTCTTGAAGATTTCGCAAAAACAATTCTTCATCGGTGAGCACGAAGACAAGAACCGCCTCTGGGTAGTGCCACTCAACAGCAACTGGAAAGGCTTGCCAGATACACTTGAAACTGAAAGTATCGAAATCCCTGGCTACGCCGCTCTTCTTGCTGAAAATGAAGGAGCTCTTCGTCTCAACACTGAAAATACTGCCCACTATATTACCGACTATCAAGGAGACTTGTTAGAAGCTGTTCTTGCTGAGCTAGAGATACTTGATAACACAAGCAAACTGCAAATTGTTCAAGAACGTCGTTTGTTGGCTGAGGCAGGTCATATTTCTTATGCTGATTTGCTCCCAGTCCTTGATAAACTTGCTAAAGAAGAGTCTTACTTGGTAGTTTCAGCTGTATCTCAAGTGATTGCTGCCCTTGAGCGCTTTATCGATGAAGGAACAGCAACTGAGAAAGCCTTTAATACACTCGTTGCTAAATTGGCTCGTCACAACTATGACCGTCTTGGTTTTGAAGCCAAAGATGGTGAATCAGATGAAGATGAATTGGTTCGTCAGTTGACCATTTCCATGATGATTCGCTCTAATGATGCAGAAGCTAGTCAAGTCGCTAGCCAAATCTTCGCAGCTCACAAGGATAATCTTGCAGGACTTCCAGCAGCCATCCGTGCACAAGTTCTTATCAATGAAATGAAACACTATGAGACCAAGGACTTGGTCGCAACTTATCTGGACCTCTACACTCATGCGACGGATGCGGTCTTCAAACGCCAGTTGGCAGCTGCTCTAGCCTACAGTACAGATGCTGACAATATCCAAACCTTGATTCGTTCATGGAAGGACAAATTTGTGGTGAAACCACAAGACCTTTCTTCATGGTACCTCCAATTCCTCGGACACCAAACAACTCAAGAAACTGTTTGGGTATGGGCGCGTGAAAACTGGGATTGGATCAAGGCAGCTCTTGGTGGGGATATGAGCTTTGATAGCTTTGTCATCTTCCCATCACACATCTTTAAAACAGAAGAACGCTTGGCTGAGTATAAGGAATTCTTTGAACCGCAACTTTCTGACCTAGCTCTTAGCCGTAATATCCGCATGGGGATCAAGGATATCGCAGCGCGTGTTGACTTGATTAAGCGTGAGAAAGCAGCAGTCGAAGCTGTTGTAGCCCAATATGGCAAGGCTTAATTCGTTCGAAACGTAAACAAAAACTCAACTTTCTATCTTAAAAGAAGAGAGAGTTGAGTTTTTTTTAAGGCAATTTTGGTATAATAATCATAACAAGGAGGAGTTTCTGATGATAAAAATCTTATTAGTAGAAGATGACCTGGGCCTGTCAAACTCAGTATTTGACTTTTTAGATGATTTTGCAGATGTCATGCAGGTTTTTGATGGAGAGGAAGGTCTCTACGAAGCAGAAAGTGGCGTTTATGACTTGATTCTGCTTGACCTGATGTTGCCTGAAAAAAATGGCTTCCAAGTTCTGAAAGAATTGCGTGAAAAAGGAATTACGACACCAGTCCTTATCATGACCGCTAAGGAAAGTTTGGATGATAAGGGACATGGTTTTGAGTTGGGGGCAGATGACTACCTCACCAAACCTTTCTACTTAGAAGAACTTAAAATGCGGATTCAAGCCCTTCTCAAGCGTTCAGGAAAGTTTAACGAAAATACCTTGACCTATGGGGATGTAGTCGTCAATCTTTCAACGAATGAAGTGAAGGTGGAAGACACGCCTGTGGAACTGCTCGGAAAAGAGTTTGAGTTGTTGGTTTACTTCCTTCAAAATCAAAATGTTATTCTTCCCAAGACACAAATTTTTGACCGTCTATGGGGATTTGATAGCGATACGACGATTTCCGTTGTAGAAGTCTATGTCTCAAAAGTTCGTAAGAAATTGAAGGGGACAGCCTTTGCTGAAAATCTTCAAACCTTGCGTAGTGTCGGGTATATTTTAAAAGATGTTCAATAAACTAAAAAAAACATGGTATGCGGATGATTTTAGCTATTTCATTCGAAACTTTGGAGTGTTCACCTTGATTTTCTCTGCTATGACCTTGATTATCCTTCAGGTCATGCATTCGAGTCTCTACACCTCTGTAGATGAAAAACTCCAAGCTCTTAGTAGTAGTCCCCAAGCGGTTATCCAGTTAGCCCTTAATCGGGCAACCGAAGAAGTCAAGGATATCCAACCCGCAACAGCGGATGCCAACAAGGCTGAAATCAAGCCCAATGTTAGCTCCAATACAGAAGTTTTGCTTTTTGACAAGGATTTTAACCAACTCTTACTGGGCAATCGCTTTTTAGGCTTGGATAAGATCAAGCTGGACAAGAAAGAATTGAATCATATTCGTCAAATCCAAGTCGTCAATAGCTATGGTCAGGAAGAAACCTATCGAATGGTCTTGATGGAAACCAACTCTTCCTCCGTATCAAGCAATGTCAAATATGCAGCGGTTCTAATCAATACCAGCCAGCTTGAGCAAATCAGCCAAAATCACGAGCATTTAATTGTTGTAGTCATGGCTAGTTTCTGGCTCCTGTCTTTAATTGCCAGTGTTTACCTGGCACGTGTCAGTGTCAAACCGCTACTGGAAAGCATGCAAAAGCAGAAGTCCTTTGTTGAAAATGCGAGTCACGAACTGAGAACGCCTTTGGCCGTTTTACAAAATCGGTTAGAGAATCTCTTTCGAAAACCAGAGGCAACGATCATGGAATCCAGCGAAAGTATTGCTTCGAGCCTTGAAGAAGTTCGCAACATGCGCTTCCTCACGACCAATCTTCTCAACCTTGCACGCCGCGATGATGGAATCAAACCAGAAATAGCAGAAGTATCACCACAGTTCTTTAAGACGACCTTTGCTAACTATGAGTTGATTGCTTCTGAAAATGATCGAGTTTTTAACTACGAAAATCGGATTTATCGTCCCTTTATGACCGATCAGTTGCTCCTAAAACAGCTCATGACCATCTTATTTGACAATGCCATCAAGTATACAGAAGAAGATGGGAAAATTGAGTTTGTAGTTCATGCTACAGATCGCCACCTCTATCTAACAGTAACGGATAACGGAATTGGAATTTCAGCTGCTGATAAGAAGAAAATCTTTGACCGTTTTTACCGTGTAGACAAGGCGAGAACCCGTCAGAAAGGTGGCTTTGGTCTTGGACTATCTTTAGCCAAGCAGATCGTAGATGCCTTACGAGGAACGATTAGCGTCAAAGATAACAAACCTAGAGGAACAATATTTGAAGTTAAGATCGCTATTCAATCTCCTTCAAAACGAAAGAATAAATAAAAAAGACAGTTAGATAACTGTCTTTTTTGATAACTAGAAAAGAGGTTGGTAGTAGTACCAACCTTTATTTTGAAAATTTTCGTTTCATCATCTTTCGTTGAAGTTGTAAAAGGGCGAAACTAAGACCCATTGCAGCGATAAAGGACAAAGCTGTATTTAATTTTATAGCTAAAAAGATAAAACTAAAAAGTGCCATAAAAATACAGAAACAAGCGATATTTACAAAAAATAAAATCTCTTTTAGGTTAGGGCCAACTGGGGCTTCAGGTGTGTAATCTTGGTAAAGCGGAGTTTGTTTCGATTCGGGAGCTTGTTCAAACTCATAAGCTTCTAGTTTTCTTGCGGACATGATTCTCTCCTTAACAGTACATAACTATTTTATCATTTTTTATGCAAAGAATTATTACAGGATTGTTACAAAACTACTAAAGTCTCTTATCAACTTCTAAGTCTCTCTTCTTGACACCCACTAGGGAAAATGATAGCATGGATGTTACACTTAAAACAGATGACCTGACCTTCTTAATTATAAATATACTGAGAAAGGAAAGGATAACTTATATAAATTGATAGCAAGCTGAGGCTTTTCCTAAGATGATTTGTTGAGTTGCTACCTGGATACTTTTGAAAAGTATAGGTAGGAGTTGTTTTGAATGGATGGAAGGACAGAGATTCTGTCTATTGGACTGGGTGGCTTTTTGCTACCTCTGGGAAAAGTAAAAGGAGATAAGCATGTATCTTGCTATCAAAGAGATATTACGAAACAAACTTCGATATAGTTTGATTCTAACTACCATTTTTCTTATCGCTTTTATGGTCTTTTTTATGACCAGTCTAGCTCTTGGTCTTGTGCGAAACAACCGAGCAGCTATTGATAATTGGCAAGCGACGGGGGTGGTTTTATCTGACTACGCAAATGATAATTTGACGGCATCTTTTATTCCTGAAAAGGACTACAAGGATAAGAGTTCTGAAGAGGCTGCTCCATTGGGCTATATGTTTGCTGTGACCAACCTAGTTGATGGTAGTGAAAAGGTCAATGTTTCCATCTTTGCTCAAGACTGGGACTCTTTTATCTCCCCTAGTTTGACGGAGGGTCGTTATCCTGAGGGAGATGATGAGGTTGTCGTGGATCAGTCCTTTGAGAACTATGGAATGAAGTTAGGTGATGCCATTCAGCTCAATGGAAGCGAGTCAAGTTACAAGATTGTAGGCCTGACTCAAGGAAATAAGTTTTTCACCGAGCCTGTTGTCTTTACGAGTCTGACAACTTATTGGACCTTACAAGGAACCTTGAAGGCCAATCGTTCCATCTCTGCCTTAGTTTTAAAAAATGACATAGAAGTGGTCGGGGATGGTCTGAAACAGATTTCCATTCCAAAAATGATATCGAAAATTCCTGGTTACACACCTCAGGTTAATGTATTTTCAGGAATGATTCTTGCTATGATTGTCATTACAGGCTTGATTGTGGGGATTTTTGTTTATATCATTACCATCCAAAAACTAGGTCTTTATGGAATAATGCGGGCTCAGGGAATACAGATTAAAACCATTGTATGGTCTCTATTCTGTCAAATCTTCCTCCTAGCTGGTATGGGGATTGCTTTAGCCTTGCTGGCAATTGGAGGAGTGATTTTAGTCTTACCAGCTACCTTCTTTTTCTATCCAAGTTGGATAGCCTACTCTGTCCTAAGCTTGGTAATTTCCTTGATGGCCCTTCTAGGTGGTGTCATTTCACTTCCACGCTTACTAAAGGTGGACCCGATTACTGCAATTGCAGAATGATAAGGAGAATAGTATGACAGCATTGATAGAAATGAATCAAGTGACAAAAACCTACGGGGAAGGAAAGATGAGAGTCGTAGCTCTGCATGAGACGAATTTTCAGCTAAATGCGGGAGAGTTCGTAGCTATCGTTGGGCCTTCTGGCTCTGGCAAGACGACCTTTCTAACAACTCTAGGACAACTACAGGAAGCTTCGAGTGGAAAGATTCTAGTCAAAGGGAAGGAAACAGGCAGTTTGACGGAGAAGGAAAAAACAGATCTCCGTTTTAGAGAGTTTGGTTTCATTCTCCAGGCTTCAAACTTAATTCCTTTTCTAACGGTCAAGGAACAGCTGGATTTGATAGACAGACTAGATAAGGGAAAAAATAGTAAAAGTGACCGAAAAGAGCTCTTTGACTTGTTGGATTTGGAAAAAGTTCAAAATCATTATCCCAAAGCTCTATCGGGTGGCGAACGTCAGCGTGCCGCGATTGCTAGAGCGCTCTATAACAATCCAAGCATTGTGCTTGCAGATGAGCCGACAGCCAGTCTTGACACTGAGCGTGCCTACCAAGTAACGGAGATGCTGGCTGCCATTGCCCATGAACAAGGCAGAGGAGTTGTCATGATTACACATGATACACGCCTTCTTGATAAGGTTGACCGTATTTATGTCATGAACGATGGCCACCTAGTTGAAGAAACACATGTATAAAATAGAGTGAATGGTACAAGTTACCGTTCACTTTTTGATTACAAACTTTAAAAAAGACTTTGACTTTTTATAAAACTCCTAGTATTCATAGCTGATTTCTGAGAAATGTGGTATAATTTTCCTTATGGAAAAGATTATCATTACAGCAACTGCTGAAAGTATTGAACAAGTTGAACAGTTACTTGAAGCTGGCGTAGACCGTATCTATGTTGGTGAGAAAGATTTTGGCCTTCGTCTGCCAACAACCTTTAGTTATGAAGACTTACGCACCATCGCTAATCTCGTTCATGAAGCAGGCAAGGAACTGATTGTCGCGGTTAATGCCCTCATGCACCAAGATATGATGGACCGTATCAAGCCTTTCCTAGACTTCTTGGAAGAAATCAAGACAGACTATATTACTGTTGGGGATGCAGGTGTCTTTTACGTGGTCAATCGCGATGGCTATTCCTTTAAGACCATCTACGATGCTTCAACCATGGTGACAAGTAGTCGTCAGATTAACTTCTGGGGGCAAAAGGCAGGCGCCTCTGAGGCGGTTTTGGCGCGTGAAATTCCATCTGCTGAACTCTTCAAGATGCCAGAGATTTTGGAAATTCCTGCTGAAGTATTGGTTTATGGGGCTAGTGTCATTCACCATTCTAAGCGTCCGCTCTTACAAAACTACTATAACTTCACGCACATCGATGATGAAAAGACACGTAAACGTGACCTCTTCTTAGCAGAACCGAGTGACCCTGAGAGCCATTACTCTATCTTTGAAGATAATCATGGTACTCACATCTTTGCCAACAATGACCTTGATTTGATGACCAAATTAACAGAATTGGTGGAGCATGGTTTTACTCATTGGAAACTTGAAGGACTTTACACCTCAGGTCAGAATTTTGTAGAAATTGCTAAACTCTTTATTCAAGCGCGTGGCTTGATCCAAGAGGGGAATTTCAGCCATGACCAAGCCTTCTTGTTAGATGAGGAAGTGCGCAAGTTACACCCTAAAAACCGTTTCCTCGACACAGGATTCTATGACTACGATCCTGATATGGTTAAATAGGACACCAAAACCCGAAATAAAAATGTTCGGGTTTTTCCAGTGTATCCATGAAATAAAAACGGATACATGTTATAATAAAAATAGCTCTTTAATGGAGGTGCTTAAGTGGAGAATCTGAAAAAGATGGCAGGTATCAAGGCTGCTGAGTTTGTCAAGGATGGTATGGTTGTTGGACTCGGTACTGGATCAACTGCCTACTATTTCGTAGAAGAAATCGGTCGTCGGATTAAGGAAGAAGGTTTGCAGATTACTGCTGTGACAACTTCCAGTGTGACCAGTAAACAGGCTGAAGGACTAAACATCCCACTCAAGTTGATTGATCAAGTGGACTTTGTCGATGTGACGGTTGACGGGGCGGATGAAGTAGATAGCCAGTTTAACGGAATCAAAGGCGGAGGTGGTGCCCTTCTGATGGAGAAGGTTGTCGCAACGCCCTCAAAAGAATACATTTGGGTGGTGGATGAAAGCAAACTGGTCAAGAAACTAGGTGCTTTTAAATTGCCAGTAGAAGTGGTTCAGTATGGTGCAGAACAGGTCTTTCGTCGGTTTGAGCGAGCTGGCTACAAACCAAGTTTCCGTGAAAAAGACGGCCAACGTTTTGTGACCGATATGCGGAACTTTATCATTGACCTAGCCTTGGATGTCATTGAAGATCCAATTGCCTTCGGACAAGAATTGGACCATGTCGTTGGTGTCGTAGAGCATGGCTTGTTCAACCAAATGGTGGATAAGGTCATCGTAGCGGGACGAGGTGGTGTTCAGATTTTAACTTCAACAAAAGCAAGATAACTAAAATAATAAGGAGACAGACTATGTCAAAATTTAATCGGATTCACTTGGTGGTACTGGATTCTGTGGGAATCGGTGCTGCACCAGATGCCAATAACTTTGTCAATGCAGGGGTGCCAGACGGTGCTTCTGACACACTAGGACACATTTCAAAAACAGTTGGTTTGAATGTGCCAAACATGGCTAAAATCGGTCTAGGAAATATTCCTCGCGAAACGCCGCTGAAGACTGTTCCAGCTGAAAGCAATCCAACAGGTTATGCAACAAAATTGGAAGAAGTTTCCCTTGGTAAGGATACCATGACTGGTCACTGGGAAATCATGGGACTCAACATTACCGAGCCTTTCGATACTTTCTGGAACGGTTTCCCAGAAGAAATCTTGACAAAGATTGAAGAATTTTCAGGGCGCAAGGTCATTCGTGAAGCCAACAAACCTTACTCAGGTACAGCTGTTATCGATGATTTTGGACCTCGTCAGATGGAAACTGGGGAGTTGATTATCTATACTTCAGCTGACCCTGTTTTGCAGATTGCTGCCCATGAAGACATCATTCCTTTGGATGAATTGTACCGTATTTGTGAATACGCTCGTTCGATTACTCTTGAGCGTCCTGCCCTTTTAGGCCGTATCATTGCCCGTCCGTATGTTGGCGAGCCAGGAAACTTCACTCGTACAGCTAACCGTCGTGACTTGGCCGTTTCCCCATTTGCACCAACTGTTTTGGATAAATTGAACGAAGCTGGCATCGATACTTACGCTGTTGGTAAAATCAACGATATCTTTAACGGAGCTGGTATCAATCATGACATGGGCCACAACAAGTCAAACAGCCACGGAATTGATACATTATTGAAGACCATGGGACTTGCTGAGTTTGAAAAAGGATTCTCCTTCACAAACTTAGTTGACTTTGATGCCCTTTACGGCCACCGCCGCAATGCTCATGGTTACCGTGATTGCTTGCATGAGTTTGATGAACGCTTGCCTGAAATTATCGCAGCTATGAGAGAGGATGACCTTCTCTTGATTACTGCTGACCATGGAAATGACCCAACCTATGCAGGAACAGACCACACTCGTGAATATATCCCACTTTTAGCTTACAGCCCTAGCTTTAAGGGAAATGGTGTCATTCCAGTTGAACATTTTGCAGATATCTCAGCAACAGTTGCGGATAACTTTGGTGTGGAAACTGCCATGATTGGGGAAAGTTTCTTAGATAAATTGGTATAAGATGAAACGCTATGCTTTACTGGTAAGGGGCATTAATGTCGGTGGCAAGAATAAGGTTGTTATGGCGCAACTTCGTCAAGAATTGACAGAGTTGGGAGTGGAAAAAGTTGATACCTACATCAACAGTGGCAATATTTTCTTTACTTCGACAGATCCCAAAGCCCAATTGGTTGAAAAGTTAGAGGATTTCTTTGCAGTCCATTATCCATTTATCCAGAGCTTTTCTTTGCTGAGTCTAGAGGACTTTGAAGCGGAACTTGAAGATCTGCCTGAATGGTGGACCAAAGATTTGGCACGAAAGGACATCCTCTTTTATACCGAGGACTTGGATGTGGCTCAAGTCATTGAGAAAGTTGAAAGTTTGGAACTGAAAGATGAAGTGGTTCATTTTGGAAGACTTGGGATTTTCTGGGGGAAATTCTCTGAAGAATCTTACTATGCAACTGCCTATCATAAGTACTTGCTCAAGATGCCTTTTTATCGCAACATCACCATTCGCAACGCAAAAACCTTTGACAAAATAGGTCAAATGCTAAAAAAATAATAAAGGAGACACAATGACGTTTTTAAATAAGATCAAGGAAACAGCTGCTTTCTTGAAAGAAAAGGGTATCCAAGCACCTGAGTTCGGTCTAATCCTTGGATCAGGACTTGGAGAATTGGCAGAGGAAATCGAAAATCCTGTTGTAGTAGACTATGCAGATATTCCAAACTGGGGCCGTTCGACAGTAGTAGGTCACGCTGGTAAATTGGTATATGGTGATCTTGCAGGTCGCAAGGTCTTGGCTCTTCAAGGTCGTTTCCATTTCTACGAGGGAAATCCTCTTGAAGTCGTGACTTTCCCAGTACGTGTGATGAAAGTTCTTGGATGCGAAGGTGTCATTGTAACCAATGCAGCTGGCGGTATTGGATTTGGTCCTGGTACCTTGATGGCTATCTCAGACCATATCAATATGACGGGGCAAAACCCATTGATGGGTGAAAACTTGGATGATTTTGGTCCACGTTTCCCAGATATGTCTAAAGCCTACACACCAGAATACCGTGCTACTGCCCATGAAGTGGCTAAAAAACTTGGTATCAAGCTTGATGAAGGTGTCTATATCGGTGTAACAGGTCCGACTTATGAAACACCTGCAGAAATTCGTGCCTATAAGACATTGGGAGCAGATGCAGTTGGTATGTCCACTGTTCCTGAAGTTATTGTGGCCGCTCACTCAGGCTTGAAAGTTCTCGGTATTTCATGTATCACTAACCATGCTGCTGGTTTCCAAGAAGAACTCAACCACGAGGAAGTTGTAGAAGTGACTGAACGTGTCAAAGGCGACTTCAAAGGCTTGCTTAAAGCGATTCTTGCTGAATTGTAATGAATACTTATCATAGAAAGGTAGAGTGAAGTGTTCAAATTTGAACACGAGCGGAAAACTTTTCTAAAAATATTGAAAGGTAGGGTAGTTTGGTTTTAAATTGAGCCCGTGCTGTTCACCTATTTGTCATCAAAATTAAGAAAGAAAGGAATTGAACCCACCCTAAAAGCAGTGGGAAAAAGATAGTTGGTCTAGCGAGCATCGCTCACTGCACCCAATTCCTATTTTCCCTTTGCTTTGTGTCGGGTTTGGTATCTTTTTGACTATCACATTTAGAATAAAGAAAGGTAGAGTTAAGTGTTCTGATTTGAACACGAGCGGAAAACTTTTCATAACAATAAAAGAAAGGATGGGTAAACCGTATTTGCTGAACTGAATACGGGCGGAGAACTGTGTAAAAAAGATAAACTGTCTAGCATCTGTGATGCTTCGTCAGTTTCCTATTTTTACTTTGTTCTCTGTCGCCCTTTATATCTTAACTATGTCTATCCATATTGCTGCTCAGCAGGGTGAAATTGCTGATAAAATTCTTCTTCCGGGGGATCCTCTTCGTGCTAAGTTTATTGCGGAGAATTTCCTTGAAGATGCTGTTTGTTTTAACGAAGTGCGTAACATGTTTGGCTACACTGGTACTTACAAGGGTCACCGTGTATCTGTCATGGGAACTGGTATGGGAATGCCGTCCATTTCTATATATGCGCGTGAGTTGATTGTAGACTACGGAGTGAAGAAATTGATCCGTGTGGGAACTGCGGGCTCTTTGAATGAAGATGTCCACGTCCGTGAATTGGTTTTGGCGCAAGCAGCTGCAACCAACTCAAACATCATTCGCAACGACTGGCCACAGTATGATTTCCCACAAATCGCTAGTTTTGACTTGCTAGACAAGGCCTACCATATCGCCAAAGATCTCGGTATGACCACCCACGTTGGGAACGTTTTGTCATCAGATGTCTTTTACTCAAACTACTTTGAAAAGAACATCGAACTTGGTAAATGGGGAGTTAAGGCTGTGGAAATGGAAGCAGCAGCTCTTTACTATCTTGCTGCCCAACACCACGTTGATGCACTTGCTATCATGACCATTTCTGATAGCTTGGTCAATCCAGATGAAGACACTACGGCAGAAGAACGCCAAAATACCTTCACTGATATGATGAAGGTTGGTTTGGAAACCTTGATTGCAGAGTAAAATGTAAACGAAAATCCTGATTTCAAGTGGAATCAGGATTTTTTCATAGATGCGATTTTTTCTGGGTCTGGTGTGACACGGAGGGTCTTTTGCCCTGTGTAGGTTACAAAACCGGGTTTGCCACCAGTTGGTTTATTGAGTTTCTTGACTTCAATCATATCCACCTGCACGAGATTTGACAAACGCCCTTTGGAGAAGTAGGCAGCTAGTTCGGCCGCATCTGTCTTGACTTCATCAGATGGGTCAAGATTGCCTGAGATGACGACATGACTTCCAGGAATGTCCTTGGCATGGAACCAAAGTTCCTCCTTGCGGGCCATTTTAAAGGTCAATTCCTCATTTTGCAGGTTGTTTCGTCCAACATAGATAATGGTTTTGCCATCGCTCGCTAGATACTGTTCTGGTTTTTTGCGTTTCTGGATTTTTTCACGTTGGCGTCTTCTAATAAAGCCTGTTTGGATCAATTCTTCACGGATTTCAGCGATTTCTTCTAGTCCAGCTTGGTTGAGAACGGTCTCCACACTTTCTAGATAGAGAATGGTTGCCTTGGTTTCTTCAATCAGCTCAGTAAGGTATTTGACAGCTTCTTTGAGTTTCTGGTAACGCTTAAAATAGCGTTGGGCATTCTGACTGGGAGTCAAGGCCTTATCAAGCGCAATGGTGATAGGTTGATTGGTGTAGTAGTTGTCCAAGGTAACCTGATCTTGGTCATTAGGCACTTGGTGGAGGAAGGTTGTCAACAATTCCCCTTTTTGGCGAAATTCCTCAGCATTGTCTGTTGCCAGTAACTCTTTTTCTTGTTTTTTAAGCTTGTGACGATTTTTCTGAAGTTCATTTTCAACACGACGAATCAGTTCACTGGCTTGCTGTTTGACGCGATCCCGTTCAGCCTTGTCCTTATAGTAGGTGTCCAGCAAGTCAGAAAGGCTGTTAAAAGACTCTCCCACCTGATTTACAAAAGGAACTGGGCTGAAGGAAGTCTCTGTTAGGAAAGGTTTGGTTTCTTGCCCAAAGAAGTTTCGGAAAGTAGACAGTTTATCACTGATAAGAATGTTTTCCAATTCATTTGCCGTATCACGTCCTAGACCTTGAAAGAGGCTTTGAAGATTTTTGGCTTTTAGCTCTTGAGTCTGCAGGATTTCAAAGAGCTTTTCATCCTTGACAGTATAAGGATTGAGAGATTCGGTACTAGGCGGAGCAATATAGGTTGAACCTGGAAGTAAGGTGCGGTAGCTATTTTGTGAAAAGCCGACGTGTTTGATGACTTCGAGGATTTTATGGCTACTTTTATCTACGAGGAGAATATTACTGTGTTTGCCCATGATTTCGATAATCAAGGTAGCCTGGATATGGTCTCCAATCTCGTTTTTATTGGAAACGGTAATTTCCACGATACGGTCGTTTTCGACTTGCTCAATCGACTCAATCACGGCACCTTGTAAATACTTCCTCAAAACCATGATAAAGGTAGAAGGTTGAGCTGGATTTTCAAAGGTCGTTTGGGTTAGCTGAATGCGTCCAAATACGGGATGAGCAGAGAGGAGCAGGCGATGACTTTGGCGATTGCTGCGGATTTGCAAGACCAACTCTTGTTCAAAAGGTTGATTGATTTTCTGGATGCGACCATTGACCAACTCTCTTCGCAATTCCTCAATCATGTGGTGTAAAAAAAATCCGTCAAATGACATCGTTCTCTCCTTGTGTTTGTATTCCATAGTATTATATCAAAAAGGTAGAATAAAATCATGGAAATATGGTATAATAAAGCCAAGTAAAGAGAATCGAGAAGTACATGTATATTGAAATGGTAGATGAAACTGGTCAAGTTTCACAAGAAATCTTGCAACAAACCCAAGAGATTTTGGAATTTGCAGCCCAAAAATTAGGCAAAGAAGACAAGGAGATGGCAGTTACTTTTGTGACCAATGAGCGTAGTCACGAACTCAACCTCGAGTATCGTGATACAGATCGCCCGACAGATGTCATTAGCCTTGAGTATAAGCCAGAGTTGGACATTGCCTTTGACGAAGAGGATTTGCTTGAAAATCCTGAATTAGCAGAAATGATGTCCGAGTTTGATGCCTATATTGGGGAACTTTTCATCTCTATCGATAAAGCGCATGAGCAGGCTGAGGAATACGGCCACAGCTTCGAGCGTGAGATGGGTTTCTTGGCGGTACACGGCTTTTTACACATTAACGGCTATGATCACTACACTCCGGAAGAAGAAGCGGAGATGTTCGGTTTACAAGAAGAAATTTTGACAGCCTATGGACTCACAAGACAATAAACGAAAATGGAAAAATCGTGACCTTGTATCCAGTTTGGAATTTGCCCTGACAGGCATTCTGACTGCCATCAAGGAAGAACGCAATATGCGAAAACATGCAGTGACGGCTCTAGTAGTTATCCTTGCAGGTTTTGTTTTTCAGGTGTCACGGATCGAATGGCTCTTTCTCCTAATGAGCATTTTTTTGGTAGTAGCCTTTGAGATTATGAACTCCGCTATCGAAAATGTGGTGGATCTAGCCAGTCACTATCACTTTTCTATGTTGGCAAAGAAAGCCAAGGACATGGCGGCAGGAGCTGTGCTAGTGGTCTCTCTTTTTGCTGCAGTGACAGGTGCACTTATCTTTATCCCACGCATTTGGGATATACTATTTTAAACTATAAGAGGAAATTATGACATTTAAATCAGGCTTTGTAGCCATTTTAGGGCGTCCCAATGTTGGGAAGTCAACCTTTTTGAATCACGTCATGGGGCAAAAGATTGCTATTATGAGTGACAAGGCGCAGACAACGCGCAATAAAATCATGGGGATTTACACCACGGATAAGGAACAAATCGTCTTTATCGACACGCCAGGAATTCACAAGCCTAAGACGGCTCTTGGAGATTTCATGGTGGAATCTGCCTACAGTACTCTGCGTGAAGTGGATACTGTTCTATTCATGGTGCCAGCTGATGAGCCACGTGGTAAGGGCGACGACATGATCATCGAGCGTCTGAAAGCTGCCAAGGTTCCAGTTATTTTGGTGGTCAATAAGATTGACAAGGTCCATCCAGACCAGCTTTTGGCTCAGATTGATGACTTCCGTAACCAGATGGACTTTAAGGAAATTGTTCCGATCTCAGCCCTTCAAGGAAATAACGTTTCTCGTCTAATTGACATCCTCAGTGAAAATCTAGAGGAAGGTTTCCAGTATTTCCCAGCTGATCAAATCACAGACCATCCAGAGCGTTTCTTGGTTTCAGAAATGATTCGTGAGAAAGTCTTGCACCTAACTCGTGAAGAGATTCCTCACTCAGTTGCAGTGGTAGTTGACTCCATGAAGCGTGATGAAGAGACAGACAAGGTCCATATCCGAGCAACCATCATGGTCGAGCGTGATAGCCAAAAAGGCATTATCATCGGAAAAGGTGGGGCTATGCTCAAGAAAATTGGGACCATGGCCCGTCGTGATATCGAACTCATGCTAGGGGACAAGGTTTTCCTAGAAACTTGGGTCAAGGTCAAGAAAAACTGGCGTGATAAAAAGCTAGATTTGGCTGACTTTGGCTATAATGAAAAAGAATACTAAGTAGAGGTGGGCTCATGCCTGCTTCTTGTTTTTACAGAAGGAGGATTTATGCCTGAATTACCAGAGGTTGAAACGGTTCGTCGTGGCTTAGAAAAATTGATCTTGGGAAAGAAGATTTCTAGCTTAGAGATTCGTTATCCCAAGATGATTAAGACAGATTTGGACGAGTTTCAAAGGGAAGTACCTGATCAGATTATCGAGTCAATGGGGCGTCGTGGAAAATATTTGCTTTTTTACCTGACAGACAAGGTATTGATTTCTCATCTGCGGATGGAGGGAAAGTATTTTTACTATCCAGACCAAGTTCCAGAACGTAAACACGCCCATGTTTTCTTCCATTTTGAGGATGGTGGCACTCTTGTATATGAGGATGTACGCAAGTTTGGTACCATGGAATTGCTGGTACCCGACCTTTTGGATGCCTACTTTATTTCTAAGAAACTAGGACCTGAGCCAAGAGAGCAGGACTTTGATTTGCAGGTCTTTCAAGCTGCCCTAGCCAAATCTAAAAAGCCAATCAAATCCCACCTCCTAGACCAAACCTTGGTGGCTGGTCTTGGCAATATCTATGTGGATGAGGTCCTCTGGCGAGCTCAGGTTCATCCAGCTAGACCTTCCCAGACTTTGACGGCAGAAGAAGCGTCAGCCATCCATGACCAGACCATTGCTGTTTTGGGTCAGGCTGTTGAAAAAGGCGGCTCCACAATTCGGACCTATACCAATGCCTTTGGGGAAGACGGAACCATGCAGGACTTCCATCAGGTCTATGATAAGACTGGACAAGCATGTTCGCGCTGTGGGACAGTGATTGAGAAATTCCAGCTCGGTGGAAGGGGCACTCATTTTTGTCCTCAGTGTCAAAGGAGGGGCTGATGGGAAAAATCATCGGAATCACAGGAGGAATTGCCTCAGGTAAGTCAACTGTGACAAATTTCCTAAGAGAGCAAGGTTTTCAAGTGGTTGATGCTGACGCAGTCGTCCACCAGCTACAAAAACCTGGAGAGCGCCTATATCAGGTCTTAGTTCAGCACTTTGGACAAAAAATAATCCTTGAAAATGGAGAACTCAATCGCCCTCTCCTGGCTAGTCTCATCTTTTCAAATCCTGAGGAGCAGGAATGGTCTAAACAAACCCAAGGAGAGATTATTCGTGAGGAATTGGCTGCACTGAGAGACCAGTTGGCTCAGACAGAAGCGATTTTTTTCATGGATATTCCCCTACTTTTTGAACAGGACTACAGTGCTTGGTTTGATGAAACGTGGCTGGTCTATGTGGACCGTGATGTTCAGGTGGAACGTTTCATGAAACGGGATTATCTTTCTAAGGAAGTAGCAGAGTCCCGTCTGGCAACCCAGTGGTCTTTAGAAGAAAAGAAAAAATTAGCGAGTCATATATTAGATAACAATGGCAGTCGTGATCAGCTTGTGACTCAAGTAGTGAAGTTACTTGAAGGAGGCGATAGCTGTGCAAGAGATTAGTTGGAAAGAGAATCTTCGTGTCGCCTGGTTCGGTAGTTTTCTAACGGGCGCCAGCATTTCCTTGGTCGTTCCTTTCATGCCCATCTTTGTAGAGCAGTTGGGAATCGAAAGGAATCAAGTAGCTTTCTATGCTGGATTAGCCATCTCAGTTTCGGCTGTTTCAGCAGCTCTAGTTTCTCCCATCTGGGGTATTCTAGCTGACAAGTACGGTCGAAAACCCATGATGATTCGAGCAGGTCTTGCCATGACCATTACCATGGGAGGTTTGGCCTTTGTTCCGAATATCTATTGGCTACTCTTTCTGCGCTTGCTCAATGGTGTATTTACTGGATTTGTCCCCAATGCAACAGCCTTGATCGCTAGTCAGGTACCCAAAGATAAGTCTGGCGCGGCTCTGGGGACTCTATCTACAGGTGTTGTTGCAGGAACATTGACGGGCCCCTTTGTTGGAGGCTTTATTGCTGAAATTTTTGGCATTCGTAATGTCTTTTTATTGGTAGGTGCTTTCTTATTTTTAGCTGCAATCCTGACTATTTTCTTTATCAAGGAAGATTTTCAACCAGTGGCTAAGGAGAAGGCTATCCCAACGAAAGAAGTATTTTCTTCTTTCAAGTATCCTAGGCTTTTAGTAAATCTGTTTTTGACGAGCTTCGTCATTCAATTTTCAGCTCAATCAATTGGCCCCATTTTAGCTCTCTATGTGCGGGACTTAGGGCAGACTGAGAATCTCCTCTTTGTATCAGGATTAATCGTATCCAGCATGGGATTTTCTAGCATGATGAGTGCTGGAATTCTAGGAAAACTTGGCGATAAGGTAGGGAATCATAGATTGTTAGTTGCAGCGCAGATTTATTCCGTCATCATTTACCTTCTTTGTGCCCATGCAACCAGCCCCCTTCAACTTGGCTTGTATCGTTTTCTCTTTGGTTTGGGAACGGGAGCTCTCATACCAGGTGTCAATGCGCTTCTTAGCAAAATGACTCCAAAATCAGGTATTTCAAGGATTTTCGCCTTCAACCAAGTCTTTTTTTACCTCGGTGGAGTGATTGGACCTATGGCGGGATCCGCAGTTGCAGGATATTTGGGCTACCATGCTGTCTTTTATGCGACAGCAGCCTGTGTGGCTTTCAGTTGTTTATGTAACTTAGTGCAATTTAGATCATTATTAAAAGTAAAGGAAATCTAGTGCGAGTAAAAATCAATCTCAAGTGCTCCTCTTGTGGCAGCATGAATTATCTAACCAGTAAGAACTCCAAAACCCATCCAGACAAGATTGAGGTGTTAAAATATTGTCCAAAGGAAAGAAAAGTAACTTTACATCTTGAATCTAAGTAGAATTTATGGTAAAATAATAGGGATTTTAAGGAGTTTGATATGTATAACCTATTATTAACCATTTTATTAGTATTATCTGTTGTGATTGTGATTGCGATTTTCATGCAACCAACTAAGAACCAATCCAGCAATGTATTTGATGCCAGCTCAGGTGATTTGTTTGAACGTAGTAAAGCGCGTGGTTTTGAAGCTGTGATGCAACGTTTGACAGGTATTTTAGTCTTTTTCTGGCTAGCCATTGCCTTAGCATTGACAGTATTATCAAGTAGATAAGAAATGGGCAGGACTAGGTCTTTGCCTATTTTTATTTTTATACTCTTCAAAAATCAAATTCAAACCACGTCAGCGTCGGCTTGTCGTACTCCAGTACTGCCTGCGCCTAGCTTTCTAGTTTGCTCTTTGATTTTTATTGAGTATTAAATGATGTTTGAGAAGGTCTTACAGTAAAAGAAAATTAAAGAATCTAGAAAGAAAACATGAAAGATAAAATTAAAGAATATTTGCAAGAGAAGGGGCGAGTGACGGTAAATGATCTTGCTCAGGCTCTCGGAAAGGATGGGTCCAAGGATTTCCGTGAGTTGATTAAAACTCTGTCTCTGATGGAAAGAAAGCACCAGATTCGTTTTGAAGATGATGGTAGTTTATGTCTGGACCAAAAGAAGAAACATGAAATTACCCTCAAAGGGATTTTTCATGCCCATAAAAACGGCTTTGGCTTTGTTACTCTAGAAGGGGAAGATGACGACCTTTTTGTAGGAAAAAACGATGTCAACTATGCCATTGATGGTGATACCGTAGAGGTGGTCATCAAGAAAGTCGCTGACCGCAACAAGGGAACTGCTGCAGAAGCCAAAATTATCGATATCCTAGAGCATAGCCTGACGACAGTTGTCGGGCAAATCGTTCTGGATCAGGAAAAGCCCAAGTATGCGGGCTACATCCGTTCAAAAAATCAGAAAATCAGCCAACCGATTTATGTGAAGAAACCGGCTATCAAGTTGGAAGGTACAGAGGTTCTCAAGGTCATTATCGACAAATACCCGAGTAAGAAACATGATTTCTTTGTCGCTAGTGTTCTCGATGTGGTCGGACACTCGACTGATGCTGGAATTGACGTTCTTGAAGTCTTGGAATCCATGGATATTGTTTCAGAATTTCCAGAAGCTGTTCTCAAGGAGGCGGAAAGTGTACCAGAAGCTCCGTCTCAAAAGGATATGGAAGATCGTCTGGACCTGAGAGATGAAATCACCTTTACCATTGACGGCGCGGATGCCAAGGACTTGGACGATGCGGTACACATCAAGCCTTTAAAGAATGGCAATATCGAACTCGGAGTTCACATCGCAGATGTTTCCTACTACGTGACTGAGGGTTCTGCCCTCGACAAGGAAGCCCTTAACCGCGCGACTTCTGTCTACGTGACAGACCGTGTGGTCCCAATGCTTCCAGAACGACTGTCAAATGGTATCTGCTCTCTCAATCCTCAAGTCGATCGCTTGACCCAGTCTGCCATTATGGAAATTGATAAACACGGTCGTGTAGTTAATTACACCATTACACAAACAGTGATCAAGACTAGTTTTCGTATGACCTATAGCGCTGTTAATGATATCTTAGCAGGTGACGAGGAAAAAAGACAAGAGTTTAAGAAAATTGTTCCTAGTATTGAACTCATGGCCAAGCTTCATGAAAGGCTAGAAAGCATGCGTGAGAAACGTGGTGCCCTTAATTTTGATACCAGTGAAGCAAAGATTCTAGTGGATAAAAAAGGCAAGCCTGTGGATATCGTCCTTCGTCAGCGTGGTGTTGCCGAGCGGATGATTGAGTCCTTCATGTTGATTGCTAATGAAACGGTTGCCGAGCACTTTAGCAAGCTGGATCTTCCTTTCATTTATCGGATTCACGAGGAGCCCAAGGCTGAAAAAGTTCAGAAGTTTATTGATTATGCTTCGAGCTTTGGTTTGCGGATTTATGGGACCGCCAGTGAGATTAGCCAGGAGGCGCTTCAAGACATCATGCGTGCTGTTGAGGGAGAACCCTATGCGGATGTATTGTCCATGATGCTTCTCCGATCCATGCAACAAGCTCGCTATTCAGAGCACAATCACGGTCACTATGGTCTTGCTGCTGATTATTACACTCACTTTACCAGCCCTATTCGCCGTTATCCAGACCTCCTTGTCCATCGAATGATTCGGGATTACGGCCGTTCTAAGGAAATAGCAGAGCATTTTGAGCAAGTGATTCCAGAGATTGCAACCCAGTCTTCCAATCGTGAGCGTCGTGCCATCGAGGCCGAGCGTGAAGTCGAAGCCATGAAAAAGGCTGAGTACATGGAAGAATACGTTGGTGAAGAGTACGATGCAGTTGTATCCAGCATCGTCAAGTTTGGTCTCTTTGTTGAATTGCCAAATACAGTCGAGGGCTTGATTCACATCACCAATCTACCTGAATTTTATCATTTCAACGAGCGTGACTTGACACTCCGTGGGGAGAAATCGGGCACAACCTTCCGTGTAGGACAGCAGATTCGCATTCGAGTTGAAAGAGCCGATAAGATGACAGGTGAGATTGACTTCTCTTATATCCCAAGTGAGTTTGATGTCATTGAAAAAGGCTTGAAACAAGCTGGTCGCAAAGAAAGAGGTCGTGCTTCAAGTCGTCGTTCAGACAAGAAGGAAGACAAGAGAAAATCAGGGCGCTCGAATGATAAGCATAAGCATTCACAAAAAGACAAGAAGAAAAAAGGCAAGAAACCTTTTTACAAAGAAGTAGCTAAGAAAGGAGCCAAGCATGGCAAAGGGCGAGGGAAAGGTCGTCGCACAAAATAAAAAAGCGCACCACGACTATACAATCGTAGATACGCTAGAGGCAGGAATGGTCCTGACAGGAACGGAAATCAAGAGCGTTCGAGCTGCTCGAATCAATCTCAAGGACGGCTTTGCCCAAGTAAAAAATGGGGAAGTCTGGCTGAGCAATGTTCATATTGCCCCTTACGAAGAGGGTAATATCTGGAACCAGGAACCAGAACGCCGTCGTAAACTTCTGCTCCATAAGAAGCAAATTCAAAAATTGGAACAGGAGACCAAAGGGACAGGAATGACCCTTGTTCCCCTCAAAGTCTATCTCAAAGATGGTTATGCTAAACTCCTTTTAGGACTTGCTAAAGGGAAACATGACTATGACAAACGGGAGTCAATCAAACGTCGTGAACAAAACCGCGACATCGCGCGTGTGATGAAAGCTGTCAACCAGCGTTAAGAAGAGGAAGTAAAATGGAAAAATTAATTGCCTATAAACGGATGCCCTTGTGGAATAAACAGACCATGCCTGAAGCAGTTCAGCAAAAGCACAATACCAAGGTAGGCACTTGGGGAAAAATTACTGTCTTGAAGGGGGCACTCAAGTTTATTGAGTTAACAGAAGATGGTGAGGTTCTAGCTGAGCACCTCTTTGAGGCAGGAGCAGACAATCCTATGGCACAACCGCAAGCCTGGCACCGAGTAGAGGCTGCCACTGATGATGTAGAATGGTACTTGGAATTTTATTGTAAACCTGAGGACTATTTCCCTAAGAAATACAATACTAATCCTGTTCATTCAGAGGTTCTAGAGGCTATGCAGACGGTGAAACCAGGAAGAGCCTTGGATTTGGGTTGTGGTCAGGGGCGTAACTCTCTCTTTCTCGCACAGAATGGTTTTGATGTGACAGCTGTGGATCAAAATGAATTGTCGCTTGAGATCTTGCAAAGCATCGTAGAGCAAGAGGATCTAGACATGCCTGTCGGACTTTATGATATCAATTCAGCCAGCATTAGCCAAGACTATGATTTCATCGTATCGACAGTTGTTCTGATGTTCCTACAAGCGGACCGCATTCCAGCTATTATCCAAAATATGCAGGAGCACACCACAGTCGGTGGCTATAATCTTATCGTCTGTGCCATGGATACAGAGGATTATCCTTGCTCGGTTAACTTCCCATTCACTTTTAAAGAAGGGGAGTTGGCGGACTACTACAAGGATTGGGAATTGGTCAAGTATAATGAAAACCCAGGACATCTGCACCGTCGTGATGAAAATGGCAATCGCATTCAACTACGCTTTGCGACTATGTTAGCCAAAAAAGTCAAGTAAATCAAACCTATACTAGCGAATAGAAATCACTTTGCAAGGTTTCTATTCGTTTTTGTTTGCGTTGGTTGATTGGGGCGAGCAGGATTTTATGCTATACTAGAAGTAGGAAAAGGTGAGCAGCAAATCTGTATTGCTGATACTCTCAGCGCAAGAAAGTCTTTATGATGGAGGTGGTCGAATGACGAGTCTTTTGGTGGAATTGTATGATCGGCATGTATTGGAAAAGAATGTCTACCAAGCCTTTATCAGTGATTGTGACGAGATTCTTTTTCTATCTTTGACGAAAATAAGCAATGAAGAGAAACTCTCTCTCCGTCAGTTTATCATGGATGAGGTGCCTCATATCCAACGAGTGACCTTTCGTCAGCTAACCTTAGAACAACTAGCGGATCAGTTAGATTATTGTCTAGCAGGCTATGACCAAGTCCTTCTCGATGTTTTTGGCGGAGATTCACTACTAGCCTTATCTCTCTATCAATATGGCTTGGATCGCCATCTCCCCATCGTTGCCATGGATGTCGAGCGAGGAAAACAATACAAGTGGGTAGCCGGTCAGTTAGAAAAAGAAGACATGGACATTCCAACCCTAAGCATCCAACAGCTGATAGCTTTACGTGGTGGAAAAATTCTCAAATCAAAACGCCCTATCCACTCAGTTAAGCAAATTGCAGCCATCAAAAAACTAGCCATCTCCGCCATTGCCAACCCTGCCCACTGGTATCAGGTGACCCAATTTTTCTCTCTAGCTAAAACCAATGACCTGCATGCTGAGACCGAAAAGATACTGGAAAACAACGGCAAGTATTATCACTACCCAGAATCCCTTATCCCTTTACTTGTGGAAGCGGGGATGCTTTGTATAGAAAGCGAAGGCAAGAAACGAGTAGCATACAGCTTTCCAAGTCAAGAAGCTCAAGTCTTTTGTCGCAACAAGGGGCATATTTTAGAGGTGTATCTCTATCTCTTGGCGCTTGAATCTCAGTTGTTTGATGAGTGCATGATAGGTGGTGAGATTGATTGGAATGGCATCTTTCCAGAGGCAGACAATGTTCAAAATGAGATTGATGTTATTCTGAGAAAGGGCCGCTCGATTACCTTTATCTCCTGCAAGATGACAGATTTATCAGTTGAAGCCATCAACGAACTAGAAGTCTACGCCAATCATTTTGCTGGGGAGAGTTGCCTCAAGTTGATTGTCTGTACGGGGAAAATCAATCCTGCTTATGCCAATCGTTGCCAGGAATATGGTGTGCTGGTCATTAGGAGTGAGCAGATTCCCAATCTCATTCCCATGCTGAAAAAATATTCTAAGAGACAAAAAAGATGAGAAATAATATCATGAAAGGCTGGAATTCCAGTCTTTTTTGCTTCTTTTTCGAATAGAAAAGAAAAGGAGGTAGACCATGTTTGTAGCTAGAGATGCCAAGGGGAATTTGGTGAATGCCCTTGAAAAAGATGTGACCAAGCAAGCTTATACTTGTCCAGCCTGTGGGGGCGGGCTACGATTACGCCAAGGACAGAGTATTCGAACGCACTTTGCCCATGAAAGTTTAAGAGATTGTATGGCCATTTTTGAAAATGAAAGTCCAGAACACTTAGGCAACAAAGAGGCCCTTTATCATTGGGCCAAGAAGGACAATCAGGTCGCCTTAGAATATAGTCTGCCCGAGATTCAGCAGATAGCAGATGTTCTCGTCAATGAGAAACTAGCTCTGGAGGTTCAGTGCAGTCCCTTGTCCCAAAAGCTTTTAGGCGATAGAAGTCAAGGATACCGCAGCCAGGGCTATCAGGTTATCTGGCTACTGGGAGAAAAACTCTGGTTAAAAGATCGATTAACACAATTGCAAAGGGGATTTCTCTATTTTAGTCAAAATATGGGTTTCTATGTTTGGGAACTAGATCTCAAAAAGCAAGTTTTGAGACTTAAATACCTTTTACATCAGGACCTACGTGGCAAACTTCATTTTCAGGTCAAGGAATTTCCCTATGGCCAAGGAAATCTCTTGGAAATCTTACGATTTCCTTATCAAAAACAAAAACTGCCTCGTTTTGCAGTCGTGCAAGATTCCACTATCTGTCACTACATTCGCCAGCAGTTGTACTACCAAACGCCTTACTGGATGAAAAAACAGGAGGAGGCTTATAAACTAGGAGACAATCTATTAAACCATCAACTAGATGACTGGTATCCTCAAGTCAAGCCGATAGAATCAGGAGATTTTTTGCAGATTGAAACGGATTTGGCTAGCTATTATAGAAATTTTCAGGCTTACTATCAAAAAAATCCGAAAAATAATCGCCAAAAGCTCTATCCACCAGCCTTTTATCACTTATATTTCTCAAAAAATGTGGTAAAATAGAAAGGATGGAGGAATCTTATGGTATTACAACGACATGAAATAAATGAAAAAGATACATGGGATCTTTCGACAATCTACCCAACAGACCAGGCTTGGGAAGAAGCCTTGAAAGATTTAACTGAAAAAGTACAAACAGCATCTCAGTATGAGGGGCATCTCTTGGACAGCGCAGACAGTTTGCTTGAGATTACAGAATTTTCACTTGACTTGGAACGCCAAGTTGAAAAGCTTTATGTCTATGCGCATATGAAAAATGACCAGGACACGCGTGAGGCCAAGTATCAAGAGTACTATGCTAAGGCAATGACCCTATACAGTCAGTTAGAACAAGCCTTTTCATTCTATGAACCTGAGTTTATGGAGATTAGCCAAGAGCAGTATGCGGCCTTCCTAGAAGCTCAACCAAAACTCCAAGTGTACAAGCACTTTTTTGACAAGCTCTTGCAAAAGAAAGACCATGTTCTTTCGCAACGTGAGGAAGAATTGCTTGCTGGAGCAGGAGAAATCTTTGGCGCTGCTAGTGAAACTTTCGCTATTTTGGACAATGCGGATATTAGCTTCCCATATGTGCTTGATGACGAAGGCAAGGAAGTGCAACTCTCACACGGTACTTACATCCGTTTGATGGAGTCTAAAAACCGTGAAGTGCGTCGTGGTGCCTATGAAGCCCTTTATGCGACTTACGAGCAATTCCAACACACTTATGCCAAGACCTTGCAGACAAATGTTAAGGTGCAAAACTACCGTGCCAAAGTTCGCAACTATAAGAGTGCTCGCCATGCAGCCCTCGCAGCCAATTTTGTTCCAGAAAGTGTCTATGACAATCTAGTAGCAGCAGTTCGCAAGCATTTGCCACTCTTGCATCGTTACCTTAACCTTCGTTCTAAAATCTTGGGAATTTCAGATCTCAAGATGTATGATGTCTACACACCACTCTCGTCAGTAGATTATAGCTTTACCTACGAAGAAGCCTTGAAAAAGGCAGAAGAAGCTTTGGCAGTTTTAGGTGACGACTACTTGAGCCGTGTTAAACGGGCCTTCAGTGAGCGTTGGATTGATGTCTATGAAAACCAAGGCAAGCGTTCTGGTGCCTACTCTGGTGGTTCTTACGATACCAATGCCTTTATGCTTCTCAACTGGCAGGACAATCTAGATAATCTCTTTACCCTTGTCCATGAAACAGGTCACAGTATGCACTCTAGCTATACTCGTGAAACCCAGCCTTATGTTTACGGAGATTATTCTATCTTCTTGGCGGAGATTGCCTCAACCACAAACGAAAATATCTTGACAGAGAAATTGTTGGAAGAAGTGGAAGACGACGCAACGCGCTTTGCTATTCTCAATAACTTCTTGGACGGTTTCCGTGGAACGGTCTTCCGTCAAACTCAATTCGCTGAGTTTGAACATGCCATTCATCAAGCTGATCAAAATGGAGAAGTCTTGACAAGTGATTTCCTCAATAAACTCTACGCGGACTTGAATCAAGAGTACTATGGACTCAGTAAGGAAGACAATCCTCAAATCCAATACGAGTGGGCCCGCATTCCTCACTTCTACTATAACTACTATGTGTATCAGTATTCAACAGGTTTTGCAGCCGCTTCAGCCTTAGCTGAAAAGATTGTCCATGGTAGTCCAGAAGATCGTGACCGCTATATCGACTATCTCAAAGCAGGTAAGTCAGACTATCCACTCAATGTTATGAGAAAAGCGGGTGTTGATATGGAAAAAGAAGACTATCTTAACGATGCCTTTGCAGTCTTTGAATGTCGCTTGAACGAGTTTGAAGCCCTTGTTGAAAAATTGGGACTAGCTTAAGATGGTAGAGTCTTATAGTAAAAACGCCAATCACAATATGCGCCGACCCGTCGTCAAGGAAGACATCGTAGAACTCATGCGCCAGCGTCAAAAGCAGGTGACAGGCTCCCTGAAAGAATTGGAGACCTTCGCTCGTAAGGAAAATATTCCCATTATTCCCCATGAAACGGTCGCGTATTTTCGATTTCTCATGGAGACCATACAGCCCAAGAACATTTTGGAAATTGGGACGGCTATCGGTTTTTCAGCACTCTTGATGGCGGAACATGCGCCAGATGCCAAGATTACAACCATTGACCGAAATCCAGAAATGATAGGCTTTGCCAAGGAAAACTTTGCCCAGTTTGACAGTCGTAAGCAAATCACTCTTTTAGAGGGAGATGCAGTCGATGTTTTATCCAGTCTGACAGAAACTTATGACTTTGTCTTTATGGATTCGGCCAAGTCAAAGTATATCGTCTTTCTGCCTGAAATCCTTAAACACTTGGAAGTTGGTGGAGTAGTCGTCTTGGATGATATTTTCCAAGGAGGAGATGTTGCCAAGGACATCATGGAAGTCCGCCGAGGTCAACGCACCATTTACCGAGGTTTGCAAAGACTTTTCGATGCAACTTTGGACAATCCAGGTCTAACAGTCACTCTAGTTCCACTTGGAGACGGCATTCTCATGCTACGAAAGAATCTAGCAGAAGTAGAGCTTCCTGAGAGCGAATGATTTTCAGAAAAATTTAAGAAATTATAGTAAAATAGATAAGGTAACACTTACCGTAAAAGGAGTAAAAATGAAGAAAAAACTTATGGCAGGAGCCATCACACTTTTATCAGTAGCAACACTTGCAGCTTGTTCAAACAGTTCTGAAGGAAAAGATTTGATCAGCATGAAGGGTGATGTGATTACAGAACAACAATTCTTTGAAGAAGTAAAGAATAATCCAACTGCGCAACAAGTCTTGCTCAATATGACCATCCAAAAAGTATTTGAACAACAATATGGATCAGAGGTAACGGATAAAGATGTGGATGACGCCGTTGCTGAAGAACAAAAGAAATACGGTGATAGCTATAACAGCGTGCTTCAACGTGCAGGTATGACTCCTGAAACTCGTAAAGCACAAATTCGTACAAGCAAATTGGTTGAATTGGCTGTTAAGAAGGCCGCTGAGAGCGAATTGACAGACGAAGCCTACCAAAAGGCTTTTGAGTCTTATACACCAGATGTAACAGCTCAAATCATTCGTATGGACAATGAAGACAAGGCAAAAGAAGTGCTTGAAAAAGCCAAAGCAGAAGGTGCGGATTTTGCTCAATTAGCAAAAGACAACTCTAACGACAACAAAACAAAAGAAAATGGTGGCGAAATCACTTTTGACTCTGCTTCTACAGAGCTTCCAGAACAAGTCAAGAAAGCAGCCTTTGCCTTGGATGTGAACGGGATTTCTGATGTGATTACAGCTACTGGAACACAAGCCTACAGCAGTCAGTTCTACATCATCAAAGTAACGAAGAAAACAGAAAAATCTTCTAATATAGAGGATTACAAAGAAAAATTGAAGACCATCATCTTGACTCAGAAACAAAATGATTCTGCCTATGTTCAAGGAATCATTGGTAAAGAATTGCAAGCTGCTAATATCAAGGTCAAAGACCAAGCCTTCCAAAACATCTTCACCCAATACATCGGTGGTGGTGACTCAAGCTCAAGCAGCAGCTCTTCATCTAACTAAGAAACAAAAAACAAATCTCTTTTGAGATTTGTTTTTTTATACCTGATACTAGAAAATGAGTAAAATTCGAAGGATTAAAGGATAAGAGTTTTTTTCTTTCTGAAAAAGTGGTATAATAGCAATCAAAACTAGAAAATAAAACGGAATTGGGAACAGAAGCTTCTGTTCCTATTAGAGTGGTGAAATATGAAAATTAGTAAAAGGCACCTACTAAACTATTCCATTTTGATTCCTTACTTCCTTTTGTCGATTTTGGGACTGATTGTGGTTTATTCGACAACGAGTCCAACCCTGATTGAAGAAGGGAAAAGTGCCTTTCAATTGGTGCGTAACCAGGGGATCTTTTGGATAGCTAGTTTGGTTCTGATTGCCTTAATCTATAAATTAAAATTAGGTTTCCTAAGAAATGGGCGTCTTATTTTTATCGTAATGATTGTGGAGATGGTTCTTTTAGCTCTGGCGCGACTGGTCGGAACACCTGTCAATGGAGCATACGGATGGATCTCTGTAGGACCTGTAACGATTCAGCCTGCGGAATACCTTAAGATTATCATCATCTGGTACCTGGCACATCGATTTTCAAAACAACAAGATGAGATTGCGGTTTATGACTTCCAGGTTTTGACACAGAATCAGTGGCTGCCTCGAGCTTTTAATGACTGGCGTTTTGTTCTGCTGGTTCTGATTGGTAGCCTGGGAATTTTCCCAGACTTGGGAAATGCGACCATCTTGGTCTTAGTGGCGCTCATCATGTATACGGTTAGTGGGATTGCCTATCGTTGGTTCTCGACCATTCTAGCTCTCTTGGCAGGAAGTTCAATGTTAGTCTTGTCTGTCATTCGCTTTGTTGGGGTTGAAAAGTTCTCTCAAATTCCGCTATTTGGTTACGTTGCTAAACGTTTCAGTGCCTTTTTTAATCCTTTTAATGACTTGGCGGGGGCAGGACACCAGCTCGCAAATTCCTACTATGCCATGGTAAATGGAGGCTGGTTCGGACTGGGTCTGGGAAATTCTATTGAGAAGCGTGGTTATCTGCCAGAAGCCCATACGGATTTTGTCTTTTCGATTGTCATCGAAGAATTTGGATTCGTAGGAGCCAGTATGATTTTGGCTTTACTCTTCTTCTTGATTTTGCGAATCATCTTGGTTGGTATTCGAGCAAAGGATCCCTTTAACTCCATGGTTGCTATTGGTGTCGGAGGGATGATTCTTGTTCAGGTCTTTGTCAATATCGGTGGGATTTCCGGTTTGATTCCTTCTACAGGGGTAACCTTCCCCTTCCTTTCACAAGGTGGGAACAGTCTACTGGTATTATCCGTAGCCATCGCGCTTGTACTGAACATTGATGCCAGTGAAAAACGTGCCAAGCTTATCAGAGAATACGAGAATCAAACCGATGAAAGTCTGTAAGGATTGTATGGAAAGGAAAGTATATGTCTCTTCAAAAATTAGAAAACTATAGTAATAAAGCAGTCGTCCAAGAAGAAGTCTTGATTCTGACTGAGCTATTAGAAGATATCACAAAAAATATGCTGGCGCCAGAAACCTTTGAAAAGATTATCCAGTTGAAGGAATTATCAACTAGCGAGAATTATCAAGGGCTCAATGACCTAGTGACCAGTCTTTCGAATGAAGAAATGATTTACATTTCACGCTATTTCTCTATCCTTCCACTTTTGATTAATATCTCTGAGGATGTGGATTTGGCCTATGAAATTAATCACCAAAACAATGTGGACCAAGACTATCTAGGGAAACTATCTACAACGATTAAGATGGTAGCTGAAAAAGAAAATGCAGCCGAAATTTTAGAAAAGTTAAATGTCGTTCCTGTCTTGACCGCCCATCCAACGCAAGTACAACGCAAGAGTATGCTGGACTTGACCAACCATATCCATACGCTTTTGCGCAAGTACCGTGATGTCAAACTCGGCTTGATTAATAAAGAAAAATGGCACACGGATCTCCGTCGTTACATTGAAATTATCATGCAAACGGACATGATTCGTGAGAAAAAATTGAAAGTAACCAACGAAATCACCAACGTGATGGAGTACTACCAAAGTTCTTTCCTGAATGCTGTTCCACGTTTGACGGCTGAGTATAAAAAATTGGCTAAAGAACAAGGCATCGAGCTTGAGCATCCAAAACCGATTACTATGGGGATGTGGATTGGAGGAGACCGTGATGGAAATCCTTTCGTAACTGCGGAAACCCTCAACAAATCAGCCTTGACCCAGTGCGAAGTCATCATGAACTACTATGATGAAAAGATTTATAATCTTTATCGTGAATTTTCACTTTCAACCAGCATCGTGAATGTCAGCGACAAGGTTCGTGAGATGGCGCTGAAGTCACAAGATAACTCCATTTACCGTGAAAAAGAACTCTATCGTCGTGCTCTTTTTGACATTCAAGCTAAGATGCAGGCAACTAAGGCTTATCTCATTGAAGACAAGGAACTTCAGCCTAGATATGCCACTGCAGATGAATTTTATCAAGATTTGTTGGCCATTCGGGACTCTCTCCTTGAAAACAAAGGGGAATACCTGATTTCTGGAGAATTTGTCGAGTTGATGCAAGCTGTCGAAATCTTTGGCTTCTACCTTGCCTCTATTGACATGCGCCAGGATTCTAGCGTTCACGAAGCCTGTGTGGCTGAATTGTTAGCATCAGCTGGCATCAACGACCACTATAGCGATCTGTCAGAAGACGAAAAATGCGCCCTCCTCTTAAAAGAGTTGGAAGAAGATCCTCGTATCCTCTCAGCAACTCATGCTGAAAAGTCAGAACTGCTTGAAAAAGAACTGTCTATCTTTAAAGCTGCGCGCAAGTTGAAGGATAAACTAGGTGAAAACGTCATTCGTCAAACCATCATTTCGCACGCAACCAGTGTATCCGATATGTTAGAGCTAGCCATTATGCTTAAGGAAGTCGGTTTGGTGGATGCCCAAAAAGCCCGCGTTCAGATTGTTCCCCTCTTTGAAACAATCGAAGACTTGGATCACTCAGAAGAGACTATGAGAAGATATTTCTCTCTACCTTTGGCTAAAAAATGGATTGCTTCAAAAGACAACTACCAAGAAATCATGCTTGGCTACTCTGATAGTAACAAAGACGGTGGTTACCTATCCTCATGTTGGACTCTCTATAAAGCTCAACAACAACTAACTGCTATTGGGGATGAATTTGGCGTTAAGGTTACTTTCTTCCATGGTCGTGGTGGTACTGTGGGTCGTGGTGGTGGACCAACTTATGAAGCCATCACATCTCAACCGCTCAAGTCTATTAAGGACCGTATCCGTCTGACTGAGCAAGGAGAAGTCATTGGAAATAAATACGGAAACAAAGACGCTGCTTATTATAACCTTGAAATGTTGGTTTCTGCAGCCATTAACCGTATGATTACCAAGAAGAAGAGCGATACCAATACGTCAAATCGTTACGAAGCTATTATGGACCAAGTAGTAGACCGTAGTTATGATATCTACCGTGATTTGGTCTTTGGAAATGAACATTTCTATGACTATTTCTTTGAATCAAGTCCAATCAAGGCTATTTCAAGCTTCAATATCGGTTCGCGTCCAGCAGCTCGTAAGACCATCACTGAAATTGGCGGTTTGCGTGCTATTCCTTGGGTCTTCTCATGGTCACAAAGCCGTGTCATGTTCCCTGGATGGTACGGAGTTGGATCAAGCTTTAAAGAGTTTATAGATCAAGATCCGAAGAATATCGAGTTTCTTCGAGATATGTACCAAAACTGGCCTTTCTTCCAATCTTTGCTTTCCAATGTAGACATGGTCTTGTCTAAGTCTAATATGAACATTGCTTTTGAATATGCCAAGCTTTGTGAAGACGAAGAAGTACAAGCTATCTACTACACTATTTTAGATGAATGGCAGTTGACTAAGGACGTTATTTTAGCTATCGAAGGTTATGACGAACTCTTGGCAGAAAACTCTTACCTAAAAGACAGTCTAAACTATCGTATGCCTTACTTTAATATCCTTAACTACATCCAGTTGGAGTTGATCAAACGTCAACGTCGCGGAGAATTGTCGGCAGACGAAGAAAAACTGATCCATACAACTATCAACGGAATTGCAACTGGTTTGCGTAATTCAGGCTGATATTCTACAAACTTCCTCTTTTTTCAAGGGGAAGTTTTTGAATTGTTTAAAAAATTCTAAAAATAAGCTTGACAAGTAGTTGAAAAATGATATAATTTAAACATTCAGAAAGTAATCTTGCTCATTTTTTAGAGAGTCTGTGGTTGGTGAAAGCAGATAGATGAAATTGATGAAATTGGGCTGAGTGTACTTAAGAATTTGAAATCATAAAAATTCGGTGAGCACACCTTACAGTGCAACTCGTTATTGCGAGAAAGAGCGATAGGAATATTTCCTATAATTGAGGTGGCACCGCGCATCGACGTCCTCACACAAGTTTTTTGTGTGAGGACTTTTTCTATGGGGAGGAAAGATATTGGAATTTAAACGATGGCATCGCTTGATGATGTGATTTAAAAAGTTAAGGTAAAAGAATTAAGGAGAAAGAAAAATGAAAAATAAACGTTTGATTGGAATTGTCGCTGGATTAGCAGTATTGGTGGTGGCTAGCTTGATTTATTCATCAATGAACAAACCAGCAGCTAAGGAAGAGCAAAAGGTCGCTAAGGTTGGTGTCCTTCAATTTGTTAGTCACCCATCCTTGGACTTGATTTACCAAGGAATTCAAGATGGACTAGCTGAAGAAGGCTATAAGGACGACCAGGTAAAAATCGACTTTATGAACTCTGAAGGCGATCAGAGCAAGGTTGCAACCATGAGTAAACAATTGGTTGCTAATGGAAACGATGTTGTTGTTGGGATCGCAACACCAGCTGCTCAAGGACTTGCTAGTGCTACAAAAGACCTACCTGTTATCATGGCTGCTATTACAGACCCAATCGGTGCTAACTTGGTCAAAGATTTGAAAAAACCAGGTGGCAACATCACAGGGGTGTCAGACCATAACCCAGCTGAACAGCAAGTAGAGTTGATTAAAACCCTCACACCAAATGTCAAAACAATCGGCGCTCTTTACTCAAGTAGCGAAGATAACTCAAAAACACAGGTAGAAGAATTCAAGGCTTATGCTGAAAAAGCAGGTTTGACAGTCGAAACATTTGCCGTTCCATCAACAAATGAAATTGCTTCAACAGTCAATGTTATGACAAGCAAGGTCGATGCGATTTGGGTTCCAATTGATAACACCATCGCATCCGCATTTTCAACAGTTGTTTCAAGCAACCAAACAGCTAAAAAGCCAATCTATCCAAGTGCCACTGCCATGGTAGAAGCAGGTGGATTAGCATCTGTAGTAGTTGACCAACACGATCTTGGAGTGGCTACTGGTAAGATGATTGCCAAAGTATTGAAAGGTGAAAAACCAGCTGATACGCCAGTTAATGTCTTTTCAACTGGTAAGTCAGTGATTAACAAAAAACTAGCGCAGGAACTTGGTATCACCATTCCTGAGTCCGTTCTAAAAGAAGCAGGACAAGTGATTGAATAAAGATAAAGGAGGAGCTGGACACATCTCCTCCCATTTTTACTAAAGAAAGAAATGAGTGAAAGATTATGATAGTATCCATTATTTCACAGGGGATGGTCTGGGCGATTCTAGGTTTGGGAATCTTTATGACTTTTCGAATTTTGAATTTTCCAGATATGACTACTGAAGGTTCTTTTCCTCTAGGGGGAGCAGTAGCTGTAACCTTGATAACACAGGGAGTCAACCCATTTTTAGCAACCCTAGCCGCAGTAGGAGCGGGCTGTCTAGCTGGAATGGCGACAGGTCTCTTATATACCAAAGGAAAAATCCCAACCCTCTTATCAGGGATTCTGGTCATGACTTCCTGCCATTCCATCATGCTCATGATTATGGGGCGTGCCAATCTGGGGCTTCTTGGAACTAAACAAATACAGGATGTCTTGCCTTTCGATTCAGATCTTAACCAACTCCTGACTGGATTAATCTTTGTAGCTCTTGTTATTGGCCTTATGCTCTTTTTCCTTGATACCAAACTAGGTCAGGCCTACATCGCTACAGGTGACAATCCCGATATGGCTCGTAGCTTTGGTATCAATACGGGTCGTATGGAACTTATGGGTTTGGTTCTCTCAAATGGGATTATCGCGCTTGCAGGAGCCTTAATTGCTCAACAAGAAGGATACGCGGATGTTTCTCGAGGAATTGGCGTGATTGTCGTAGGGCTTGCTAGCTTGATTATTGGTGAGGTTTTGTTCAAGAGTTTGACCCTGGCAGAGCGACTCATGACCATCGTTGTAGGGTCTATTGCTTATCAGTTCCTCGTTTGGGGAGTGATTGCTCTTGGGTTTAATACAAGTTATCTTCGTTTGTACAGCGCCTTGATTTTGGCAGTTTGCCTCATGATTCCAACCTTCAAAAGCAAATACCTGAAAGGAGTCAAGTTTAGCAGATGACAGCAATTGTAGAATTAAAAAATGCCACCAAAGTCATCACGAATGGCTTTGACGAGGAAAAAATCATTCTGAATGATGTTTCTCTTGAGATTTTTGAACATGATTTCATTACAATACTAGGTGGAAATGGAGCAGGGAAGTCAACGCTTTTTAACACTATTGCAGGTACCTTACCTTTAACAAGTGGAAGTATCCGTATCATGGGCGAGGATGTGACGCATTTTTCACCTGAAAAGCGGGCTAAGTATTTGTCTCGTGTCTTTCAGGATCCTAAGATGGGTACGGCTCCCCGTATGACGGTGGCGGAAAATCTCTTGATTGCCAAGTTTCGTGGTGAGAAGAGAGGACTCCTTCCTAGGAGACTTTCAAGTCACAGAGAAGAGTTCCAGACTACCATTGAAAAGGTTGGAAATGGTCTTGAAAAACATCTGGACACTCCTATTGAGTTTCTATCAGGTGGTCAACGCCAGGCCTTGAGTCTCTTGATGGCAACCTTGAAGCGACCAGAGTTGCTCTTGTTGGATGAACACACAGCAGCTCTTGACCCAAAAACAAGTGTTGCCTTGATGGAGTTAACAGATGACTTTGTCAGCAAGGATCATCTAACAGCCTTGATGATTACCCACCATATGGAGGATGCACTGAAGTATGGAAATCGTCTGATAGTCATGAAGGAAGGTCGTATTATCCAAGACCTCAATAAAGAAGAAAAAGCTAAGATGAAAATCTCAGACTACTATCAATTATTTGAATAGGTGAGTTAAATAATCATCAAAAAATAGTGAAAATTAACTTAGAAACATGAAAGTGTTTCTGAGTTTTTTATCTCCTCTTTCTATCTGGAAAAATAAGGCAAAGAGAATTACGGAAAGCGTATGAAATGGTTTACTTTTTTTCAGAAATAAGCTATACTAGTTTACGTGAAACTATGATAAGATGGAGGTATTGTGTATGGTTGACAAGCAAGTCATTGAAGAAATCAAAAACAATGCCAACATTGTGGAAGTCATAGGTGATGTGATTTCTTTACAGAAGGCTGGACGGAACTATTTAGGGCTCTGTCCTTTTCATGGTGAAAAGACCCCCTCTTTCAACGTTGTGGAAGACAAGCAGTTTTATCACTGTTTTGGATGTGGGCGTTCAGGAGATGTCTTTAAGTTTATCGAAGAATACCAAGGCGTGTCCTTCATGGAAGCCGTTCAGCTCTTAGGAGAGCGCGTCGGTATTCAACTGGCTATGCCTGTCCAGTCTCGTCCTCAACAAGCTTCCCCCCATCAAGCTCTATATGATATGCATGAAGAAGCTGCACGCTTTTACCATGCCATCCTCATGACGACAAAGATGGGAGAAGAAGCAAGGGCTTATCTCTACAAACGCGGATTGACAGACGATGTTCTGAAGCACTTCCAGATTGGACTAGCTCCAGCAGAGAGAACCTATCTCTATCAACGTTTGGCTGACAAGTTTGAGGAAAAGGATTTATTGGATTCTGGCCTGTTTTACCTGTCAGATGGCAATCAGTTTTATGATACTTTTTTTGGACGGATCATCTTTCCTTTGACCAATGACAAGGGACAGGTCATTGCATTTTCAGGTCGTATCTGGCAAGAAACTGACAGTCAGACTGCCAAATATAAAAATAGTCGCTCGACTGCAATTTTTAACAAGAGTTACGAATTGTACCATTTGGACAAGGCAAAAAAGGGAACAGGTAAGATTACAGAGCTCTATCTGATGGAAGGCTTCATGGATGTGATCGCAGCCTACCGTGCTGGTATAGAAAATGCTGTAGCTTCCATGGGAACAGCCTTAAGCAAGGAGCATGTTGACCACCTCAAACGCTTTACCAAAAAAATTGTTCTCAGCTATGATGGCGACAAGGCAGGGCAGGCAGCAACAGCCAAGGCTCTAGAGGAGTTAAAAGACTTCTCAGTTGAGGTTGTTCGAGTACCTGATGCCATGGACCCAGATGAGTATTTGCAAAAGAATTCTGCTGAAGACCTGGCTTACCTTTTAACCAAGACTCGGATTAGTCCCATAGAGTTCTATATTCACCAACTCAAACCTGAGAATAGTGATAACTTGCAAGCGCAAATCGAATTCATTGAAAAGATTGCGCCCTTAATCGCCAAAGAAAAGTCTATCACTGCCCAGAATTCTTATATCCACATTCTGGCGGATAACCTACCTTCCTTTGATTATCAGCAAGTAGAACAGATTGTAAATGAAAGTCGGATTGTTCAAAGGCAGGAGAGAGTCAAGGAGCATCCTACGCCAGTAGTGATTAGTTTGCCTGTGACGCGGCAACTGACAGCAGTTATGAGAGCAGAGGCTCATCTCCTTTATAGGATGGCTGAGAATCCAGTTGTTTTAAATGACTACCGATTAAGAGAAGATTTTTTCTTTGATACCCCAGAATTTCAAATTCTTTACGAATTATTAAGTGTAGAGGGAGAAATCGGATCAGAGGAACTGTCTCATCAGACTCCTGAGGTTGAAAATGCCTGGTACCATGTTCTTGGTCTAGATTTGCCAGCTGAGATGTCGCCTCAAGAACTTTCTGAAGTCGAAGAAACTCGTAACCGTGCCCTCCTCAGCAAGGACAATTTAAGGATTAAAAAGAAAGTGCAGGAGGCTAGTCATGTAGGAGATACAGACACAGCCTTGGAAGAATTGCAACGATTGATTTCCCAAAAGAGAAGAATGGAGTAATAATGGCAACAAAACAAAAAGAAGTAACTACATTTGATGTGCAAGTAGCAGACTTTATCCGTAACCACAAAAAAACAGGAACAGCAACAGACGATGAAATCAACTCAAGTCTAGTTATTCCTTTTACTTTAGATGCAGACGGGATTGAAGACCTTTTGCAACGGATTCAGGATGCTGGAATTTCTATCACGGATAACGAAGGGAATCCAAGTGCACGTGTCCTTAGTACAGAAGAAGAGCCAGAACTCAGTGATGAGGATTTGATTGGCTCAACCTCTGCTAAGGTGAATGATCCTGTTCGTATGTATTTGAAGGAAATTGGGGTCGTTCCTCTCTTGACCAACGAAGAAGAAAAAGAATTGGCCCTAGCTGTTGAAGCTGGTGATATCGAAGCCAAACAGCGTCTTGCAGAAGCCAACCTTCGTTTGGTGGTTTCGATTGCTAAGCGATACGTAGGTCGTGGTATGCAGTTTCTTGATTTGATTCAAGAAGGAAACATGGGCTTGATGAAGGCCGTGGACAAGTTTGACTATTCAAAAGGTTTTAAGTTTTCTACTTACGCAACTTGGTGGATTCGTCAGGCAATCACTCGTGCTATCGCTGACCAAGCCCGCACCATTCGTATCCCTGTCCACATGGTAGAAACCATTAACAAGCTTGTCCGTGAACAGCGGAATCTCCTTCAAGAATTGGGTCAAGATCCAACTCCTGAACAAATCGCTGAGCGTATGGATATGACACCTGACAAGGTGCGTGAAATCTTGAAAATCGCTCAAGAACCAGTATCACTTGAAACACCGATTGGTGAAGAGGACGATAGCCATCTTGGGGACTTTATCGAAGACGAAGTTATTGAAAATCCAGTAGACTACACAACTCGTATCGTTTTGCGTGAGCAGTTGGATGAGGTTTTGGATACTCTCACAGACCGTGAAGAAAACGTTCTGCGCCTTCGTTTCGGGCTAGACGATGGGAAAATGCGTACCCTTGAAGATGTTGGTAAAGTCTTTAACGTGACTCGTGAGCGTATCCGTCAGATCGAGGCCAAGGCTTTGAGAAAACTACGTCAACCAAGTCGCAGCAAACCCCTTCGTGATTTTATTGAAGACTAAGAGTGAGGATGAACATGGCTTATACAGAAGAGCAAATTGGAACGATCAAAACACGCATATTAAATGCTTTGGAAGAAGTCATCGACCCTGAGTTGGGGATTGATATTGTCAACCTAGGTTTGATTTATGAAATTCGATTTGATGGTGAAACGGGTCACACTGAAATTGATATGACCTTGACAACTATGGGCTGCCCATTGGCTGATCTTTTGACAGACCAGATACACGATGCGATGACAGATGTGCCTGAGGTAACTAATACCGAAGTTAAATTAGTCTGGTATCCAGCTTGGACAGTTGAAAAAATGAGCCGATACGCACGTATCGCCCTAGGAATTAAATAAAGACTAAGAAAAATGTGAGAGACGATTGGAAAATAAGGTAATTTTATCCTTTTTCCTTTGGTCTCTTCTTTCTTTTGCTGATTTTCTGGAAATAAAATGGTATAATGAAAGGTATGGAAAACGAAAAATTGCGTATTAATATGCTAAGTTCAAGTGAAAAAGTGGCTGGTCAAGGAGTATCAGGAGCCTACCGTGAGTTGGTACGTCTCCTACATCGCGATGCCCAAGATCAGTTAATTGTTACGGAGAACCTTCCTGTTGAGGCAGATGTAACTCACTTTCATACCATTGATTTCCCTTATTATTTATCTACTTTCCAAAAGAAACGCTCTGGGAGAAAAATTGGCTATGTGCATTTTTTGCCTGATACGCTTGAGGGGAGTTTGAAGATTCCATTTTTCCTAAAAGGAATTGTCAAACGCTATGTTTTTTCCTTTTACAACCGAATGGAACACTTGGTGGTGGTCAATCCCATGTTTATCGAGGATTTGGTGGCTGCTGGTATTCCGCGTGAAAAAGTAACTTATATTCCAAATTTTGTAAACAAAGAAAAATGGCATCCATTACCAGCTGAACAGGTTGCACAACTCCGGAAGGAAATGGATCTTGCGGAAGATCAGTTTGTCGTAATCGGTGCGGGTCAGGTTCAGAAACGTAAAGGAATTGATGATTTTATCCGTCTTGCTGAGGAATTGCCAGAAATTACCTTTATCTGGGCAGGTGGTTTTTCATTTGGTGGGATGACAGATGGTTATGAACGCTACAAGAAGATAATGGACAATCCACCAAAAAATCTTATTTTCCCTGGAATTGTGTCACCGGAACGGATGCGGGAACTTTACGCTATGGCGGATCTATTCTTGCTACCAAGTTACAATGAATTATTCCCTATGACTATCTTAGAGGCCGCTAGTTGCGAGGCTCCTATTATGTTAAGAGATTTGGATCTGTATAAGGTTATTCTTGATGGGAATTATCGTGCTACAAGTGATGTTTCCGAGATGAGAGAAGCAATTCTAGAATACAAGAATGACCCTGAAGCCTTAAAGGACTTGAAAGAAAAAGCTCGCGAGATCTCCAAAGAGTACTCTGAGGAGCATTTGTTGGAAATCTGGTTAAAATTTTATCGAGAACAGGCTGCTTTGGGCAAAAAGTGAGGTAATTTATGCGAATTGGTTTATTTACAGATACCTATTTCCCTCAGGTTTCCGGGGTCGCGACTAGTATTCGGACTTTGAAAACTGAGCTTGAAAAGCAGGGGCATGCAGTTTTTATCTTTACAACGACTGATAAAGACGTAAACCGATACGAAGATTGGCAAATCATTCGCATTCCGAGTGTTCCTTTCTTTGCGTTTAAGGATCGACGTTTTGCCTACCGAGGTTTTACAAAGGCGCTTGAAATTGCCAAGCAGTATCAACTCGACATCATTCATACCCAGACAGAATTTTCACTTGGTTTGTTAGGGATTTGGATTGCGAGAGAATTAAAAATTCCAGTTATTCATACCTACCATACCCAGTACGAAGACTATGTGCATTACATTGCTAAGGGCATGCTAATTCGTCCGAGTATGGTAAAATATTTGGTGCGTGGCTTCCTTCGTGATGTAGATGGCGTGATTTGCCCTAGTGAGATTGTTCGTGACCTTTTATCGAAATACAAAGTCAAGGTTGAAAAGCGTGTCATCCCAACTGGAATTGAGCTGGCTAAGTTTGAACGACCTAAGATCAAAGAGGAAAACTTACAAGAGCTTCGTTCGAAGTTAGGTATTCAGGAAGGCGAGAAAATGCTGCTGAGCCTTTCGCGTATCTCCTTTGAGAAGAATATCCAAGCAGTCTTAGCAGCCTTTGTTGAGGTATTGAAAGAAGAAGACAAGGTGAAGTTGGTTGTTGCTGGAGACGGACCTTATCTGGACAGTCTGAAAGAACAAGCAGGGAAATTAAACATACAAAAACATGTGATTTTTACAGGTATGATTGCTCCAAGTGAGACAGCCTTGTACTATAAAGCAGCTGATTTCTTTATTTCAGCCTCTACGAGTGAAACTCAGGGCTTAACCTATCTAGAAAGTCTAGCCAGTGGAACGCCTGTCATCGCTCATGGCAATCCTTATCTAGATAATCTGATCAGTGACAAGATGTTTGGAACACTCTACTATGGAGAACAGGACCTTGCAGGTGCTATTTTGGAGGCCTTGATTGCCACTCCAGATATGGATGAGCATAAGTTGGCTGACAAGTTGTATGAGATTTCAGCTGAGAATTTTGGGAAACGAGTTCACGAGTTTTACCTTGACGCCATTATTTCAAATAATTTTGAACAAGAATTGCTCGATGGAGAACCTATGAGTCAACGTTTTCTAAAAACCATTTTATATCTGCCTCAACAAGCAGTTAGCGCCCCGGTAAAAGAATCTAAACGCATTCTGAAGGCGTCTAAAAAACAGTTGTCCAGTATGCGAGACTACTGGAAAGATTGACATAAAGTAAAAAAGGAGGAATAAAAGATGGCGAAGAAATTTATGAGAAGTGGCAAAGATCAGAAAATTGGAGGCGTTTGCGCAGGAGTTGCTCATTATTTTGATATTGATCCAACAATTGTTCGTGTCATTTGGGCTGTTCTTGCATTTTGTTATGGGACAGGAGTCCTTGCTTATATCATTTTATGGTTGATTGCACCAGTTTCAACAGAATATTAAATTAGAATTATATAGAAAAAGGAGAAGTTATGGCTTTTGGAGATAACGGAAAACGTAAAAAAACTTTGTTTGAAAAGGTGACGCTTGTTGTCGTGCTCATCATGTTGTTTGTAACCCTTGCTGGTATCTTTGCAACTGCGCTTGGAGCTTTCAGCAGATTCTAAGCAAGCTACGAGGATAGAAACAATAACTAATGACTGGGTTCTCCCCAGCCTTTTTAAAGTGAGAAGAAAATATGAGTATGTTTTTAGATACAGCCAAGATTAAGGTCAAGGCTGGTAATGGTGGCGATGGCATGGTTGCCTTTCGCCGTGAAAAATATGTCCCTAATGGCGGTCCTTGGGGTGGTGATGGTGGACGTGGCGGTAACGTTGTTTTCGTGGTAGACGAAGGTTTGCGTACCTTGATGGATTTCCGCTATAACCGTCATTTCAAGGCTGATTCCGGTGAAAAAGGAATGACCAAAGGAATGCACGGACGTGGTGCAGAAGATCTTCGTGTTCGCGTACCACAGGGGACTACTGTACGTGATGCGGAAACAGGTAAAGTCATTACAGACTTGATTGAACATGGTCAGGAATTTATCGTGGCACATGGCGGTCGAGGTGGTCGTGGGAATATCCGTTTTGCAACACCAAAAAATCCTGCGCCTGAAATCTCTGAGAATGGAGAGCCAGGTCAAGAACGTGAGTTGCAACTGGAATTGAAAATCTTAGCAGATGTTGGTCTAGTCGGTTTTCCATCTGTCGGAAAGTCAACATTGCTTAGTGTTATCACTTCAGCCAAACCCAAAATCGGTGCTTACCACTTTACGACCATTGTCCCTAATTTGGGAATGGTTCGTACGCAGTCAGGTGAATCTTTTGCAGTAGCAGACCTTCCAGGTTTGATTGAAGGGGCCAGTCAAGGTGTTGGTCTTGGAACTCAGTTCCTTCGACATATTGAACGCACTCGGGTTATCCTTCATATCATCGATATGTCGGCCAGCGAAGGGCGTGATCCTTACGAAGATTACCTTGCTATCAATAAAGAATTGGAATCATACAACCTTCGTCTGATGGAGCGTCCGCAGATCATCGTAGCCAACAAGATGGACATGCCCGAAAGTCAGGAAAATCTGAAAACTTTCAAGGAAAAGTTGGCAGCAAACTACGACGAATTTGAAGAATTACCAGCCATCTTCCCGATTTCTGGTTTAACCAAGCAAGGGTTGGCGCCCCTTTTGGATGCGACAGCTGAATTGTTGGATAAGACTCCTGAATTCTTGCTCTATGATGAGTCTGATATGGAAGAAGAAGCTTACTACGGCTTTGACGAGGAAGAAAAAGCCTTTGAAATTAGCCGCGACGATGATGCGACATGGGTACTTTCTGGTGAGAAACTCATGAAACTCTTTAACATGACCAACTTTGACCGTGATGAGTCAGTCATGAAGTTTGCTCGTCAGTTACGTGGTATGGGGGTTGACGAAGCCCTTCGTGCGCGTGGAGCTAAGGATGGAGACTTGGTACGAATCGGTAAATTTGAGTTTGAATTTGTAGACTAGGAGATTGATATGGGAGATAAACCGATATCATTCCGAGATGCAGATGGGAATTTTGTTTCTGCAGCAGACGTATGGAATGAAAAGAAACTAGAAGAATTGTTTAATCGTCTCAATCCCAAACGTGCTCTTAGATTGGCACGTATGAAGAAAGAAGAAACAATTTCAAATAAATAAAATAATCCCGTGATTTTTAATCACGGGATTTGTTTTATTCACTAAAGAAAAATGGTGGCGCATATTTTTTAAGACTCTCAAAACAAGCCTGCGCTTTTGTAGCATCTTCACAGATAATCATGCAGACATCGTCTCCACAAAGGGTTGCAACGACATCTGGAAAAGCCAAGGAATCAATTACAGATCCAAATGATTGGGCTAAACCGGGTAAAGTTTTCAAAATAACTTGGTGTTGCACAGGACGCAACATAACAAGAGCATCTTCCATATAGTTTTCAAGACGTTTTTCCCACTTGGAGATAGATCCTGTATTTAGCACATAATAAGAATTATCCTCTTCGCGCACTTTTGAAAGGTTCATGGTTTTGATATCGCGTGATAAGGTAGCCTGAGTAACTTGGATATCATTTTCCGCTAATAAGGCTTGTAATTCAGCTTGCGTATGGATTTTGTTTTTTGAAACGAGGGCGCGGATAAGTTGGTGTCTGTGTTCTGATTTGTTCATAAAGTAAGTACTCCTTTTACAAGGTACAGTAGCGTGGACTGAACGAAAATGTCAGTCGGGTGGTAGGCGATATTGTCACGTATGATGATTTCAAAGTCAGTAGGATAAAGAACTAGATGGAGAGATTCTCCTTCTTATAACTTGTCACTAGTTGCGTGCAGATAAACTGGGTAGCGATCCGTTCATCTACATTGATGTTCTTTAATGACAATGAATCATTCAATTTGGGTAGCTTTTTGTCACGGCTTGTTGTGAATTTACTCTAAATGTAATTCACAGAGATTTCCAACATGTGGTCTGGTAGCGTGTATGATAAATGGTTACACATGTTGGTTAGAGGGAGTATCTTTTGTCCAAGTTCCGTCTAGGGGCTTCTAAAATGCTTTCAGATGAACTGGATTTGATACGAAGTTTATTTTTGATTCGACTGTTCAAGTGGAAAACTTTGGTTATAGGTAGTTCAATGGTCAAATTCATTGACTTTTCCTTTGAATACTTCCATATTGAAAGTCTGGTAGATTATACCTTTTGACAAGGTAGGATAAGACTAGACTGAGCTAAATCAACAGTCAATTGATAGTCTGTATTATCTCGAATTGTAATCTCAAAGTCTGTGGTGTAGAGAACCAAACGGAGAGTATCTCCTTCTTTAAGTTTGTAGATAGTTGGTTGAAGTTCTAGCTTGAAGTCCATCCATTCATTTGGTTGGACTTCTTCAATCGTCAAGAGATTGGTTCGATTTTGAAGATTAAGGTAGCCTTTGGTGATGACACGTTGGGCACTTGGGTTGAATGGTAGTTCACAGAGATTTTCTAACATGTGGTAACGACCATTATCAATGGTTCTAGCACTTAAAACAGCTGGATAAGGCTGCAGGTATTTCTTTTGTCCAAGTTCTAACAGTTGGGCTGATAATAAGCCCTTGTTCGTACTCGATTTGACACGAAGTTTCAGCTCCACTCGCCCATTTAAGTGAATGTCTTGACTTACTGGAAGGTCAATGGTGATCTGATTGGCTTTTCCTTGGTAAAGTTCGGTGTTGAAGATCTGGTAAGTCTTACCATAGCGATCAAAATCTTTTTGATCATACTGGTTTTGAATCACTTTTTCTTCAGTTCCAAGTGAGAAGGTATGCAGTTCATCCTGCTTGCCAAAGTTATCAAGATCTTGCCATCTTTGCGGTGCGATATTGTCCTGCCAAATGACAGTCGGAAGTTGATAGCCTGAGTCAAGTCCTAGCAATTTCATACTTAACAAGGCATTCATGGACTCGCGGAAGTCGATTGACTGCCAGTTGTTCATATAAACATGGGCACCATGATGGAAAAAGAGGTGCTTATTGATATGGCTAGGAAGGGCATGAAACATCTGGTAAACATGAAGAGGTTTGACGTTCCAATCCTGGGAACCATGCGTAAAGATGACCTCGGCTTGAACCTTGTGAGCATTGAGCAGATAGTTGCGGTCATGCCAAAACTGATTGTAGTCACCAGTCTTGCGATCGAGTTTCTCTTTAACCTTTTCTAAGTCTGCTTGATGAGCTTCATTGCCACGAATATAGTCACCAGCTTGGAGGTTGCGAGAGTAGGTCAATTCAGCAAGTGAGTCAAAATCTTCACCTGGATAGCCCCCTGGGCTGGTCACTAGACCATTTTCCCGATAGTAGTTGTACCAAGAGGAAATACCTGCTTCTGCGATGATCACTTCCAAGCCATCAACACCAGTGGTGGCGAGACCATTGGACATGGTACCTAGATAAGAAATTCCTGTTGTTGCGACTTTGCCGTTTGACCAGTCAGCCTTGACTTGGCGTTTGCGCGTGTGATCCGTGAAAGCACGACAACGACCATTGAGCCAATCAATGACATTTTTATAAGCTTCAATCTGCTGGTAGTCACCATTGGTCATGAGACCTTGAGAATCTTTGGTTCCAACACCTGATACATAGAGATTGGCAAATCCACGTGGGAGGAAGTAGTCATTGAGTGTGTATGAGCTATTGATATGAGATAGCTTTTCTTCAGCTTCTGAGACGACTTCTGCTTGACCATGAGGTTCAACTAAATTCAGCTTGGGCTCCTCAAGTTCAATGGTGTGGGGCGTTTTGACCTCAAGCTCTCCCTCCATTTTGTAGAGAGCCTTGTCACTGGCTTTGTCGTTGGTCCCTTGGTGATAAGGGCTGGCAGTCATGACTGAAGGAATCTGTCCATCATAACGCGGACGAATAATGCTGACCTTAACTAAATCAGGCAGATCATCTTTATCAGTATCCACACGACTCTCTACATAAACAACTTCACGAATGACATCGTGACTAGAAAAGGTTGCCAAGCTCTTACCGTTAAAGTAGTGGTAGTGATTGTCTTCTGCAATAAGTCCATCACCAACAAGCTGGTCGATGAGTGTATTTCCTTTTTTGGTTCGAGTGTTGAGCAGATGGTAGAGATTTTCAATCAAATCTCCATAAATAACAGGAAATTCAGTTTCTTTACGGAATTGTTCAGCATCCTCAAAATCAATAAGATAATTAAAGCCTAAAAGTTGAAAAACTACGGTATAGAAAATATCAGCTGTCAGCTCTTTATCAGACTGAAAGAAGGTCAGTAGATCCCTTTCTCTATCTGCAGCTAGGGTAGATAGAGCGTAATCGGTATTAGTATAAGTGAAGAAACTCCAACGAATGAAGTCTTCAAACTGTCTTTTTAAGGACAGTTGGGGTGACAGCTTTAGACCAAGACCTTCTAATTCCTCAAATCGTTGAGAACTAGTGGTTGGTTGATAGCTGAATTGATTAAAACGCATGTTTCTCTCCTTTGAAAACAGACTGGATTTATTATATCAAAAAAGAGGGGAAAATGGAATAAATAAACTTAAATGAAATAAATTTCTTAAACCAGCATATCTATTTGGTAAGTTATTATAAAATGCTGAATAAATACCATAGAAATAAGCCTTTTTCTAGAGATTTTTATATGTAAAACTGCATATAACTTCTATCTTTATTATTCTTCGTTTGGTATAAATATATCTAAATTTACATTTAAAAATATTATATAATATTAATTTTTTATTTTCTTCCTTTGAAAAATGAAGAATTTAACAGTAAGAAGAGAAGAAGTTTGTAACTGATGATATTAAAAAGAAAGTGCAGAGTTGCTTCAATATCCAACTTAAAATGGTATAATAGTAGTAAAACGAAAGCAAGGAGGAGAAGAAATGATTGCACAGCTCGACACCAAGACTGTTTATAGTTTTATGGAAAGTGTGGTTTCGATTGAAAAATATGTACAAATGGCTAAAGAATACGGCTATTCTCACCTTGCTATCATGGATGTGGATAATCTCTATGGAGCCTATCATTTTCTAGAAGTGACTCGTAAGTATGGAATTCAACCTTTAATCGGTCTAGAAATGACTTTGGTCAAAGATGAGGAGAACCTCTCTCTTCGTTTTCTAGCCCTATCCACTAAAGGTTATCAAGAGTTGATGAAGTTATCCACTTTAAAAATGACTGGACGGAAAAATTGGTCTGACTTCACCTCCCACCTCGAAGATGTGGCCATTATTGTTCCCTATTTTAATGGGGTCGAACAGTTGGATTTGGGGCATGATTATTTTATCGGTGTCAGTCCAGATACTCCTCAAGAAGTCTTTACTAGCCCCATTCTTCCACTCTATCAGGTCAACTCTTTTGAAAAAGAAGATATTCAAGTTTTACAAATCTTGTCAGCAGTCAAGGACAATGTCAGTCTGAGAGAAGTGGATGTGCATTCACAACAGGGGATTTTTTTACCTGCCTCAGACTTGGAAGCACGGTTTAAAAATCGCTTCCCTCAGGCGCTTGCCAATCTCCAAGGTCTGATAGAGAATGTAAGCTATCAAATCGACCCAAGTTTAAAACTCCCTCGCTTTAATCCTGAAAGACCAGCGGTCGAAGAACTTAGAGAGAGAGCTGAGCAAGGCTTGAGTGACAAGGGGCTAACCTCAGCTATCTATCATGAGCGACTGAATGAGGAATTAGCTGTGATTCATGATATGGGCTTTGATGACTATTTCCTTGTAGTTTGGGATTTGCTCCGTTTTGGACGTTCCCAAGGATATTATATGGGAATGGGGCGTGGTTCTGCGGTTGGTAGTCTGGTGGCTTACTCACTGGATATTACAGGGATTGATCCGGTTGAAAAGAACTTGATTTTCGAACGCTTTTTAAATCGTGAGCGCTACACCATGCCTGATATCGATATCGACATCCCTGACCTCTATAGACCAGAGTTCATTCGCTATGTTCGTGATCGTTATGGCAGCCAACACGTGGCACAGATTGTTACCTATTCGACTTTTGGAGCAAAACAGGCAATTCGTGATGTTTTCAAACGTTACGGTGTCCCTGAGTACGAATTAACCAATATTACGAGAAAAATCAGTTTTCGAGATACGCTAACGACAGCCTATGAAAAGAATTTACAGTTTAGGCAGGTCATCAATAGCAAAATGGAATATCAAAAAGCTTTTGAGATTGCTCGAAAGATTGAAGGGTATCCTCGTCAGACCTCTATCCATGCAGCTGGAGTCGTTATGAGTGACCAAGATCTGACGGACTATATCCCGCTCAAATACGGTGAGGATATGCTCATCACTCAGTATGATGCTCATGGTGTTGAAGCCAATGGACTTCTAAAAATGGATTTCCTCGGTTTACGTAACCTGACTTTCGTACAAAAAATGCAGGAATTATTGGCTGAGTCAGAAGGTATTCATCTGAGAATAGAGGATATTGATCTGGAAGACAAAGAAACTCTGGCCCTCTTTGCTGCTGGAAATACCAAGGGAATTTTCCAATTTGAACAACCTGGTGCCATTCGACTCTTGAAACGAGTTCAGCCGCAAGTCTTCGAAGAAGTGGTAGCAACGACATCCCTTAACAGACCAGGTGCAAGTGATTATATCGATAACTTTGTCGCTCGAAAGCATGGCAAAGAAAAGGTGACGGTGTTAGACCCTGCCTTAGAAGACATTCTGTCATCAACCTACGGTATCATGCTCTACCAAGAGCAGGTCATGCAGGTAGCTCAGCGCTTTGGAGGATTCAGTCTTGGTAAAGCCGACATTCTCAGACGTGCCATGGGTAAGAAAAATGCCAAAGAGATGCACTTGATGAAGGAAGATTTTATCACAGGAGCTATGAAATTGGGGCATACAGAAGAAAAGGCCAAGCAAGTTTTTGCAGTGATGGAAAAGTTTGCAGGCTATGGATTTAACCGATCCCACGCTTATGCCTACTCAGCACTGGCTTTCCAACTAGCTTATTTCAAGACACACTATCCTGCTATTTTCTTCCAAGTTATGTTGAATTATTCCAGTAGCGATTACATTGTAGATGCATTGCAGATGGGCTTTGAAGTAGCTCCTTTAGCAATAAACAGCATTCCCTATCATGATAAGATTACCCAAGAGAAAATCTATCTTGGTTTGAAAGCTATTAAAGGGATGCCGAGAGATTTGTCTTACTGGATTATTGAAAATCGTCCTTTCTCAAGCATTGAAGATTTCGTCACACGTCTTCCCAAGAATTACAAGAAACTGTCGCTTCTAACGCCTTTGGTTGAACTGGGGCTTTTTGATGAATTTGACAAGAATCGCCAGAAAATCTTAGTGAACCTACCAAACTTATTTGTCTTTGTTGAGGAGTTGGGTGGACTCTTTGCGGATACAAATTATAGTTGGACTGAAGCTGATGATTTTACTGAGGCAGAGAAATTTTACAAAGAGCAGGAACTGATTGGGGTAGGTATCAGTCCCCATCCTCTCCAAACTCTTGCCAAACAAGCCCTATATCCGACCACTCCAATCACTAATCTAACCGAGGGAGCTCAAGCCACTCTCCTAGTTGAAGTGCAAAAGATTAAAGTGATTCGAACCAAGAAAGGCGAGAGTATGGCTTTTCTACAGGTTCATGATAGTAAGTCTCGGATGGATGTAACTGTATTTTCAGACCAATATAGAAAATTTGCTTCCAATTTATCCGAAGGGAAATTTTACTACATCAATGGCAAAGTTCAATCTCGAGATGGTCGTCTGCAAATGATTGCACAAGATTTGAAAGAAGCAGTGGCGGAACGATTCTGGATTCAAGTTAAAAATCATAAATACGATAAAGAGATTTCAAATATCCTAGCACAATACAAAGGCCCAATCCCTGTCATTATCAGGTATGAAGAGGAAGGAAAAACGGTTGTTTCTACACAACATTTTGTAAGAAAAGATTCTGCTCTAGAGGAAAAGTTAGAGGGAATTGCTATGAAAACGATTTATCGCTAAAAATACGGAAAATAGAAGAATTTTCGATTTAAATGTGGTATAATCAGTAAGAATGTTAAAAGAAAAAGGAGCATAACCAAATGAAACGTATTGCTGTTTTGACCAGTGGTGGAGACGCCCCTGGTATGAATGCTGCTATCCGTGCAGTAGTTCGCCAAGCAATCTCAGAAGGAATGGAAGTTTTTGGTATCTATGATGGATACGCTGGTATGGTTGCCGGTGAAATTTATCCACTTGATGCTGCTTCAGTAGGAGACATCATTTCTCGTGGTGGTACTTTCCTTCACTCTGCTCGTTACCCTGAGTTTGCACAACTTGAAGGTCAACTTAAAGGGATTGAGCAATTGAAAAAACACGGTATCGAAGGAGTCGTAGTTATCGGTGGAGACGGTTCTTATCACGGAGCTATGCGCTTGACTGAGCATGGATTCCCAGCTATCGGACTTCCAGGAACTATTGATAACGATATCGTAGGGACTGATTTCACAATTGGATTTGATACTGCAGTTACGACAGCTATGGATGCGATTGATAAGATTCGTGATACATCATCAAGTCACCGTCGTACTTTCGTTGTTGAAGTAATGGGACGTAACGCTGGTGATATCGCTCTTTGGGCAGGTATCGCAACTGGTGCTGACGAAATCATCATCCCTGAAGAAGACTTCAAGATGGAAGATATCGTTGCAAGCATCAAAGCTGGTTATGAATGTGGTAAGAAACACAACATCATCGTTTTGGCTGAGGGAGTTATGTCTGCGAATGAGTTTGGTAAGAAACTCAAGGAAGCTGGAGACACTAGTGACCTTCGTGTAACTGAACTTGGACACATCCAACGTGGTGGTTCACCAACCGCTCGTGACCGTGTATTGGCATCACGCATGGGTGCACACGCTGTTAAACTTCTTAAACAAGGAATCGGTGGTGTCGCTGTTGGTATCCGTAACGAGAAAATGGTTGAGAATCCAATTCTTGGAACAGCAGAAGAAGGAGCTTTGTTTAGCTTAACAGCTGATGGCAAGATCGTTGTTAACAACCCCCATAAAGCTGATCTTGAACTTTCTGATTTGAACAAGAGCTTGTCCTAATCAACTTTCATTAATTTGGTAACATGACCATAAAAGGTCGAATTATATAAAGGAGTCACAAAAATCATGAACAAACGTGTAAAAATCGTTGCAACTTTAGGTCCTGCGGTTGAAATCCGTGGTGGTAAAAAATTCGGTGAAGACGGATACTGGGGTGAAAAACTTGACGTTGAAGCTTCAGCTCAAAATATTGCTAAATTGATTGAAGCAGGAGCAAACACTTTCCGTTTCAACTTCTCACACGGTGACCACCAAGAACAAGGTGAGCGTATGGCAACTGTTAAACTTGCTGAAAAACTTGCAGGTAAAAAAGTTGGTTTCCTTCTTGATACTAAAGGACCTGAAATCCGTACAGAATTGTTTGAAGGTGATGCAAAAGAGTACTCTTACAAAACTGGTGAAAAAATCCGTGTTGCAACTAAACAAGGAATCAAATCAACTCGTGATGTGATTGCTTTGAACGTTGCTGGTGCCCTTGATATCTACGATGATGTTGAAGTTGGTCACCAAGTTTTAGTTGACGATGGTAAATTGGGTCTTCGTGTTTTCGCAAAAGACGATGCAACTCGTGAATTTGAAGTAGTCGTTGAAAATGACGGTATCATTGCTAAGCAGAAAGGTGTAAACATCCCTAACACTAAAATTCCTTTCCCAGCACTTGCTGAACGTGATAACGATGATATCCGTTTCGGTTTGGAACAAGGTATCAACTTCATCGCGATTTCATTCGTACGTACTGCAAAAGACGTTGACGAAGTTCGTGCAATCTGTGAAGAAACTGGTAATGGTCACGTTCAATTGTTTGCGAAAATCGAAAACCAACAAGGTATCGATAACTTGGATGAAATCATTGAAGCTGCTGACGGTATCATGATCGCTCGTGGTGACATGGGTATCGAAGTACCATTCGAAATGGTTCCAGTTTATCAAAAAATGATCATCACTAAAGTGAACGCAGCAGGTAAAGTTGTTATCACAGCAACAAACATGCTTGAAACAATGACTGAAAAACCACGTGCAACTCGTTCAGAAGTATCAGACGTATTTAACGCTGTTATCGACGGAACTGACGCTACAATGCTTTCAGGTGAGTCTGCAAACGGTAAATACCCACTTGAGTCAGTAACAACAATGGCTACAATTGACAAGAACGCACAAACTCTTCTTAACGAATACGGACGTTTGAACTCAGATACATTCGAACGTAACTCTAAGACAGAAGTTATGGCTTCAGCTGTTAAAGATGCTACTAACTCAATGAACATCAAATTGGTTGTTACCCTTACTAAGACTGGTCACACAGCTCGTTTGATTTCTAAATACCGTCCAAATGCTGATATCTTGGCATTGACATTCGACGAATTGACAGAGCGTGGATTGATGTTGAACTGGGGTGTTATCCCAATGTTGACTGAAGCTCCATCATCAACTGATGATATGTTCGAAATCGCTGAACGTAAAGCAGTTGAAGCAGGCCTTGTAGAATCTGGTGACGATATTGTTATCGTTGCAGGTGTGCCACTTGGCGAAGCTGTTCGTACAAACACAATGCGTATCCGTACAGTACGTTAATCTAACACAAAAACCTATCATTTCAGGCTGAAAAGTTTGAGTGATAGGTCTTTTTTTATCAAAATGAGATGGTATTTAGTAAATAGGAATGGGAAAAAACTGAAAATTATGATATAATAGAACGAAAAGACCTTTTTAGTAAATTTTGAAAGAGTAAAACATGAGAAAAATTGTCATCAATGGTGGACGTCCATTGCAAGGTGAGATCACCATTAGTGGTGCTAAAAATAGTGTTGTAGCGCTTATTCCAGCTATTATCTTATCAGATGATATTGTCACTTTAGATTGTGTTCCAGATATTTCAGACGTTGCTAGTCTTGTCGAAATCATGGAAATTATGGGGGCGACTGTTAAGCGTTATGAGGATGTCTTGGAGATTGATCCAAGAGGTGTTCAAAACATTCCAATGCCTTATGGCAAGATTAATAGCTTGCGTGCTTCTTATTATTTCTACGGAAGTCTTTTAGGTCGCTTTGGTGAAGCTACAGTTGGCCTTCCTGGTGGATGTGATCTGGGGCCTCGTCCGATTGACCTTCACTTAAAAGCCTTTGAAGCCATGGGTGCTAAGGTCAGCTATGAGGGAGATAATATGAATTTATCTGCCCAAGGTAAGGGGCTTCATGGCGCAAGTATTTACATGGATACTGTCAGCGTTGGAGCAACGATTAACACTATGATTGCTGCGGTTAAAGCTAAGGGACGCACTGTCATTGAAAATGCGGCTCGTGAACCAGAAATTATCGATGTTGCTACCCTTTTGAACAACATGGGGGCCCATATTCGTGGTGCAGGGACTGATATTATCATTATTGATGGTGTCGAGAAACTTCATGGAACTCGTCACCAAGTAATCCCAGACCGTATCGAAGCTGGAACCTATATTTCACTTGCTGCAGCGGTAGGAAAAGGAATTCGCATTAACAACGTTCTCTATGAACACTTAGAAGGGTTTATCGCCAAACTAGAGGAAATGGGCGTTCGTATGACGGTCTCAGAAGACAGCATCTTCGTTGAAGAACAGTCTGGTTTGAAGGCCATTAATATCAAAACAGCTCCCTATCCTGGGTTCGCAACCGATTTGCAACAGCCTATCACGCCACTTTTACTAACTGCCCAAGGTCGTGGAACCATTATTGATACGATTTATGAGAAACGTGTCAATCATGTCTTTGAGTTAGCAAAAATGGATGCGGATATTACGACTACAAATGATCACATTATCTACAACGGTGGTCGTAAGTTACACGGGGCAAGTGTAAAAGCTACAGACTTGCGAGCTGGTGCAGCACTTGTCATCGCTGGTTTGATGGCTCAAGGCCAGACTGAAATTACGAATATTGAGTTTATCCTTCGTGGCTACTCAGATATTATTGAAAAATTGCGTAGTCTTGGAGCAGATATTACACTCGTTGAAGACTAAGCCGTTGAGGTGGTTATGAATATTTGGACCAAATTAGCAATGTTTTCTTTTTTTGAAACGGAGCGCTTGTATTTGCGTCCTTTCTTTTTTAGTGACAGTAAAGCCTTTTATGAGATTGCTTCTGATCCAGAAAATCTGCAATTTATTTTTCCCAGCCAAGCAAGTTTAGAGGAGAGTCAATATGCTCTTGCCAACTATTTTATGAAGGCTCCTCTAGGTGTCTGGGCGATTTGTAATCAAGACAATCAGGAAATGATTGGTTCTATCAAATTTGAAAAGATCGATGAAATCAAAAAAGAAGCAGAAATTGGTTACTTTTTAAAAAAAGATTCTTGGTCACAAGGTTTTATGACAGAAGTAGTTACCAAACTATGTCAGCTTTCATTTGAAGAATTTGGTTTAAAACAATTATCCATCATCACTCATTTGGAGAATCAAGCTAGTCAAAAAGTAGCCTTAAAATCGGGCTTTAGCCTCGTACGACAGTTTAAGGGGAGCGATCGCTATACACGAAAAATGAGGGACTATCTTGAATTTCGATACATAAAAGGAGAATTCAATGAGTAAACACCAGGAAATTTTGTCCTATCTGGAAGAGTTGCCAATTGGGAAGAGAGTTAGTGTTCGCAGTATTTCCAATCACCTAGGTGTTAGTGACGGAACAGCCTACCGAGCTATCAAAGAAGCTGAAAATCGTGGCATCGTTGAAACTCGGCCACGTAGTGGAACCATACGAGTCAAGTCCCAGAAAGTGGCTATTGAGAGGCTAACCTATGCTGAGATTGCTGAAGTCACCTCCTCTGAAGTTTTAGCTGGTCAGGAAGGGCTTGAGAGAGAGTTTAGTAAATTCTCCATTGGGGCTATGACAGAGCAAAATATCCTGTCCTATCTCCATGATGGTGGTCTTTTGATCGTAGGAGACCGCACTCGCATTCAACTTTTAGCGCTGGAAAATGAAAATGCAGTCCTTGTAACGGGTGGTTTTCATGTCCAGGGCGATGTTCTTGAGTTGGCTAATAAAAAAGGGATTCCAGTTCTAAGAAGTAAACATGACACTTTTACAGTAGCGACCATGATTAACAAAGCCCTCTCAAATGTTCAAATCAAAACCGATATTCTGACAGTCGAAAAACTCTATCGTCCCAGTCACGAGTATGGTTTTTTGAGAGAAACGGATACGGTCAAAGATTATCTAGACTTGGTTCGTAAGAACAGAAGTAGTCGTTTTCCAGTCATTAACCAACATCAAGTGGTTGTCGGGGTTGTTACTATGCGTGACGCAGGAGATAAATCCCCCAGCACAACGATTGACAAGGTGATGACGCGAAGTATCTTCGTAACAGGTTTAGCGACCAATATTGCTAATGTCAGTCAACGAATGATTGCAGAAGACTTTGAGATGGTTCCCGTTGTCAGAAGTAACCAAACCTTACTCGGTGTCGTAACACGAAGAGATGTCATGGAAAAGATGAGTCGTTCCCAAGTTTCAGCTTTGCCAACTTTTTCAGAGCAAATCGGGCAAAAACTCTCTTATCATCATGATGAAGTCGTCATTACTGTTGAGCCTTTCATGCTGGAGAAAAATGGTGTCCTTGCTAATGGAGTCTTGGCTGAAATTCTCAACCATATGACCCAAGACCTCGTTGTCAATAGCGGACGTAATCTTATCATTGAACAGATGTTGATTTATTTCTTGCAAGCTGTGCAGATAGATGATACTCTGCGGATTCAGGCTCGGATTATTCACCACACGAGACGCTCAGCTATTATTGATTATGATATTTACCATGGTCATCAGATTGTTTCAAAAGCAAATGTTACGGTTAAAATTAATTAGAATCTAGGAGAAAAAATGATAACTTTAAAATCAGCACGTGAAATCGAAGCCATGGACAAGGCTGGTGATTTCTTAGCAAGTATCCATATCGGCTTACGTGATTTGATTAAGCCAGGCGTTGATATGTGGGAAGTTGAAGAGTACGTTCGTCGTCGTTGTAAAGAGGAGAATTTCCTTCCTCTACAGATTGGAGTAGATGGTGCAGTCATGGATTACCCCTATGCCACTTGTTGCTCTCTCAACGATGAAGTAGCTCACGCTTTTCCACGTCATTATATCTTGAAAGATGGCGACTTGCTCAAGGTTGACATGGTATTAGGCGGTCCAATTGCCAAATCCGATCTTAATGTATCTAAACTCAACTTCAACAATGTTGAGCAAATGAAAAAATACACCCAAAGTTATACTGGTGGTTTAGCAGACTCATGTTGGGCTTATGCGGTTGGTACACCGTCTGAAGAAGTGAAAAACCTGATGGACGTGACCAAGGAAGCTATGTATAAAGGGATTGAGAAAGCAGTTGTCGGCAATCGTATCGGTGATATCGGTGCGGCCATTCAAGAATACGCTGAAAGTCGCGGTTATGGTGTCGTACGTGATTTGGTTGGTCATGGTGTTGGTCCAACTATGCATGAAGAGCCAATGGTTCCTAACTACGGTATAGCAGGCCGTGGGCTCCGTCTCCGTGAAGGAATGGTACTAACCATTGAACCCATGATCAATACTGGGGATTGGGAAATTGATACAGATATGAAAACTGGCTGGGCTCATAAAACCATCGATGGCGGCCTATCTTGTCAATATGAACACCAGTTTGTGATTACAAAAGACGGTCCAGTTATCTTGACTAGTCAAGGTGAAGAAGGAACGTATTAAGATAAAGGGAGCTTAGCTCCTTTTTTTGTGTCAAATTTAGTCAAAATCAATAAGCGTAGCAGACTTCTTACAAATTTATTCTTTTGTAGTAAAATAGGATTAGAATTTTGAGAAAGTAGGTAATTCGTTGGAGTCGATTATATTTCTAGTATCCGTTTTTTTAGCAGGTATTCTGTCCTTCTTTTCACCCTGCATCTTTCCTTTGCTACCTGTTTATGCTGGTATTTTACTGGATGATCAGGGAAATTCGAAAAGCTTTCGATTTTTTGGAAGAGACGTTGCATGGTCTGGTTTAATTCGAACCTTGTGCTTTATTGCAGGAATCTCTCTCATTTTCTTTATTTTAGGATTTGGAGCTGGATTCCTAGGACACATGCTCTATGCAGACTGGTTTCGTTATGCTATGGGAATAGTCATTATTCTTTTAGGGCTTCATCAGATGGAAATTTTGCATTTCAATAAACTGGAAGTGCAAAAAACAGTCACCTTCAAAAAATCACAGTCGAATCACTATCTGTCAGCCTTTTTACTTGGGATAACCTTTAGTTTTGGTTGGACCCCTTGTATCGGACCGGTTTTAAGTTCAGTCTTGGCTCTAGCAGCTTCAGGTGGCAATGGTGCTTGGCAAGGAGCCGTGTTAACATTAGTATACACATTGGGAATGGCCCTTCCTTTCATTGTTTTGGCTCTGGCTTCGGGCTGGATTATGCCCTATTTTAGTAAATTAAAACCCCATATGATCCTACTAAAGAAAATCGGGGGAGCTTTGATTATTTTGATGGGATTATTATTAATGCTAGGGCAGTTAAATGCCTTATCAGGAATTCTTGGATAAAAGGAGAAAAAGATGAAAAAAGTTATTTTTGCTGGATTGAGCCTCATGTCTCTATTCTTGTTGATTGCCTGTGGTGAAAAAGAAACCAAACAGACAAGCAGTACAAAACAACCTGCTGTACAACAAATCGCAGTCGGTAAGGATGCACCAGACTTTACCTTGCAGTCTATGGATGGCAAAGAAGTGAAATTATCAGACTATAAAGGGAAAAAGGTCTATTTAAAATTCTGGGCTTCTTGGTGTGGACCATGTAAAAAAAGTATGCCTGAGTTGATGGAATTAGCTGCCAAACAAGATCGAGACTTTGAAATCTTGAGTGTCATCGCACCTGGTCTACAAGGTGAAAAAACAGTTCAAGACTTTCCAAAATGGTACCAAGAACAAGGCTACAAGGATATTCCAGTTCTATATGATACGCAAGCAACTACCTTCCAAGCCTACCAAATTCGTAGTATTCCAACGGAATACTTGATTGACAGTCAAGGTAAAATTGGAAAAATCCAATTTGGTGCTATTAGCAATGCTGATGCAGAAGCGGCTTTTAAAGAAATGAAATAAAATAAAGAAAAAATCGCGATTGTTCGCGATTTTTTTATAGTTTTTCATTGATAAAGCGGATAAATTGATTCCACCAAACCTTCAAAAAGAAGGCTTTTTCTACTTTCTTTTCAGAAACCATTTCAAAAGATGGTTTGTCGGAAGTGAGATAACCCTGGCCGACCAAATCCTGGTCATCATAGGTTAAAGTACCAACAACCTTGCCTTCTTCCAATGGAGCCATTTCTGATGTTGATTTCGGTGTGAATTGGAGAGCTGGTGTAGTACCGCTTCCGATGCGTTGGACGATGGAAATGTCTGACTTAGCGACAGCTGTCACATTATCTTCTTTACCATCCAGAACTGTTACTTTACTATCATTGTATGCTTCACCTTTCTGAACGACAGTTTTTAAGGCAAAGTTTGCAGAAATATAATCTAAAAGTGCAGAAGTAGCAGTAAAACGTGCATAAGGGTTGGTATCTTGTTGATCTGCATTCAAAACAACCGTAATAATACGCATCCCTTTCTCAACAGTTGTTCCAACGAATGAAGCACCAGCTTTATCAGTAGTACCTGTCTTTAGTCCATCAATACCACCACGATAGGCAGGCATTCCCTCTAACATATAGTTGGTTGAGTGGATTTCAAGCCCTGCAAAGGTAGAAGTTGGCTTTTTGGTGATTTCCAAAACTTGAGGATAATCTCGGATGAGGTTACGAGCGACGATTGCAACATCGTAGGCACTCAACTTGTTTTCATCGTCTTTTTTAGAACCAGGATAGATATTATCGCCCAGGGTCTCATTATTTAAACCAGTAGTGTTTACAATAGTTGCATCTTGAATTCCCCATTCAAGAAGTTTAGCCCTCATTTTGTCTACAAAGTCTTTCTCAGAACCAGCAATCTTTTCTGCTAGCGCAATTGCAGCGCTGTTTGCACTTGATACCATTGTAGCCTCTAATAGTTGTTCAACAGTATAATTTCGAGCTTCCATAGGGACGTTACTCGCCTCAGAATTAGTTGTAAGTTTGTAAGGATAGTCCGAAATATCAACAGGTGTAGATAGGCTGATAGTTCCTTGTTCCAGAGCTTCATAGACCAGATAAACTGTAACCAGTTTTGTAATAGAAGCAATTTCTACAGGCTGATTTGCATCTTTTTCATAGAGGATTTTTCCAGTTGTAGCCTCGACAGCAATAGCATGTTTAGCAGCAACATCAAACTCCTGAGCAGAAACAGTAGAAGCTGTTCCAAAAACCAAAAGTGTCATAAAAGATAAAATTATTTTTTTCATATTAGCTTTATTTTATCATAAAGAAAAAAAATATTCTCGCTTTTTTACTAAAGCCAACTTATCTTTTTCAGAAATATGGTAAAATAGAGAGAAGGAGGATACCTATGTTCCGTAGAAACAAATTATTTTTTTGGACAGCTGAAATTTTATTATTAACACTGATTTTCTATCTTTGGAGAGAAATGGGAGCCATCATTACTCCCTTCGTGACAGTTGTGAATACCATCATGATTCCATTTTTGCTTGGTGGATTTTTTTACTACATTACAAATCCAGTCGTTACTTTCTTAGAAAAGAGATGTAAGATCAATCGTCTAATTGGTGTCTTGGTCACTCTTTGTGCCTTGATTGGTGCTATCGTTGTAGGGGTCGTTTATCTCTTGCCGATTTTGATTAATCAGTTGACCAGCTTGATTATTTCTAGTCAAAATATCTATAGTAGACTACAAGATTTGATCATCGATTTGTCCAAGAATCCTGTCTTCCAAAATATAGATATTCAACAAACTATTCAACAACTGAATCTCTCCTATGTGGATATCCTCCAGAATATCCTGAATAGCGTCAGCAATAGTTTAGGAAGCGTCCTTTCAGCCTTGTTTAGTACAGTTCTGATTCTCATTATGACCCCTGTATTCTTGATTTATTTCTTGTTGGATGGTCATAAGTTGCTACCAATGTTGGAACGTACCGTCTTAAAGCATGACAAATTGAATCTTTCTAGCCTTTTAACCAATCTCAATACAACCATAGCACGTTATATCAGTGGAATTGCGATTGATGCGGTTATTATTGGATGTTTGGCTTATATTGGCTATAGCGTTATCGGATTAAAGTACGCCCTAGTTTTTGCTATTTTCTCTGGAATCGCAAATTTAATTCCTTATGTTGGTCCAAGTATTGGTTTAATTCCAATGGTGATTGCCAATGTGTTCACAGATCCTCATCGTATGTTGATTGCGGTTGCTTATATGCTTATTATTCAACAGATTGATGGAAATGTTCTCTATCCACGCATCGTTGGAGGGGTTATGAAAGTACACCCGATTACGATTTTGGTGCTCCTTTTACTGTCAAGTAATATCTATGGTGTCATAGGGATGGTAGTAGCAGTACCTACTTACTCCATTTTTAAAGAAATTACTAAGTTCCTAGCGAAATTATATGAAAACCATAAAGAAGCTAAGGAACTGGAAAAAACAGAATCAAATTAAAATCAGGGAGACCTGATTTTTTTGTTGAAAATACTATCTCCAAACAAAATAAGTTTGAATTCATATTGCCATAAAGAAGCAGAAGAACAGGATTTGATAAGATTTAGATTAATTCACAAAATATGTGTAAAACACTTGCAATTTAGCAGAAATTTGATAAAATAGTAAGGAAAGTTAGACTGTATTGCCTACTGTCTATCTATAAAATATATTTTATTGGAGGCTTTTACTCAAATGGCAAAAGAAAAATACGATCGTAGTAAACCACACGTTAACATTGGTACTATCGGACACGTTGACCACGGTAAAACTACTTTGACTGCAGCTATCACAACTGTATTGGCACGTCGCTTGCCTTCAGCAGTTAACCAACCTAAAGACTATGCGTCTATCGATGCTGCTCCAGAAGAACGCGAACGCGGTATCACTATCAACACTGCGCACGTTGAGTACGAAACTGAAAAACGTCACTACGCTCACATCGACGCTCCAGGACACGCGGACTACGTTAAAAACATGATCACTGGTGCCGCTCAAATGGACGGAGCTATCCTTGTAGTAGCTTCAACTGACGGACCAATGCCACAAACTCGTGAGCACATCCTTCTTTCACGTCAGGTTGGTGTTAAACACCTTATCGTCTTCATGAACAAAATTGACTTGGTAGACGACGAAGAATTGCTTGAATTGGTTGAAATGGAAATCCGTGACCTCTTGTCAGAATACGACTTCCCAGGTGACGATCTTCCAGTTATCCAAGGTTCAGCTCTTAAAGCTCTTGAAGGTGACTCTAAATACGAAGACATCATCATGGAATTGATGAACACTGTTGATGAGTACATCCCAGAACCAGAACGTGATACTGAAAAACCATTGCTTCTTCCAGTCGAAGACGTATTCTCAATCACTGGACGTGGTACAGTTGCTTCAGGACGTATCGACCGTGGTACTGTTCGTGTCAACGACGAAATCGAAATCGTTGGTATCAAAGAAGAAACTCAAAAAGCAGTTGTTACTGGTGTTGAAATGTTCCGTAAACAACTTGACGAAGGTCTTGCTGGAGATAACGTAGGTGTCCTTCTTCGTGGTGTTCAACGTGACGAAATCGAACGTGGACAAGTTATCGCTAAACCAGGTTCAATCAACCCACACACTAAATTCAAAGGTGAAGTCTACATCCTTACTAAAGAAGAAGGTGGACGTCACACTCCATTCTTCAACAACTACCGCCCACAATTCTACTTCCGTACTACTGACGTTACAGGTTCAATCGAACTTCCAGCAGGTACTGAAATGGTAATGCCTGGTGATAACGTGACTATCGACGTTGAGTTGATCCACCCAATCGCCGTAGAACAAGGTACTACATTCTCTATTCGTGAGGGTGGACGTACTGTTGGTTCAGGTATGGTTACAGAAATCGAAGCTTAATTCGATTTAGTTCCCAGAAGAACAATTATTTAAGTCAGACACTAAAAGAATCTTGCTTTGCAAGGTTCTTTTTTTATTCAAATTATCTTAGCAGGTCTTCTAGTATAGCGATATGATAGATTTTTTGGTATAATAAAGGTTATGGAAATCGAAAAAACCAATCGCATGAATGCGCTTTTTGAATTTTATGCTGCGCTTTTGACAGATAAGCAGATGAATTATATTGAACTCTACTATGCAGATGATTACAGTCTTGCGGAGATTGCTGAAGAGTTCGGTGTTAGTCGCCAAGCTGTTTATGACAATATCAAGCGGACAGAAAAGATTCTAGAAGATTATGAGATGAAACTGCACATGTATTCGGACTACATTGTCCGCAGTCAGATTTTTGACCAGATCTTGGAGCGTTATCCCAAGGATGACTTTCTGCAGGAGCAGATAGAAATTTTAACAAGTATTGATAATAGAGAATAAGAGGAAGAAAAATGGCATTTGAAAGTTTAACAGAACGTTTACAGAACGTCTTTAAAAATCTACGTAAAAAAGGAAAAATATCTGAGGCTGATGTCCAGGAAGCAACCAAAGAGATTCGTTTGGCCTTGCTTGAAGCCGACGTTGCTTTGCCTGTTGTAAAGGACTTTATCAAGAAGGTTCGTGAACGTGCAGTCGGACACGAGGTCATTGATACCCTCAATCCTGCCCAACAGATTATCAAAATCGTTGATGAGGAATTGACAGCTGTTTTAGGTTCCGATACGGCAGAAATTATCAAGTCACCAAAAATTCCAACCATTATCATGATGGTCGGTTTGCAAGGGGCTGGTAAAACGACTTTTGCTGGTAAGCTGGCTAATAAACTCAAGAAGGAAGAAAATGCACGTCCTTTGATGATTGCTGCGGATATTTACCGCCCAGCCGCCATCGACCAGTTGAAAACACTTGGACAGCAGATTGATGTTCCAGTCTTTGCTCTTGGAACAGAAGTACCAGCTGTTGAGATTGTTCGCCAAGGTTTGGAGCAAGCGCAAGCCAATCACAACGACTATGTCTTGATCGATACGGCAGGGCGTTTGCAGATTGATGAGCTTTTGATGAATGAGCTTCGTGACGTTAAGGCCTTAGCCCAACCAAACGAAATCCTCCTCGTCATTGATGCCATGATTGGTCAGGAAGCGGCCAATGTTGCGCGTGAGTTTAATGCTCAGTTGGAAGTGACTGGGGTTATTCTTACCAAGATTGATGGGGATACTCGTGGTGGTGCGGCTTTGTCTGTTCGCCACATCACTGGTAAACCGATCAAGTTCACTGGTACGGGTGAAAAAATTACAGATATCGAAACCTTCCACCCAGACCGTATGTCAAGCCGTATCCTTGGTATGGGGGATATGCTGACCTTGATCGAGAAAGCCTCTCAAGAATACGATGAGCAAAAAGCTCTTGAAATGGCTGAGAAGATGCGCGAAAACACCTTTGATTTCAATGATTTCATTGATCAATTGGATCAGGTGCAAAATATGGGACCAATGGAAGACTTGCTCAAGATGATTCCAGGTATGGCCAACAATCCAGCACTTCAAAACATGAAGGTGGACGAGCGTCAGATTGCGCGTAAACGTGCCATTGTATCTTCCATGACACCCGAAGAGCGTGAAAATCCCGATTTGTTAAATCCAAGTCGTCGCCGTCGTATCGCTGCAGGTTCTGGAAATACATTTGTAGAAGTCAATAAATTTATCAAAGACTTTAACCAGGCCAAACAGCTCATGCAAGGTGTCATGTCTGGGGATATGAACAAAATGATGAAGCAAATGGGAATCAATCCAAATAACCTTCCAAAAAATATGCCAAATATGGGAGGAATGGATATGACTGCCCTTGAAGGCATGATGGGACAGGGTGGCATGTCAGATATGTCAGCTCTTGGAGGAGCTGGAATGCCAGATATGAGCCAGATGTTTGGTGGTGGACTCAAAGGTAAAATCGGTGAATTTGCTATGAAACAGTCTATGAAACGCATGGCCAACAAAATGAAAAAAGCGAAGAAGAAACGCAAATAAAAAAGGAAAGCAGAAGTGCTTTCCTTTTTGGTATAAAATATGTGCTTCCTATGATTATGCAATTTTCTTAATAGAAAAATGACTAAATAGAAAGAGTGATTTCAAAGCCTTGCATCCATTCGGATTTTACTGTGATTTCGATTTTTAAAGCATCTGCTAATTGTTTGACCAGATAGAGGCCCATGCCTGTTGATTTTTTCCTTGTCTCTCCTGAATCACCTGTAAAACCTTTCTCAAAGATATGAGGGAAGTCACAAGCTTTAACTCCGCAGCCATTATCCCTAATAATCAGACTTGTACGTCCCTTGTCTTTTGATATATAAATATTAAGTTCGGGCTTGTCGGAGCTATATTTAATGGAGTTGGCTAGGATTTGAGAGAGGATAAATTCAAAGCTGCGTTGATCGGTGTAGCAGATTCCTTGTATGTTTTCTACCTTAATCGTAAATTTCTTTTCTTTGAGCAAGGGATCAAAGTTTTCCAAAAGATCTTGGATACACTCTTCTAGGTCAAGGTATTCAAATAGAAAATCATTTTTCTCACTTTTCACCCTGTAGTAGAATAGGATCTGTGATACATTTTCTTGGATTTGCTTTTTCACATAGTCCAACTTAAAAGCTGTATCCTCAGGCAACTGGTCGCTTTGATTGTCCAAAAGGAGGGAAAGAAGCGACAGAGGGAGTTTAATCTCATGCGCCCATTTTTCAACATAGTCCTCATACTCGGCTAGTAATGAGTTGAGTTTTCCTATTTCAGCCTGCTTTTGATAAAGTGTATCTGCTATTTTTTCAATGCTTTCTTTTTCTGAGGCACTTGATAAATGCAATAATTCAAGCTCAGTATCCGCCTTGGGATTGGCTATGAAGTCTTTATAGGCAGATGATTTTTTTCTTTCTGTTCTTATAAGTAAGAATGATAGGATGAAAAAAAGCAGGACGGTGGCTAAAATATAGAGAAGGATGAGGGCTTGAAACATTCTCACATCTGAAAGCCAAAGCAGGACAGCTGTAAATAGATCAAATGCTAAGAGAACAAGTAACCAAGGCAGATAACTAGTTAGATATTTTAGATTATGTTTCATCTGGACTTACCTCTTCAAGCTTGTAACCAATACCTCTGACGGACTTGACTTGAAGGGCAATGCCAGCCTGTTTCATCACCTTTTTGAGCCTTGCAATATTTACTTGAAGAGCATTTTCATCGATGAACTCAGTTGTGTTCCATAGTTTCATACTTAGTTCTTCTTTTGTGACGACAGGAGCATTAGTAACCAATAAGGTTTCCAACAATTTCCCTTGATTTTGGGGGAGTAAAATCGAGTGTCCATTGATATAAAGGGTATAGGTCTGTCTATCCAGCAGAAAATTATCTTTTTCAAGTAGATTTTGTCTGCCTTCATAGCGTTTCAAGATATTTTCTATACGTGCCAAAAATCTTTCTTTCTTGAAAGGCTTTGTTAAGTACTCGTCTGCCCCTAATTTCAGGGCGTAGATTTCATCTTTTAATTGTTCACGAGAGGTGAGAACCAATATGGGCACAGAGCGTTTGGACTTGAGATTTTTACAAATTTGAAAACCTGTTTCTCCCGGCAAATTCAAATCCAGTATGATTAGATCCGTATCGTATTGCAGCACTTGCTGGGTTGTATCTTTGAAGTCAGTCAACTTATCAACTTGATAACCCGCTTTCTCTAACAAGATGACAATTTCATCTCGAATCAAGGCTTCATCTTCAATTACCAGAATATGCTTCATATCGGTTCCTCCTTTTCCTATTTTATTCTACTTTATTCATCTCTTTTGGGTTCCATTAATGATAATAAATACTTGTTGCTATTTTTCTTTACAATTCTGATATAGATGACTTCAAAGCCAGCTAAGAGCAGTACGATCAGTATGGCTGTGATAAATTTTTGCCCCATAACCATTCTTGCGCTAGCGGGTACTATTCCTGTGAGGAGGGAGCTCACTCCGAAGCTACTACTGAGAAGTGCAATGGCTATTGGTAGACCGAAATACCAGTTGATTTGCTTTTCTGACGATTTACATAGAGTTTCGTAGTTGGCTCCGAGATGGATCAAGGTTTGGTATCGTCTGTAGGATTGTCTTTGTCCCATCAAAAATTGAACGCCGATGATTGTATTTGCGACAACAAGGAAGATGATAGCCAGATAGATAGTGATATAGCTGGCAGAGATAATGTAAAATAATTGTCTTCCCATATTTTGTATATAGCTTTCATAACCAAGAGAGGTTCGATTTAGCTTTTCATTGGTATCTGAGATAGCCTTCATCAAGCCCTTTTCTTTGACCAGCTCAGGAGCCAAGATAGCGCTGACATGGTTCGAGTAGCGACCGTCTGTATAGTTCATAAAGACTTCATCTGGGACTATGAGGGCAACAGAGAGAGTGATTTCACGATCCGTTACAATCGGTAAAGACTCCACCTGTCCAATCAATTTTACATCATTTCCCATGACGTTGATTTGAGGATTTGTCTTTAGGACAGAGTTGACGAGACTTTCATCTGGGAGAAAATCTTTCCCCATATACAAGTAGGCTTCCTTGCTAGTTAATTCTAGAGGAGGGAGATTGGCAGCCTTTCTAAGTTCATTATAATCGGAAACTGGTATGAGGTGGGAAGTAGTAGACTGTTTAAATCTTTGGAGCAAAATTTCCTTGTTCTTGCTGCCTTTTTGCTTTTTCAACTCATTGATGATCTCTTCGAAGGACACGGACTCGTTTTCTTTTGGTTTCCCGACTTTGATTTGTAGAATCTTTGAAAATTGTGATGCTAGTCCTGCTGTTTCAAGCTCTTTTTTTACTGTACTTACATCAAGATTTTCATCTGTATCCTGCTTGCTATCTCTAAATGTATAATCTAATACACGAGCCTGATTACCGGAATTGCCGCTTGCAATGGCAACACCTGCTCCAAAGAGGCATAAGGCAGAGAAGATTAAGAGTGAGCAGATGGCCAGTATAGTTGATCGTTGAATAACCAATTCCTGAATTTGTCTAAAATTATAGGTGTGGAGTTTTCGATTGCTACCAAGATTGACCAGAATGTCTATAAATAAACGCATACCAAAGAAGAGTAGGATAGTTCCTAGAGTTCCCAGGAAAACAGTGATGCCCATGGTTATGACACTTTCCCAAGCTCGTCCACTCATCCCCAAGTAATAGGCTGTTCCGAGAAGCAAGATTCCGAGGACGGAGGCAAGAAGGTATACCCCCTTGGGAAGTAGTTTCTTCATACCAGAAGGAGAATAGGCAAGAAGATCTCCGATTTCCTTATTGGCTGTTTTTGCACTTAAAAGAACAAAGACGACTAATTTAACAGCTAGGAAGCCGATGACTGTATAGAGTAGAGCTGTAGTAGATAGAGAAAATTGATGTTCAATAATCCCTAGTCCCACAATTTTAGCGGTTATTAGGCTGATTAGTTCTGAAATCAAGATTGAAATTGGAAGACCTATTCCAAGAGCAAGGACACTGTTTCTCAAATCCTCGAGCAGGAGTAGCAAGAACAGTCTGCTTCTTCGCATTCCCAGTGTGAGATAGACACCAAATTCATGTTTTCTTCTTTCCATCTGCATACTGCTTGCGAAGTAGACTAGAAAAAAGAGGATAAAGAGTGTCGCTACATAAAGAATCGGAATCATGCTAAAGAGTTTATTTACAGCGTCACTTTCTATTTGTTTTAGAAAGATCATCACATCTTGATGTGACAAAGAAAGGATGATGTAAAAGGAGATAATAGAAAGAACCATGGAACTGAAGTACAAGCCATTATTTTTTCGATCTCTCTTGCTATTTCTTGAGACTAATTTAGAAAACATTGCCATCACCTCCAGCTAGGGCTGCCATGACCTTTAGTATTCTGTGGTAAAAATCTTCCTGACTTTCTCTTGGATAATCGCGACGGATTTCATGGAATAGTTTTCCGTCCTGGATAAACAAGATGCGGTTGCAAAAGCTGGCTGCGACTGAATCGTGTGTCACCATGAGAATGGTGGTTTCTTCCACTTGATTCATTTCAGCTAATTTTTGCATCAAAATGGTCGCATTTTTTGAATCCAAAGCTCCTGTGGGCTCATCTGCAAATACAATCTTAGGGTCTAAAATCAAAGCACGCGCAGCAGCTACCCTTTGCCGTTGACCACCTGATAATTGAGAAGGGAACTTATCCAGAAGTTCAGAAATATCCAGATATTGGGAAAGTAATTCTAATCGAACCTTACTTTCGTTGGCATCGACCTTGTGCAAAGATAAGGGAAGTAGAATATTTTCTTTGGCTGTCAGATTGTCCAAAAGCTCAAAATTTTGAAAGAGGTAGCCGATTTCCTTGCCACGATAATCAGCTAACTGACTACCTTTTAACTGACCTAAATCCTTTTCTTGCATTTGAATGGATCCGTCAGTTGGTTTGATAATGGTAGCGAGACAGTTAAGAAGGGTTGTTTTCCCAGAACCACTGCTCCCCATAATCCCTAAGAATTCACCTTTGACAACTTGAAAAGATATACCGTTCAAGGCCTTGGTGCTATTCGGCTCTTTTCCATAATGCTTTTTTAATGATTCTACTCGTAAAATTGTTTCCATGTGAAACACCTCCATCTTTTGTTACTTTCATTATAATATGAATCAGAGTAGAATAACACTTACGGATGATGTAAGAAATCTTTATCATTAGGTTATTGGAGCTATACTTACTATATTATAGCATGGTTTCAAGGATTTAAAAAGAGGAGTTGAGAGTCGAGAAATTTTCCTAATATTGAAATTATAAAAAATAATACCACTGTAGTCCATGCTCCAGCAGTATTATTTTTTATTTTATAGGAAACTCTACTCCCACTCAATTGAGACTGGTATATCCCTATCCCTTGTAAATCAAGGGTTTAGAAGGGTTATATACTTCAATGGGGGGATTTTTCGGGGGGATTGATTTTTTCATATGTTGATTTCAATTAAATTTTACTCTTGTTTCTGATGCGGTTTGTATGGTAATTGCATTTGTAAGTAGTTGAGCTATCTCTTTATCAGCACCACTGTACAAGTACTAATGATAGTCAGCTATCAGGAACATATTCATACGAAAAAAGCGGTATTGATGGTTCTGAAATGGGATTCGAAGACGAAGAATTGACATTGCATTACGAACTAAAAGTAAGTGGTGATGAAAACATATTTAATATCAATCTCCTTTTCAGAGAGAGGCAATAATGTGAAGTACCTCTATTCCGAGAAAGTAGCTATTGATACAGACAAACAGATTATCAGTGATAACAATGGTACTGAGCTGAAATATTCAGTTTCTGGAGATTCTGTAACAATGCCTGATTTAGCAGGAGATAGTGGTGAAACAGTAACATTAAGTAAATAGAATAAACCAAAAAATAGAGCTTGATATGTAATCTATCAGGCTCTATTCTTGTAAGTTTGTAAGTAATATTTTATATTAATCATCTAATTACAGTTTTTTTACATTTTTTATTAATATTTCTGTATTGTCAATTAAAAATTTCCCATCATTATTACTAATAAACTCATTGATATATTTAAGAATACAAACATAATGATTATAGTAAACGTTATATGTATTTACATCTAAACAGAAGTGAGTTAAAGCAAATTTAACATGGTCAGTTCGTTTAATATCGGTGAAATCTACGATTTTTGCTCTATTGGCATCAATTTTCTTTCCTAGAGCATATCTATTTGGAATTTCGTTATTATCACTATTATGAATGATACTATAGTCATTCATAATGGGTGTATTTACTTTAAAATTTTCAAAAAAATGTTCTCTATTAATAAAAAGATTATGGGATTTTAATTCCTTAATTAATTTAATAATGGGTACATACAGGTTTGTGTTAAACATATTAATAGAGGTGATTCTATCTAACTCGTTTGTTAATATTTTAATTTGCTCGTCATAGCTTGTAAATAAGTTAAAACCCAGCAATTCATGCGAAAGTAGTCTATTTATTTCTGTAGGAGTCATATTTAAAACATTAGTAATTGCTTCAAAAGAGCAGACAGTTTCACTTCCATATAAAACCTTTATAATTCTTGATATGATATTAATAAAGCATGAATAGATTTTTATACTATAAAAGTCACTAACTTCTTGGACTTGTTCTAAAGTATAGTAATTCTTATCAATTATTTGTTTAAATATATCAGCTAACTTTTTCCTTGTTTCGGAAATATTGGATGTTTCATAAGTTAGAATTCGTCTATTACGTAAATCGAAAGGTAGTTCTGAAACATCGCCAAAATCAGAATTGAACACACAAATAACTCTATCCCACCCTAGACACTTTACTGCATATCCTAATTCAAATAATACGTTAGGGTTAGGAGTTCTTTTACCATTTAAACTACTGTTTATAATTGATATATCTGCTATAAATAGGCCACACTTATCAATTTTGGTTAATATTGAATCAACAATATCTGGACTACCTAGAACACCTTTTGTATCTCTGTCAATTTCAGTGATAAGAGAGTACGGAGAATCTTGGTTCATTTTTTTCAATGCTAATTTTATAGAATTCTCAATTAAATTTCTATTTGTTTTATTCGGTAAGTCAGATTGCCATGAAAAGAATATTGTAGTCATAAAAAGCTCCGATAGTTAATCAGTAGAATATTATTTGTGAATGAATTTGGTTAGCAATAACTACGATGTTTGAGTTCCTCATTTATTTTGATAATATAGAAAATTAATATGAGCAGAATGAGATGATATTCATACTCATATTGCTGAATAGAATCATAAATAGGTACTCCATGCAAATACTTATTTCTGATTCCCCAGCTATTGTCATATGATTTGTTATTTAGGACAAAATTCAAATAATTAATTTCTTGAATTGAAAATAAGGTATCCGAAAATATTAACCATCCATTATCAAGCATCCTATCAGCACTGAGTTTTTCAGATTCAGATAAAGATATACTATTAACAGAGCCATATAAGAATATTTTTTCTAAAAGACTTATTTGGGACATATCTTTAAAAGATATAACACCTGTATCATTTTGGCAAATTCCAGCATCTATTAGTAGTTTTATGTAATCTATTTGATATTCATGAAAATTTGCATAACTCAAGCATTGTTGTGAAATTAATTCCTTAAAGTTGCTTCCTTTGTATTCCTCATTAATAAAATGAATAGGACTTTGGTCAGAGAATAATAAATTAACAATCTGTTGAATATTATTATCTGAATTATTCATTGAGAAGTATTTTCTTTTAGTAAAACTCTGCAAAGATTCAATTGAAGGAGTAGAAGTAATATTATATAAATTTACACCAATAAGCCCTTCTTCACTCAATAATTTGTATTGTTTTCTTAATGATTCTTCGATTCTAAAAAGTGTTGCTGTTTTATTTCCCGTTGTTTCTGAAATTGAAGGCACATCAAAATGTATCCAATCAATACCGTACTGATTAGTCAGGAAAATATCGAAAAACCAAGTAATGAAATCTTCAATTCTTAGACTGAATTTCTGTAGTATTTTTGATAAAGCAATCAGTTTCATCACGTATAGTTGATGCTTGACTGAGAAGTAAAAACCAAATTTATAGTGATTTCTAGTCGAAATGCCTAACGTTCTTTCAAGTACCCCCATCTCTAATTGAGGAAAGCTTGCTAATGCAAAAGTACCAACACTTGTGCTCAGTTCAAAGTCTTTACAAAAATAGTCTAATATATTTTGAAAATTATGTTTTTCAAAAAGTTTAGCACTATCTATAAAAGTTGATAATGTATATTCATATTGTTTTGGCCTAGCTCCACCTGTTGCGACTGCAATAGGATTATACAAACCTTTTTCAATTCCCTCAATATGAAGCTCCCTACTCTTTTTAATTGCGTAATAGTACGCTTCCTTCTTTGTATATACTCTAATATCAACTTGAATTCCAAAATCCTTATCATTAAAACTAGAATTAAATTCTTGAATTTTTTTGTCAATCAACAGTTTTTGTTTATCTGTAAGTTGAAAGTATCTATTCTTATCGAAACCTTTTATAGGGTTTCTTAAAATTTTTAAATAATTTATATTCACATCGGGGTCACAAATATATTTTTCAATTAAATCATTCCACTCTAAATTTGTGATATTACTTGGGATAACATTTTTACATGAATTTGAATCTACAAAATTATCGAGTAATATTTCAAGATGAGAGGGTGAACTCAGAAAAAATTGCTTAATGAAAGTAGGATACTTTTTTAGAAAATAGGTATTTTTTAAGAGATGACATAAATGTAGATTGGATTCTATAAAATATTGCACAAACTCTACTTCACTAATTTTTTGACCATAGTTAAATAATGTAAATATCTCAAAAAAGTCTTCACGATAGTTATATTCGCTTTGTAGAAGTTTTATGTTATTTAAAATCTCATCTTTCGGAGCAGAACCAAAATAATTATTTTGTAGTTGAATCATCGAAGGAAGAGATTTCTTTATTTCTTCAATATAGCTTAGCGACCAGTCAATTGAAAAAACCTCATTTTCTATGAATTTGATAATATTATAAAATTCAAGGGCTTCCAAAAAAGAATTTAGGCTATAAGAATTCGATAAATAAGCATCTAAAATTTCTTGAATTCTTGGAAAATAGAAACCGATAGATAAGTCATTTACATCATAAAATTTTACTCTAGAAATCATATATATTTTTTACATTTGAAAAATAAAATTACGTGCTATAAAAATACTTTGTACTTTTTATTATAAAAATCCCTCCAAAAATGTTGGTCAAAAAAATTTTTAACTAACTTTTCGGGGGGATTTAGGGGGGAATCAAGCGAAGATACACCCTTTTTAGACTATTTTGTTCCTGCTAAACTGCTGTAGAATCGCTATTTTGAAGGTAAAGCAAGCCTCTCCATTATTCCCACTCAACAGTTGCAGGTGGTTTACTTGTAATGTCGTAGACGATACGGTTAACGTGATCCACTTCATTTACGATACGTACAGAAATCTTTTGAAGGACTTCCCAAGGGATCTTTGCAAAGTCAGCTGTCATACCATCGATAGAAGTGATCGCACGAATGGCGATGGTGTAGTCATAAGTACGACCGTCACCCATAACACCGACTGAACGAACGCCTGTGTTGACAGTAAAGTATTGCCAGATATCGCGGTCCAGACCAGCTTTAGCGATTTCTTCACGAAGGATAGCATCAGACTCACGAACAGTTTCTAGTTTTTCTTCAGTGATTTCACCCATGACACGGATAGCGAGTCCTGGTCCTGGGAATGGTTGACGCCATACGATGTGGTCTGGCATACCAAGCTCTGTACCGAGGGCACGGACTTCGTCTTTATAAAGAGTGTTCAATGGTTCAATCAGTTCAAACTGCATGTCTTCTGGAAGACCACCCACGTTGTGGTGTGATTTGATGGTTTGAGCAGTATCAGTTCCAGACTCAATTACGTCAGTGTATAGTGTTCCTTGAGCAAGGAATTTTACATCTTTTAGCTTGCTAGCTTCGTCATCAAAGACATAAACAAATTCATTACCGATGATTTTACGTTTTTGTTCAGGGTCAGAAACGCCAGCAAGTTTGTCAAGGAAGCGTTTTGCAGCGTCTGCTTTGACGATATTCAAACCGAACTTACCACCAAGCATGTCCATAACTTGGTCAGCCTCTCCCTTACGGAGAAGACCGTGGTCTACAAAGATACAGATCAATTGATCACCGATCGCTTTTTGAAGAAGAACTCCAACAACAGAAGAGTCAACACCACCTGATAGACCGAGAAGAACACGCTTGTCACCTACAGTTTCACGGATTTTCTTGATCTGCATATCGATGAAGTTGTCCATTGACCAGTCACCCTTAGCTTTACAGATGTTAAGGGCAAAGTTGCGAAGGATATCATTTCCGTATACAGAATGGCGAACTTCTGGGTGAAATTGGATTCCATAGATGTGTTTGTCAGGGTTTTCAATAGCTGCATAAGGACAGTCAGCAGAGGTTCCAGTACGAACGAAATCAGCTGGAATCTCTGTAACAGCATCGCCATGGCTCATCAAAACAATCTGTTCTTCAGGAGTCCCTTCAAAGAGGGCAGAAGTGGTATGGGTAAGTGGTGATTGGCCATACTCGCGGTTACCAGCATCACCTGCAGGAACAACTTTTCCTCCAAGTTTATGAGTTAAAAGTTGCATACCATAGCAGATTCCCAAAATTGGAATGCCAAGTTCAAAAATTTCTGGGTCAATATCAAATGAACCATCTTCGTATACAGAGTTTGGTCCACCAGAGAGGATAATCCCTACAGGGTTAATCGCACGAACCTCTGCGGCTGAGATTTTGTGACTTTTTAACTCTGAAAAAACACCGATTTCACGAATACGGCGTGAAATTAGCTGGTTGTATTGGCTACCATAGTCCAGCACGATGATTTTTTCGACATCTTGCAAGTCAGTTGAAATGTTGCTCATCTTTTTCCTTTCTCAAAAGAAATATCTTTTTCAATATTCTATCACAAATAGGGGCGAATTACCAACTAAACAAGGCAAAGTTTGACTTTTTCTTAGCAAATACGGTACAATGGAGAAAATAAAGAAAAGAAGTGAGAATCATGTTACCAGCTTATATGAAAATCCACGATCAGATCAAGAAGGATATAGATGAGCATCATTGGAAAATTGGTGAGAGACTTCCAAGTGAGCGAGATTTAGCGGAACAGTTTCAAGTTAGCCGGATGACATTACGTCAGGCTATCTCTCTCTTGGTTGAGGAAGGAGTTTTGGAGCGTCGTGTAGGAAGTGGGACTTTTGTCTCTAGCACTCGTGTCCAAGAAAAAATGCGGGGAACGACTAGTTTTACGGAGATTGTCAAATCTCAGGGGAAAGTTCCTTCTAGTCAACTCATTTCTTACAGAAGAACCATTCCAAATGAGCAAGAGGTCGCTAAGCTAGGGATTGCTCCGACAGAGAATATTATCCGCATGGAACGGGTGCGTTACGCTGACCAAGTTCCACTAGTCTATGAAGTCGCATCCATTCCTGAGAAATTTATCAAGGATTTCAAAAAAGAAGAAATCACCAGTCACTTCTTTCAAACCTTGCAACAACATGGCTATCGGATTGGCAAATCCCAACAGACCATTTATGCAAGATTGGCTAAGGAAAAGATTGCTCACTATCTAGAAGTCGAAAAGGGGCATGCCATTTTAGCCTTGACTCAGGTCTCTTATCTTGAAGATGGGACGGCTTTCGAGTATGTAAAGAGTCAATACGTGGGCGAACGCTTTGAATTTTATCTTGAAAATAACTAGTCTAGAAAGGCTAGTTTTTTGTTTTAGAAAAGATTAGAATTGTCAAAACAATCTGTCTAGGCTTGATTTTATCCATTATTTACTATAAAATGAGAAGGAAAAACGTCAAACTTTTATATTGCAAATAGGAGAAAAAATGACAAAAACATTAAAACGTCCTGAGGTTTTATCACCTGCAGGGACTTTAGAGAAGCTGAAAGTAGCTGTTCAATATGGTGCGGACGCAGTCTTCATCGGCGGACAGGCCTATGGTCTTCGTAGCCGTGCTGGAAACTTCACCTTTGAACAGATGGAAGAAGGCGTGCAGTTTGCTGCTAAGTACGGCGCCAAGGTCTATGTGGCTGCTAACATGGTTATGCACGAAGGAAATGAAGCTGGTGCTGGAGAATGGTTCCGTAAGTTGCGTGACATCGGAATTGCCGCAGTTATCGTGTCAGATCCAGCCTTGATTATGATTGCAGCAACTGAAGCACCTGGTCTTGAAATCCACCTTTCAACCCAAGCCAGTGCGACCAACTATGAAACTCTTGAGTTCTGGAAAGAACTTGGTCTAACTCGAGTGGTTTTGGCCCGTGAAGTTTCAATGGAAGAATTGGCAGAGATTCGCAAACGTACTGATGTTGAGATTGAGGCCTTTGTCCATGGAGCCATGTGTATTTCTTACTCAGGTCGCTGTACGCTCTCAAATCACATGAGTATGCGCGATGCCAACCGTGGGGGCTGTTCTCAGTCTTGCCGTTGGAAATATGACCTCTACGACATGCCTTTTGGTCAAGAACGTAAGAGTCTTAAAGGTGAAATTCCAGAAGAATTTTCAATGTCAGCCGTTGACATGTCCATGATTGACCATATTCCGGATATGATCGAAAACGGTGTAGACAGTCTCAAGATTGAAGGCCGTATGAAATCTATTCACTATGTTTCAACTGTGACCAACTGTTACAAGGCGGCTGTAGATGCTTATCTCGAAAGTCCTGAGAAATTTGAAGACATCAAGCAAGACTTGGTGGACGAGATGTGGAAGGTTGCTCAACGTGAATTGGCAACAGGTTTCTACTACGGTACGCCGTCTGAAAATGAACAGTTATTTGGCGCTCGTCGTAAAATTCCTGAATACAAGTTTGTCGCTGAGGTGGTAGCGTATGATGATTCGACTCAAACGGCAACCATTCGTCAACGGAATGTCATCAACGAAGGCGACCAAGTGGAGTTTTATGGACCAGGTTTCCGTCATTTTGAGACTTATATCGAAGATCTTCATGATGCCAAGGGCAATAAAATCGATCGCGCTCCAAATCCAATGGAACTCTTGACCATTAAGGTTCCACAACCTGTTCAAGCAGGGGACATGGTCCGCGCGCTCAAGGAAGGTCTTATCAATCTCTATAAGGAAGATGGAACCAGCGTCACAGTTCGTGCCTAGAGAAGGAAAAGTGAATGAATCAAGCACAAGGTTTATTAGTTGATGATGAAGGCAGATGTGTTCATTATCATGGCGAAAAGGATATCGTTTCCCTCCAGTGTTATGAGTGTAAAAAATACTATGCTTGCTATCAGTGCCACAATACTATAGAAACGCATGTGTTTTCGCCCTATCCCTTGGTGCTTTCTGAGGATAGACCGATTTTATGTGGGGTTTGTAAGAGGACAATGACTTTCCAAGAATACCAAAAACAGATGGCATGTCCTTACTGCAGTGCTCCATTTAATCCAGGTTGTAAACAACACTATTCCTACTATTTTAAATAAACTGAATCGATCCAAGTTTTAAACTTGGATTTTTCAGTTTGTTTCAGAAAATAAAGTAAAATCAAGAAAAACACGAAATCTAAAATGGAAAAACTTTCTATAGAATAGGGTAAAAATAGCAAAAATAGAAATATATTATCTGAAACGCTTTCAACGTAAGTAAAAAGTTGACAAATCAAAATTTTAGGACTAAACTAAGTAAGTAAATTTTAAATAAAAGGAGAATTCATCATGAATTTAACATTTTTCGGTCTTTGTCTTGCCTGTATGGGTGTATCCCTTGCAGAAGGTATGTTGATGAACGGTTTGTTCAAATCAGCTGCTCGCCAACCAGACATCATTCCACAATTGCGTAGCTTAATGATCATGGGGATTGCCTTTATCGAAGGAACATTCTTTGTAACTCTCGTATTTTCATTTATCATCAAATAAAGAGAAGTATAAAATGGAAAAGGGAGGATTTTAGATGGAAGAAAGTATCAATCCAACCATCAATATTGGTCCTGTTACCTTTGATTTGACCTTGACTGCCTTGACCTTGCTGTCAGTAGTCGTTATTTTTGGCTTTATCTATTGGGCAAGTCGGAATATGACTGTGAAACCCAAAGGAAAGCAAAATGTACTGGAGTATCTCTATGATTTCGTAGTCGGATTTACTGAACCTAATGTAGGCTCACGGTACATGAAAGATTACTCACTCTTTTACTTGTGTTTATTTCTTTTTATGGTGATCGCAAACAATCTTGGTTTGATGGCCAAACTTCAAACTACAGATGGGACAAACCTTTGGACATCGCCAACTGCCAATCTTCAGTTTGACTTGGCTTTGTCATTTGGAATTATCCTGATGACCCATATAGAAGGAATTCGTCGCCGTGGTGTTAAAAAGTATCTGAAAGGCTTTGTTACCCCAGGTTTTATGACACCGATGAATCTCCTTGAAGAAGTCACGAATTTCCTATCACTTGCTTTGCGGGTATTTGGAAATATCTTTGCCGGAGAAGTGATGGCTAGTTTGCTAATCACACTTTCTCATCAGGCTCTTTATTGGTATCCAGTCGCATTTGTTACCAATCTTGTCTGGACGGCGTTTTCTGTGTTTATTTCCTGTGTTCAGGCTTATGTATTCACAGTCTTGTCTTCTATGTATCTAGGAAATAAAATTAATGATGAAGAGTAGAAAGGAGTAACAGATGCACGTAACAGTAGGTGAATTAATTGGTAACTTTATTTTAATCGCTGGCTCTTTTATCCTTTTGATTGTCTTAGTTAAGAAATATGCGTGGTCAAACTTGACAAGTGTCTTCGAAGAAAGGGCAAATAAAATTGCTGCTGATATTGATGGAGCTGAACAAGCTCGTCAAAAAGCAGAAACTCTTGCCCAAAAACGTGAAGATGAATTGGCTGGTAGTCGCAACGAAGCCAAAACAATCATTGAAAATGCTAAAGAGACTGCAGAGAAAAGTAAAGCAGATATTTTAGCAGATGCTAAAGTAGAAGCAGGTCGCTTAAAAGAGAAGGCGAATCAAGAAATTGCTCAGAATAAAGCTGAAGCTTTGCAAAGTGTTAAGGGAGAGGTTGCAGATTTGACGATTAGCCTCGCTGGTAAAATCATCTCAAAAAACCTTGACAGTCATGCTCATAAGGAACTCATTGATCAGTATATCGATCAGCTAGGAGAAGCCTAATGGACAAGAAAACAGCAAAGGTAATTGAAAAGTACAGCATGCCTTTTGTCCAATTAGTGATTGAAAAAGGAGAAGAGGACCGGATTTTTTCAGACTTGGATCAAATCAAGCAAGTCGCAGAAGAAACGGGCTTACCTTCTTTTTTAGCTCAGGTGGCAGTTGATGAGTCTGATAAGGAAAAAACAGTTGGTTTTTTTCAAGACTCTGTCTCACCTTTAATGCAAAACTTTATTCAGGTTCTGATTTACAATCACAGAGCAAATCTTTTTTATGATATCATTGTTGATTGTTTGAATCGTCTTGAAAGAGAAACCAATCATTTTGTAGTCACGATTTCCTCAGCTCATCCTTTAACAGATGAACAGAAGGAATGTTTGCTTCCCTTGATAGAGAAAAAAATGTCTCTGAAAGTACGGAGTATTAAAGAACAAATTGATGAAGGACTCATTGGTGGTTTTGTTATTTTTGCTAATCACAAGACAATTGATGTGAGTATAAAACAACAACTTCGAGTTGTTAAAGAAAATTTGAAATAGAAAGTGGTGTTCTTTTGGCAATTAACGCACAAGAAATCAGCGCTTTAATTAAGCAACAAATTGAAAATTTCAAACCCAATTTTGATGTGTCTGAAACAGGTGTTGTAACCTATATCGGGGACGGAATTGCGCGTGCTCACGGTCTTGAAAATGCCATGAGTGGAGAGTTGTTGATCTTTGAAAACGGCTCTTATGGGATGGCGCAAAACTTGGAGTCTACTGACGTTGGGATTATCATCCTTGGAGACTTTACAGATATTCGTGAAGGTGATACCATTCGCCGTACAGGTAAAATCATGGAAGTACCTGTGGGGGACAGTCTAATCGGACGTGTTGTCGACCCACTTGGTCGTCCGGTTGATGGTCTTGGTGACATCCATACTGATAAAACTCGTCCAGTAGAAGCGCCAGCTCCTGGTGTTATGCAACGTAAGTCTGTATCAGAACCATTACAAACAGGTTTGAAAGCTATTGACGCCCTAGTACCGATTGGTCGTGGTCAACGTGAGTTGATTATTGGTGACCGTCAGACAGGGAAAACAACTATTGCGATTGATACAATCTTGAACCAAAAAGGGCAAGATATGATCTGTATCTATGTAGCGATTGGACAAAAAGAATCAACAGTCCGTACGCAAGTAGAAACACTTCGTCAGTACGGTGCCTTGGACTACACAATCGTTGTGACAGCCTCTGCTTCACAACCATCTCCATTGCTCTTCCTAGCTCCATATGCTGGAGTAGCTATGGCAGAAGAGTTTATGTACCAAGGGAAGCATGTTTTGATCGTTTATGATGATCTTTCAAAACAAGCGGTCGCTTATCGTGAGCTTTCTCTCTTGCTTCGTCGTCCACCAGGTCGTGAAGCCTTCCCAGGGGATGTTTTCTACCTTCACAGTCGTTTGCTTGAGCGCTCAGCTAAAGTTTCTGATGAGCTTGGTGGTGGATCTATTACAGCCCTACCATTTATCGAGACACAAGCAGGAGATATCTCTGCCTATATCGCAACCAACGTGATTTCTATCACTGACGGACAAATCTTCCTTGGTGATGGTCTCTTCAATGCGGGTATTCGTCCAGCCATCGATGCGGGTTCGTCTGTATCCCGTGTAGGTGGTTCGGCACAAATCAAAGCCATGAAGAAAGTAGCTGGTACACTTCGTATCGACCTTGCTTCATACCGTGAGTTGGAAGCCTTCACTAAGTTTGGTTCTGACTTGGATGCAGCAACACAGGCTAAGTTAAACCGTGGACGTCGTACTGTGGAAGTATTGAAACAACCTGTTCACAAACCACTACCTGTTGAGAAACAAGTAACCATTCTCTATGCTTTGACACATGGTTTCTTGGATACGATTCCAGTAGATGACATTGTTCGTTTTGAGGAAGAGTTCCATACTTTCTTTGATGCTCATTATCCAGAGATTTTGGAAACCATTCGTGAAACAAAAGACTTGCCAGAAGAAGCAGTCTTGGATGCTGCGATTACAGAGTTTCTCAATCAATCCAGCTTCCAATAAGAATAGAGGTTTCAGATGGCAGTATCTCTAAATGATATTAAAACAAAAATCGCCTCAACCAAAAATACGAGTCAAATCACTAATGCTATGCAAATGGTATCGGCTGCCAAGTTAGGTCGCTCTGAAGAAGCAGCGCGCAACTTCCAAGTTTACGCTCAGAAAGTTCGTAAGCTTTTAACGGATATTTTGCATGGTAACGGATCTGGTGGTTCAACCAATCCGATGCTCATCAGTCGCCCAGTTAAGAAAACAGGCTATATCGTTATTACTTCAGACCGTGGCTTGGTTGGAGGTTATAATGCTTCCATCCTTAAAGCCGTTATGGAGTTGAAAGAAGAATACCATCCAGATGGTAAAGATTTTGAGATAATCTGTATCGGTGGTATGGGAGCTGATTTCTTTAAGGCTCGTGGTATTCAGCCAATCTATGAACTACGTGGCTTGGCAGATCAACCTAGTTTTGATGAAGTTCGTAAAATTATTTCAAAAACGATTGATATGTACCAAAACGAACTTTTTGATGAATTGTACGTCTGCTACAACCATCATGTCAATACTCTCACAAGTCAAATGCGTGTGGAACAAATGCTTCCGATTGTTGACTTGGATCCAAATGAAGCGGATGAAGAGTATAGCTTGACATTTGAGTTGGAAACGAGCCGTGATGAGATTCTAGAGCAATTGTTGCCACAGTATGCTGAAAGTATGATTTACGGGGCTATTATTGATGCCAAGACAGCTGAAAATGCTGCAGGTATGACAGCCATGCAAACGGCGACCGATAATGCTAAGAAGGTCATCAATGATTTGACAATCCAGTATAACCGTGCTAGACAGGCGGCGATTACACAAGAAATTACAGAAATCGTAGCGGGGGCTAGTGCCTTAGAATAAGGCTTTACCCTGTAGGTATCAAAATGAACTTATACTCAATGATAATCAAAGAGCAAACTAGGAAGCTAGCCGCAGGCTGTACTTGAGTACGGTAAGGCGATGCTGACGTGGTTTGAATTTGATTTTCGAAGAGTATTAGGACCTAGTTGAGCTAGGAACCGATAGTATCTTATATAGAATAGGAGAAGGAGATGAGTTCAGGTAAAATTGCTCAGGTTATCGGACCCGTTGTAGACGTCTTGTTTGCAGCAGGGGAAACACTTCCTGAGATTAACAATGCACTTGTCGTCTACAAAAATGACGAAAGAAAAACAAAAATCGTCCTTGAAGTAGCCTTGGAGTTGGGTGATGGTATGGTCCGTACGATCGCCATGGAATCAACAGATGGTTTGACTCGTGGAATGGAAGTTTTGGACACAGGCCGTCCAATCTCCGTTCCAGTAGGTAAAGAAACTTTGGGACGTGTCTTCAACGTTTTGGGAGATACCATTGACTTGGATGCTCCTTTCGCTGAGGACGCTGAGCGTCAGCCAATTCATAAGAAAGCTCCAACTTTTGATGAATTGTCTACCTCATCTGAAATCTTGGAAACAGGGATTAAGGTTATCGACCTTCTTGCCCCATACCTTAAAGGTGGTAAAGTTGGACTTTTCGGTGGTGCCGGAGTTGGTAAAACTGTCTTGATCCAAGAATTGATTCACAACATTGCCCAAGAACACGGTGGTATTTCAGTATTTACCGGTGTTGGGGAACGTACTCGTGAAGGGAACGACCTATACTGGGAAATGAAAGAATCAGGCGTTATCGAGAAAACAGCCATGGTATTTGGTCAGATGAATGAACCACCAGGAGCACGTATGCGTGTTGCCCTTACTGGTTTGACAATCGCCGAATACTTCCGTGATGTAGAAGGCCAAGATGTGCTTCTTTTCATTGACAATATCTTCCGTTTCACTCAGGCTGGTTCAGAAGTATCTGCCCTTTTGGGTCGGATGCCATCAGCCGTTGGTTACCAACCAACACTTGCTACAGAAATGGGTCAATTGCAAGAACGTATCACATCAACTAAGAAGGGTTCTGTAACCTCTATCCAGGCTATCTATGTGCCAGCGGATGACTACACTGACCCTGCGCCAGCAACAGCTTTCGCTCACTTGGATTCAACAACAAACTTGGAACGTAAGTTGGTACAGTTGGGTATCTACCCGGCCGTTGACCCTCTAGCTTCAAGCTCACGCGCCTTGGCACCTGAGATTGTTGGTGAGGAGCACTACGCAGTTGCTGCTGAGGTTAAACGTGTCCTTCAACGTTACCATGAATTGCAAGATATCATTGCTATCCTTGGTATGGATGAACTCTCTGATGAAGAAAAGACCTTGGTTGCTCGTGCCCGTCGTATCCAGTTCTTCTTGTCTCAAAACTTTAACGTTGCAGAACAATTTACTGGTCAACCTGGTTCTTATGTACCAGTAGCGGAAACAGTTCGTGGCTTTAAGGAAATCCTTGAAGGAAAACATGACCAGCTACCAGAAGATGCCTTCCGTGGTGTCGGTTCAATTGAAGACGTCATTGCTAAGGCAGAGAAAATGGGATTTTAAGAGGTGATCTATGGCTCATTTAACTGTCCAGATCGTGACACCAGATGGCCTCGTCTATGATCACCATGCCAGCTTTGTATCGGTACGAACTCTGGATGGTGAGATGGGGATCTTGCCACGACATGAAAATATGATTGCGGTTCTAGCGGTTGATGAAGTAAAGGTAAAACGTATCGATGATGATACTCATGTGAACTGGATAGCAGTGAACGGAGGAATTATCGAGATTGCTAATGATATCATTACCATTGTAGCAGACTCAGCAGAGCGTGCTCGTGATATTGACATCAGTCGGGCAGAACGTGCGAAACTTCGCGCTGAACGAGAAATCGAAGAAGCCCATGACAAGCATTTGATTGACCAAGAACGTCGTGCAAAAATCGCATTGCAACGTGCTATCAACCGTATCAATGTCGGAAATAGACTATAAAAAAATGAACTTGAAACTCAAGTTCATTTTTTTTAATGTGGAAAGTTGATACAGACTCCTTCAGGGACATGGAAGTCGTTAGAAAGCTCTGCAAGACGACCACTTTTAGGATTGCGCTTAAAGACGGTTGCGTTATCAGAATCTTGATGAACAGCAATGAGAAACTCTTGATCAGGAGTTAGGTCGAAATCACGTGGATTTTTACCATGGCTTGGTACAATCTCTAATAATTCCAAGCTACCATCAGCGAGGATTGTATAGACGGCAATGGAATCATGACCTCGGTTGGATGCATAAAGGTATTTTCCATCTTTTGAAAGACGAATAGCAGCAGTAGCGTTGAAATCTTCGTATCCGTCTGGTAAGGTTGAAATGACTTGCATGCGTTCAAATTCACCAACCCCATCGTAAATCAAGACTTCAATGGTACTATTTAGTTCGCAAATGAGATAGGCAATCTTATAGTGGTGGTGGAAAACGATGTGGCGAGCACCTGCTCCAGACTGGCTGTGATAAGTGTGGAGCTTACTTAGTTTTCCTTCTGGGCTAACATCATAGGTCGTCACCTCGTCAGTACCTAGGTCACATGTGACGAGATACTGATCAGGTGTTAGATCCGTAAAGTGTACATGTGGAGAAGTTTGGTTTTCATGAGGACCATGTCCACTATGCTGATCCAGATCCGTTTGGATGAGACTACCATCTGCTTGGCGCTGATAAACCAGAACTTGACCTTTGTGGTAGTTGGCTCCATAAACAAGACTACGCTTTTCATCCACTGCCACATAGCAATGTGGAGCGCCTTCTTCAACTACATGATTTAGCAAAGTGCCATCTGTCTTGTATGCAGCGATTCCCCCCAAGCCATCCTGACTCCCTACGGTGTATAAGTGTTGCTGTTGGTCAAAGGCAAGGTAGGTCGGACTTGGTTCAGCAGCAAAGAGTTCAAGATTTGCAAGCTGGCCTGTTTCTGTATCAAAATCTGCCTTGTATATCCCTTTAGATAAGCGACGAGTGTAAGTTCCAAAATAAACAGTTTCTTTCATGTCCATACCTCTTAATAATGATAAGTTCATTATACCACAAAATGGCAGTCATGAAGCACTAGATTCATTCATGTAAGCACTTTAAAAAAGAGTTATTTTAGTCTAAAAATGGTATAATGAGAGAACGACAGAAAGGATGTATTTATGGAACATAAAGAGAAACATTTTAGCCTATCTTGGTTTTTTAAGTGGTTTTTAGATAATAAAGCCATCACTGTATTTTTAGTAACCTTGTTACTGGGGCTAAACATTTTTATTCTAAGTAAGATTAGTTTTATCTTTTTACCGGTATTGGACTTTTTAGGGGTTGTCATGTTGCCAGTTATTTTATCTGGTTTACTTTATTACCTCCTCAATCCGATTGTGGACTGGATGGAGAAGCACAAGATCAATCGTGTTCTTGCCATTAGTATTGTTTTTGTCATTATCGGACTCTTTATCATTTGGGGATTGGCAGTCGCAATTCCTAATCTGCAACGTCAAGTCTTAAATTTTGCGAAGAATGTGCCGACATACCTGGAAGATGCTGATAAGGTGATCAATGACCTTGTAACCAAACGCTTGCCAGATGATTTTAGACCACAGTTGGAGCAGGTTCTTTCCAATGTTTCTAGTGAGGCGACCATGTGGGCCAGCAAAATCTCTTCTCAAGCTGTTAACTGGGTTAGCGCCTTTATCAGTAGCGTTTCCCAGGTCATTGTTGCGGTTATTATCGTACCCTTCATGCTCTTTTATCTTTTGAGAGATGGGAAAGGTCTACGAGACTATTTGACTAAGTTTATCCCAAACAAGTTAAAAGAACCTGTCGGACAAGTTTTGTCAGATGTTAATAAACAGTTGTCAAACTATGTTAGAGGGCAGGTTACAGTTGCTATTATCGTGGCAATTATGTTTATTATCTTCTTTAAGATTATTGGTCTCAGATATGCTGTGACTCTGGGGATCACGGCTGGTATCCTCAATCTAGTACCTTACCTGGGTAGTTTTCTTGCCATGTTGCCTGCTTTGGTTTTGGGCTTGATAGCAGGACCTGTGATGCTTTTGAAAGTGATTATTGTCTTTATTGTTGAACAAACGATTGAAGGTCGCTTCGTTTCTCCGCTTATTTTAGGTAGTCAGCTAAACATCCATCCCATCAATGTCCTATTTGTTCTCCTAACTTCAGGTTCTATGTTTGGTATTTGGGGAGTCTTGCTGGGAATTCCTGTCTATGCTTCTGCCAAGGTCGTTATCTCAGCTATCTTTAACTGGTATAAAAAAGTCAGCGGTTTGTATGAAGAAGAAGGGGAGGAAATCAAGAGTGAACAATAGTCAACACATGCTCCAGGCTTTGGATGAACAGGATTTAATCAAAGCGGATCAGTATTTTCACAAAGCCCTCGAAACAGATTCAAGTGAAGTTCTTTACGAACTAGCAAGCTATCTAGAGGGAATTGGCTTTTATCCTCAAGCAAAAGAAATTTACCAAGATATCGTTACAGAATTTCCAGAAGTGAATCTGAACTTAGCCAGCATTGCTAGCGAGGATGGCAATGTTGAGGAAGCCTTTGCTTACCTTGAGGAAATCACACCCGAAAGTGACTGGTACGTATCGGCCTTGGCCTTGAAGGCAGACCTCTATCAGTTGGAAGGATTGACGGATGTAGCACGTGAAAAATTACTAGAAGCCTTAAATTATTCAGATGATCCCATATTAGTTTTTGGTTTTGCTGAGTTGGATAGCGAGTTAGGGAATTATCAGGAAGCCATTCAGGGCTATGCTCAATTAGACAATCGCTCCATCTATGAGCAAACGGGTGTCTCAACCTATCAACGAATTGGTTACGCTTATGCCCAGTTAGGCAAGTTTGAAGTCGCAACTGAATTCTTAGAGAAAGCTTTAGAACTAGAATACGATGACCAAACTGCCTTTGAACTGGCTAGCCTTTACTTTGACCAGGAAGAGTATCAAAAATCTGTTCTTTACTTTAAGCAAATTGATACCATTTCACCTGATTTTGAAGGATATGAATATGGCTATAGTCAAGCCTTACATAAGGAACATCAGGTGGAAGAAGCCCTTCGTATCGTTAAACAAGGTTTGGAGAAAAATCCATTTGAAACTCGGCTCTTGCTTGCTGCTTCTCAGTTTTCGTATGAATTACATGATCCTGGTAGTGCAGAGCAGTTTCTCCTTACTGCAAAAGAAGATGCAGAGGATACAGAAGAAATATTTCTTCGCCTTGCAACCATTTATATGGAACAAGAGCGGTACGAAGATATCATCGCTCTCCAAAGTCAAGAACCTGAAAATCTCTTGACCAAATGGATGATTGCCCGTTCTTACCATGAAATCGAGGATTTAGATAGGGCCTATGAGCTCTATCAGGAACTATCGCTTGATCTCAAGGATAATCCTGAATTTCTGGAGCAGTATACTTATCTTTTGCGTGAATTGGGGTATTTTGAAGAAGCCAAGGTACAAGCTGAAGCTTATTTAAAACTCGTTCCAGATGATGTTCAGATGCAAGAACTCTTAGAAACACTTTAAAAGTTATCTCTCTAAAAGAACGTATCCGTCAATTTGGCAGATACGTTTTTTTTTGAAAAAATAGATTTTTTTTACAAAAACTCTTGCTAAATTGTTTATTTATGCTATAATAGGAACAATAATTTTTAGGAGGTGCAGTATGTCTTATATGTTTGAGATATTACCAAGTTTATTGAACGGTGCAAGTATGACTCTTCAAGTCTTTGCTCTGGTCTTGATCTTTTCAATTCCTTTAGGTATTGTCGTTGCCTTTGCTTTGCAAGTTCGTTGGAAACCCCTCCATTATCTGATTGACCTTTATATTTGGGTGATGCGAGGGACTCCCTTGCTCTTGCAATTAATCTTTATTTACTATGTTCTCCCTAGCATTGGGATACGTTTAGATCGTTTGCCTGCTGCTGTGATTGCTTTTGTATTGAACTATGCAGCCTACTTTGCAGAAATCTTTCGTGGAGGGATTGAAACCATACCCAAAGGGCAGTATGAAGCCGCAAAAGTGTTAAAATTTAGCCCTTTTTCTACAGTTCGCTATATCATACTTCCTCAGGTGACAAAGATTGTCTTACCGAGTGTTTTTAATGAAATCATGAGTTTGGTCAAGGATACTTCATTGGTTTATGCCCTTGGGATTTCAGATTTGATTTTGGCAAGTCGGACAGCAGCCAATCGAGATGCCAGTCTTGTTCCTATGTTTTTAGCTGGAGCGATTTATTTGATTATGATTGGTCTTGTAACCATTGTAGCGAAAAAACTTGAGAAGAAGTACAGTTATTACAGATAGGAGGATTGCTATGTTAGAATTACGAAACATTAACAAGGCCTTTGCTGGCAAACAAATCTTAACCAACTTTAGCCTATCTATTCCTGAAAAGCAAATCCTTGCAATCGTAGGTCCATCAGGAGGCGGCAAGACAACCCTATTACGTATGTTAGCTGGATTGGAAACCATCGATTCGGGGGAAATCTACTATAACGGCGAATCGCTAGCTATAGACGAACTAGAAAAGCGCAATCTTCTGGGATTTGTTTTCCAAGATTTTCAACTCTTTCCGCATTTGTCAGTTCTAGATAACTTAACTCTGTCGCCTATAAAAACAATGAGCATGGAGAAGGAAGTTGCTGAGAAGAAGGCGCGTGGTTTGTTAGAACAACTTGGGTTAGCTGGGCATGCAGATGCCTTTCCATTTTCACTTTCAGGTGGGCAAAAACAACGGGTGGCCTTAGCACGTGCTATGATGATTAACCCAGAAATTATTGGATATGATGAACCTACATCGGCCTTAGATCCAGAATTGCGATTAGAAGTAGAAAAACTTATCCTTCAAAATAAAGAGCGTGGGATGACTCAGATTGTTGTGACCCACGATCTTCAGTTTGCGGAAAACATTGCTGATCAGATCCATAAGGTTGATCCAAAGTAGGACTAGGAGGTGCCTATGAAGAGAAAGAAAATTGCCCTTGTACTTGCTCTGTTCTTTAGCTTCTTCCTGACGGCTTGTACTCAGAAGGCAAGTGATCCAAATCAGGATAATTGGGCCAAATATCAAAAGCAGGGTAGCATTACCATTGGTTTTGACAATACATTTGTTCCCATGGGATTTGAGGAAAAGAATGGCCAGTATGCGGGCTTTGATATCGACCTAGCCCAAGCTGTTTCTGAAAAGCTAGGAATTCAGATTAAATTTCAACCCATCGACTGGGATATGAAAGAAACCGAACTACAAAATGGTACCATTGATGCCATCTGGAATGGCTATACAGCAACAGATGAACGGAAAGAGAAGGTTGCCTTTACCATTCCTTACATGGAAAATCAACAAGTTTTGGTCTCTAAAAAGTCTCAAAATATTCACTCAGTTCAGGATATGACTGACAAAGTTTTAGGGGCCCAGGCTGGATCTTCTGGCTATTTGAATTTTGAAGGACAACCAGAACTACTCAAGAATCGAGTGAAAGACCAGAAGGCCAATCAATACCAAAGTTTCAATGAAGCCTTAATTGATTTGAAAAACGATCGGATTGATGCCTTGTTGATTGACCGGGTATATGCCAATTATTATCTCCAGTCTGAAGGAATATTAAATGACTACAATGTCTTTTCAGCTGGATTTGAAAGTGAAGCTTTTGCAGTAGGTGTTAGACCTGCTGATAAAACTTTGCTAGCTGCTTTGAATCAAGCCTTTATCTCACTATACCAAGAAGGAAAATTCCAGGAAATCAGCCAGAAATGGTTTGGGGAAGATGTAGCCACCAGTCAAGTTAAAAATCAAGAATAAGAAAAGAGATTGAGTTTTTTCTCAGCCTCTTTTTGCAACGAAAAATCCTCTGGCAAGTACCAGAGGATAAGGGTTTATACTCAATGAAAATCAAAGAGCAAACTAGAAAGCTAGCTGCAGGCTGCTCAAAACACTGTTTTGAGGTTGTAGATAAGACTGACAAAGTCAGGAACATATATCTACGGCAAGGAAACGCTGACGTGGTTTGAAGAGATTTTCGAAGAGTATTATTTCATTGTTGGGAAGAGCAATACATCACGGATAGTAGTTGTATCAGTGAGGAGCATGCAGAGACGGTCGATACCGATACCCAAACCACCTGTTGGTGGCATACCATATTCAAGGGCTTCAATGTAGTCGTAGTCGATACCTGTTGCTTCATCATCACCAAGTTCTTTAGCTTTTGCTTGGGCTTCAAATCGGCTAAGCTGATCGATTGGATCGTTCAATTCTGTGAAGGCATTTCCATATTCTTTAGTCATGATGAAGAGCTCGAAACGGTCAGTAAAGCGCTCGTCTTCAGGATTTTTCTTAGCAAGTGGAGATACAGCTACTGGGTGACCATAAACAAAGGTAGGCTGAATCAATGTTTCTTCGACAAATTCTTCAAAGAAGGCATTTATGATGTGACCAACTTCGGTGTAGTGTTTTTCAACTGGGACTTTCTTCTCAGCCGCGATAGCTTTAGCTTCTTCGAAAGTCATGTCTTGCCAGAAATCTACACCAGTAATTTCCTTGATAGCATCAACCATGTGAACACGTTTGAATGGTTCGTTGATCTTGATTTCAGTGCCCTGGTAGTTAACTGGACCATCACCCTTAACTGCCTTAGCAGCGTGTTGGATAATACCTTCCGTCAAGTCCATGATATCTTGGAAGTCAGCATAAGCTTGGTAAACTTCGATAGAAGTGAACTCAGGGTTATGAGTGGCGTCCATTCCTTCGTTACGGAAGATACGGCCAATTTCATAGATACGTTCCATACCACCAACGATAAGACGTTTTAAGTGAAGCTCAGTCGCGATACGGAGCACCATGTCAATGTTTTGGGCATTGTGGTGAGTGATAAATGGACGAGCAGCAGCACCACCAGCTTCATTGTGAAGAACAGGTGTTTCCACTTCAAGGAAACCTTTTTGATCTAGATAACGACGGATTTCAGAGATGATTTTTGAACGAGTGACAAAGCGCTCAAAGCTTTCACGGTTAGAAATCAAGTCAAGGTAACGTTTACGATAGATGGTTTCAACGTCTGTCAAACCGTGGAATTTCTCAGGAAGTGGGCGAAGTGCTTTAGACAAGTGTGTGATGTGAGTTGCCTTGATAGAAAGTTCTCCCATATCTGTACGCATGACTTCACCTTCGACACCAAGGAAGTCACCGAGGTCAGCCTTTTTGAAGATTTCGTAGTTTTCTTCACCAACTTCATCTTTACGAACGTAGATCTGGATTTGACCTTCTCGGTCTTGAAGATGGGCAAAGCCAACTTTTCCTTTTCCACGTTTGGTCACCAAGCGTCCAGCGATAGTAGCAGTTTCATTTAATTCATGTAATTGTTCTTTATCAAGTTCTGCAAATTTGTCTTTTAGTTCTTGAGAGTTAGCAGTACGTTCAAAACGTTTTCCGAAGGGATCGATTCCTTGCTCACGGAGCGCAGCCATTTTTTCACGGCGAACGATCTGCTGGTCATTTAGTTCTTCCATATGTTCTGTAGACATGGGTTCCTCCTAATTTTACTCAAAATTTGATACGATGAGTCATTTTTTGCGATACTCCCATTTTATCATAAATAGCAGAGAAATTCACGGATATTCTTTGAAAACTAAAAAGAACTTGACTATTAAGATCAAGTTCCATTATTTTTCTTGATAGGAAGTGTCATTCCATCTTTCCAGAGTGAAGGTTTCAAAATCCTTGGTCTCTAAAACTGTCAGACTAGCATTTGCCAAGCCTCCATCTTTGCGAAGGTGAGCCTCTTTATAGCCTAAGAGAGTGCGTAGGCTAGCAGTGAGATTTGCCCCATGCCCGACAATCAAAATTCTTTCAGCCGGACTTTCTTTCAGAGATTTGATAAACTGAATGGTTCGCTGAGTCGTAGAGTAGAGAGATTCGGCTTCAAACATCCTCGTATCAAACTGAGCCAGATTAGAGCGAAAGGCCTTGATTTGTTGTGGGTAGATGGCATTGAGCGTAGCTATTTTTAATCCCTCTAGTTTTCCAAGTTGCCATTCACGTAGGTCAGGAATGCTCTTTAAAGGACAAGGGGACTGGAGTTGACTTTGGATAATTTCAGCAGACTTAACTGCTCTGGGTAAATCACTAGAATAAATCGTATCAAAAGGAATTTCCTTTAGATGTTGGCCCAGTTGTTTTAGGATGTCAACGGACTCTGAAAGAAGGGGAGAGTCACCGCTAGCACCTTGAAAACGTCCTTCAAGATTCCAGAGGGTGCGACCATGACGGACAAAGTAGAGTTTCATCAGTTGTTTTCCTCCAAGATATCAGCGAAGTCCGCTTTTACAAAGCTGGCTAAGTCTTGAGGTCGGATGATGATACTGTGCCCGACTTCTCCAGCAGAGACAATCATTTGGTCTAAATCCAAAGCAGTCTGATCAATAAAAATAGGATAATTGTGTTTTTGGCGAATGCCGACGGGGTTATTAGCCCCATGAATATAGCCTGTCGTTTTTTCTAGATCTTTTTGAGGAATCATGCTGACTTTTTTATTACCAGAAACCTTTGCTAGTTTTTTCTCAGCGAGGTGTTCTGTTATGGGAACGATTCCGATGATTGGCCCTGTTTTGTCCCCTAATAGAGCCAAGGTTTTAAAGATATGGTTTCTGAAGTATTCAGGAGGAAGTTCTCCTTCAAGCGCATTGATTTGAATACCAGTATGGTCAATACCTGCCTTGGTCAAGATTTGTTCGACCAAGGTTTTTTTAATCTTGACTTTTTTTGCCATTATTTATACTTATCCTCCAACTGACTCATCCAGATACCAAGCCAAATTCCAAGCGCAAAGAAGAAGGCAACGAGAACATAGCTCACAATGGAAAGCCCAGTGTATTGGATACTTTCAGCACTTCCAGCATTTGGAATCAAAATCAAGAGAGTACTTGATAGCACAATCCCAATGATAAAGTGATACACACGGGAGTGGTAGTTGTTCAAGGCGTGGTCCATTAATTTTGAAAAAATGATGAGGGTTGCACCTGCACCAATTCCGATAGGAAGGAAGGTACCAAATAAATCAAAGGTTTTAAAACCAGTTAGCATTGGAGCGTACAGCCCTAAAATCAAGAGTAGATTTGACGGACTTAAACCAGGCACCAAGACACCTAGAGCTAAAAGAGCACCCGCTAAGATAAAACTAGCGAAACTAGCACTGAGAGAACCAACAACAAAGTTTAGCGCGTAGAGCCCTAGGCCTGAAAGGATAAAGGTAGTCCAGAACCAGACTAGGTCAATCTTGTCACGATCAGATTCTCGAGTAGATTCTTTAAGGAGGCTAGGAACCGTACCGATGATAGCTCCAGCAAAACTCCATAAAACATATACTTGGTAATTTTCAAGCAGATACTCGATTGGATAAGAAAACAAACCAATGCCTAGCAACATCCCGATTGCTACTGGGATAAAGTATAGGACATTATTTTTAAAATCCTTAAAGGGATGAGCCAGAAAGCTAATCATTCGCTCGTAAATTCCCAAAATAGCTGCTAAAACACCACCTGAAATTCCAGGTAGGATAAATCCTAAGGCGATGACGATTCCCTTAATAACTCTTGCAATCCATGAAAACATCATAAAATCCTCAATTTCATAAAATTCTTTCTCTATTCTATCAATTATAACACAGACGAGAAGAAAATGAAAAAACAAGTGAAAAAGAGAGCAATTTTCACTTGTCTTATGGTCTTAAAAATAGTTTTCTGAAGGTTTCTTCTTTTTCCTTCAAGGTAGAAATAAGATTAATATCTAAATGATGTTCAAATCCAGCAATTCTTCCTTTTGAAGTATACTGATGGAGGTCGTAGTCTAAACTGGTATTGGGTGTTGTTTCAAAGTAACCAGAGTCTGTCCCGTAGGAAGGAATCCAAATAGCAGTAAACTTATCTGTATTGATACTGTGTTCTTGCATGAAGTAAACTCCAATATAGATGCCGATGTTTTTAGCACCTAAAGATTCCAGTTTAGCACGAAAGGCTTCAACCCCTTCATTCATATCAGACATTGTTTTTTCTTCCACGTCCAACCAATAGTAACTAGGGTTGTAAGGAGAAGCAGCATTATAGAAAACTTCAGCGGCTTTTTCCATTTCTTCCTTGCTGGGGCTAGCTAGATAGGCATAGACTCCAACTGGGACATTACGCTTTTGAAATTCTGTAATATGACTTTTATAGGCTTTATCAATACCATTGGCATAAGCGGCATCATTTTTTTCAGTATGTTGAGCCCCATTGTGGACGCGAACAATAACACCTGAAATATTTTGAGACAAGGTATCGTAGTTGATTTCCTCAGGTCTTTGCCAACCAGAGACATCAATAATAGGTTTGTCAAGATTATGCAAGGCCTGATTTTCAACCTGGACAGCATTTGGTTTTGACTTGACGGGATGGTCTTCATAAGTTGGTCTATTGAGGATCAAAATAGCTATAAATATAGTAAATAAAGTAAAAATAATAGCTGGATGAATCTTTTTTCTCATATTTAAATAGTTTAACGTAAATAGATAAAAAAATCAAAGAAAACATCGGAAAAAGTGAATATATGGGCGTCTTTTCCCTATTTCTCTGTTTGTTTACTCCTAAGAAACTAAATTATGGTATAATATAAGGGAATTTCTAGAGAAAAGAGAAGATTATGTCAAATTATGCCATTATTTTAGCAGCGGGAAAAGGTACTCGCATGAAATCAGATCTTCCAAAGGTACTTCACAAAGTAGCTGGAATTTCGATGTTGGAACATGTTTTTCGTAGTGTTGGTGCTATTCAACCTGAAAAAACAGTTACTGTAGTTGGTCACAAGGCAGAGCTAGTTGAGCAAGTATTAGCCGGTCAGACAGACTTTGTTACCCAAACAGAACAACTAGGAACTGGGCATGCTGTCATGATGGCAGAGCCAATTTTGCAAAATTGCTCTGGTCATACTTTGGTTATCGCTGGGGATACTCCTCTGATTACAGGTGAAAGTTTGAAAAACCTCTTGGATTTCCATATCAACCACAAAAATGTTGCGACGATTCTAACAGCTGAAGCGGCAAATCCTTTCGGATACGGTCGTATCGTCCGTAACGATAATGCTGAAGTTCTTCGTATTGTTGAGCAGAAAGATGCCACAGACTTTGAAAAGCAAATTAAGGAAATCAATACAGGAACTTATGTATTTGACAATGAGCGTCTTTTTGAAGCCCTTAAAAACATCAACACCAACAATGCCCAAGGTGAGTACTATATTACTGACGTGATTGGTATTTTCCGTAATGCGGGTGAAAAGGTTGGGGCCTATACTCTCAAGGATTTTGATGAAAGTCTTGGCGTAAATGACCGTGTAGCTCTTGCGACTGCAGAAGCAGTGATGCGTCGCCGTATCAACCAAAAGCATATGGTTAATGGTGTTAGTTTTGTCAATCCGGAAGCAACTTACATCGACATTGATGTTGAGATTGCTCCCGAAGTCCAAATCGAAGCTAATGTTACCTTGAAAGGTCAAACGAAGATTGGTGCTGAGACTGTTTTGACAAACGGTACTTACGTAGTGGATAGCACTATCGGAGCTGGAGCTGTGATTACCAACTCTATGATTGAGGAAAGTACAGTTGCAGACGGCGTGACTGTTGGCCCGTATGCCCATATTCGTCCAGGTTCAAGTCTGGCTGCTCAAGTTCACATTGGAAATTTTGTTGAAGTAAAAGGATCTTCAATCGGTGAAAATACCAAGGCGGGTCATTTGACTTATATTGGAAACTGTGAAGTGGGTAGCAACGTTAATTTCGGTGCAGGAACTATTACAGTCAACTACGATGGCAAAAATAAATACAAAACTGTCATTGGCAATAATGTCTTTGTTGGCTCAAACTCAACTATTATTGCTCCTGTAGAACTTGGGGATAATTCTCTGGTTGGAGCGGGATCAACCATTACCAAGAATGTTCCTGCTGATGCCATTGCTATCGGCCGTGGACGTCAGGTCAACAAAGATGAATATGCGACTCGCCTCCCTCATCATCCAAAGAACCAGTAGGAGTTTGTCATGGAATTTGAAGAAAAAACGATTAGTCGGAAGGAAATCTATCAAGGTCCTATTTTCAAACTAGTACAAGACCAGGTGGAACTACCAGAAGGAAAGGGGACTGCCCAACGTGACTTGATTTTTCACAATGGAGCTGTTTGTGTACTAGCTGTGACAGCTGAAGACAAAATCGTTCTCGTTAAGCAATACCGAAAAGCTATTGAGGCGGTTTCTTATGAGATTCCTGCTGGTAAACTTGAACTTGGTGAAAATGCTGATCCAATGGCGGCGGCCCTTCGTGAATTGGAAGAAGAAGTTGCCTACACAGCTAAGTTAGAACTGTTGTACGATTTCTATTCTGCGATTGGATTTTGTAATGAAAAACTAAAACTCTACCTCGCTAGTGATTTGGTCAAGGTGGAAAATCCTCGCCCACAAGATGATGATGAAACCTTGGAAGTTTTAGAAGTAAGCCTAGAGGAAGCCAAGAACCTGATCCAGTCAGGTCATATCTGTGATGCCAAGACTATTATGGCGATCCAGTACTGGGAACTACAAAAGAAATAGAGGAGAAACCCATGGGAAAACCTTTATTAACAGACGAAATGATTGAACGTGCCAACCGAGGTGAGAAAATCTCAGGACCACCTCTTCAAGATGAGGAGGAAACCAAAATCCTGCCAACATCTTCACAACATTTTGGTTATTCACGTTCTAGAGACCACGGTTTTAGTCAAGATACACTTACAATCGAAGTAGAACCAACGATTCATAAGAGCCGTCGTATTGAGAATACCAAGAGAAATGTTTTTAATTCGAAACTCAATCGTATCTTGTTTGCAGTCATCCTACTTTTGATTTTGTTAATTTTAGCGATGAAACTCTTGTAATTGAAAGGACTTGAAATGAAAATTGGAATCATTGCTGCCATGCCAGAAGAACTCGTATATTTGACTCAGAATTTGGACAAACCTAAAGAAGTCCAAGTCTTAGGAAATACTTACTACACTGGCTCTGTTGGCAATACAGAAGTCGTTCTAGTTCAGAGTGGGATTGGAAAGGTCATGTCGGCTATGAGTGTAGCAGTGTTAGCTAACCACTTCCAAGTAGAAGCTATCATCAATACAGGATCAGCAGGTGCTCTTGCTGAAGGGATTGCTGTTGGTGATGTCGTGATTGCAGATAGACTAGCTTACCATGATGTGGATGTGACTGCTTTTGGTTATGCTTATGGCCAAATGGCTGGTCAACCTCTTTACTTTGAATCAGCTAAGAAATTTATCGATAGGATTAAAGAAAACTTATCTCAGTTAGAACAGACCTGGCACCTAGGCTTGATTGCTACAGGAGACAGTTTTATAGCTGGAGATGATAAGATTGCTAGTATCAAATCCCACTTTCCGGATGTTTTAGCAGTTGAAATGGAAGGGGCTGCTATTGCACAAGCGGCTCAGGCTCTTGGTCTACCTTTCCTAGTCATTCGTGCCATGAGTGACAATGCCAATCACGAAGCCTCTATTTCTTTTGATGAATTTATTATCGAAGCTGGACGTCGTTCTGCCCAAGTCTTACTAGCCTTTTTAAAGGCCTTGGATTAAGCGGAAATTTGACAGTTTATCTAGCTTATGATAAGATTTAAATAAAGAAAAGCTAGAAAACGTTTCAGAGGATATTATGAGTATTGAAATGACCGTCAGTGAGATTGCAGAGGTCTTAGGACTATCTCGTCAAGCAATCAACAATCGTGTCAAAGAACTTCCAGAAGAGGACACGAAAAAAAATGACAAAGGTGTAACTGTAGTTACTCGAAGTGGCTTGATCAAGCTAGAAGAAATCTATAAAAAAACGATTTTTGAAGATGAACCAGTCAGTGATGATGTTAAACAACGTGAACTGATGGAAATCTTGGTCGATGAGAAAAATGCTGAAATTCTTCGTTTGTACGAGCAGCTCAAGGCAAAAGACCGCCAGTTATCAGAAAAAGATGAACAGATGCGTATCAAAGACCGACAGATTGCTGAAAAGGACAAACAGTTGGACCAACAGCAACAGTTAACTCTTCAAGCGATGAAGGATCAAGAAACCTTGAAACTCGAGTTGGACCAAGCAAAAGAAGAAGTCCAAGCAACCAAAAAAGGCTTTTTTACTCGCCTTTTTGGAGGAAAATAAAGAAGCTGTTTGGGTTACTCACTAACCTAATGGCTTCTTTTATTATTTATAGTTTATTTTGGGTAGTAATTGAGGTAAATAATGGAAAAATTAAGAGATTATATCGCCTTTGATTTGGAATTCAATCAACACGAGGGGGTTACCCATTTAATTCAAGTATCGGCAGTCCGCTTTCAAGATGGACAAGAAAGTGCTGCTTTTGATTCTTATGTTCATACTACAGCACCATTGAAGAGTTTTATCAATGGTTTGACTGGAATCACAGCTGAAACCTTGAAAGATGCTCCAAAAGTAGAACAAGTTTTAAAGGACTTTCAAGAATTCGTTGGCGACATACCTATCGTTGGTTACAATGCAGCTAAGAGTGATTTGCCTATTCTCTTGGAGCATGGTATTGATTATCGTGACCAGTATAAGGTTGATCTATATGAGGAGGCTTTTGAACGCCGTAGTTCTGACCTACACGGCATAGCCAATCTTAAATTACAAACTGTAGCGAATTTTTTAGGCTTTCACGGGAAGTCTCATAACAGTTTAGAAGACGCCCGCATGACGGCGCGTGTTTACGAAGCTTTTTTGGAATCAGATGAAGGAAAGCTATTAATAGAAGACCAGAGTAGTTTTTCTATGAATCCCTTTAATAGCTTAGACTTATCTCAATTTTTAGATTAGGAGTGCCTATGAAACCTGAAAAACCTAAAAAGCTAGGTTTTAGGAAAATTTACTATAACCTAGATAAAATACTATTTCTATTTTTCTTGATTTTCATGATGGTAGAGTTTGTTTGGTTACCATTGAATTCATGGATAGCTGGCATCCTTCTGAGACAAACAGGTTACTTGTTTATCTCCTACAATAACTTTTGGGCGATTATACAAGGCTCGCCTTTTGTCAGTTTAGCCTTTCTCATTTTAATAGCAATCAATCTTTTAGTGGCTTATTTTCAAATCTGTCTTTTGTTTATCGGGGCGCGTCACCTTCTTTATCATGAAAAGAGAACCCTGATTGAATATAGTCGAAAAGTCTTTCACCAGAGCTTTCTATTTGTCAAACGATTGAGCTTTTGTAAGATGGCCTTTGTCTTCTTTTATGTAGCTCTGCTTTTTCCTTTTATTAGGAAAATTTTAAAAATCTACTATCTCAACAAAATTATTATCCCTGATTTTATCGTTACATACCTAGAAGATAAGAACTGGCTGGTAGGGCTGTTAATCATAGCATCTGCTTGGATCTTTCTCTACATTTCTGTTCGCTTCATGTTTGCCCTTCCTAAGATTCTCTTTGAAAGAAAGACAGTAAGAGAAAGTGTGAAATATAGTCTCCAAAAGACGAAGAAAAACGTCCTTTTCTTCTCTTGGCATCTCCTACTCATTATCATTAAAACGTATCTCTTCTTCTTTGGTTTGTTAATTCCCTTGCTTTTTGCGCAAGCAGTGATAGATAATCTAACTCAAAAAGAGTCCTTGATTCTCGGTGTGATTAATTTTGTCTTGATTAAAAATTTCCATTACATGACCCTGACTTATTTCCTAGTGAAGTTTGTTTCCTTCCTTACAGGAGAAGAGCTAGAGATTATGCCAAGGCGAAAGAAAGATCATCTGATGAGATGGGGTGTCATGGGGTGTGCAAGCATCATTTTTGCCATAGAAGGCTACGTTTATCTGGAATCTCCAGATACCAATACACCTTTAGTGATTTCGCACAGAGGAGTAAGTAATAAAAACGGTGTTCAAAATACTGTGCAGTCTTTAGAAAAAACAGCTCAACTAAAACCAGATCTCATTGAAATGGATGTGCAGGAAACGAAAGACGGTCAGTTCGTGATGATGCACGATGCCAACCTCAAAAATTTAACAGGTATTAATGCTACACCGCAAGATTTGACTCTGGATGAATTAACAAATACAGATATTTACGAGAATGGTTATCAAACAAAGATTTCAAGCTTTGATGCCTATTTAGAGCGTGCAAATGCTTTAAATCAAAAATTGCTGATTGAGATTAAGACCAGTAAAAAAGATAGTCCGCAAATGATGGACCATTTCCTCGAAAAGTATGGAGTGACTATCAAGAAATATGGACACCAGATGCAATCACTAGACTATCATGTGATTGATAAAGTGTTGACTTATGATTCTGAAATTCCAGTTTACTTTATTCTTCCCTATAACAGTATCTTCCCAAGAACCAAGGCAACGGGTTACACTATGGAGTACTCGACTTTGGATGAATACTTTGTCAATAAACTCTGGACAACCGATCAGAGGCTCTATGTTTGGACCGTAAATGGTTCGGAGGCATTTGATAAAGCAGTTCGTCTCGGCGCAGATGGCATGATTACTGATGATCTTGAAATGGTCCAGTCACAAGTCACAATGGCTCAAGACGATCCGGAATATACGGAATTACTCTTAAAGAAAGCAATGGAATTCTTTGATTTCTAAGAAAAAAAGAGAAACATCTGTTTCTCTTTTTTTGTGGATTAGAAAGGCAATTTTCCAGCGAAAGCTCCTAGTTTCTTCTTAGTCGTTTCATCAATTTGTTCAAGAGCAGCGTTAACTGCTTGAACAGTCATATCTGAAAGTGTTTCGAGATCTTCTGGATCTACAACTGCTGGGTTGAAGTCAATGTTGACAACTTTTTTGTCACCAGTTAAGGTCGCTTGGACAAGGTCTTGAGCAGATTTTCCAACAAATTCCATGGCAGCGAGTTCTGCTTGGCTTTGTTCCATTTGTTTTTGAAGTTTTTGTGCTTGGCGCATCATGTTTTGCATGTTCATCATAAGATTTTTACGATTCCTTTCGTATCAAGGCTTTGAGCCTTGTTTAATAAATTTTTTTGCCATTTTTTGCCCTAGAAGTTGTCAAAAGCATTGGCGACTTCTTTTTGTTGAGTTGGGAATAAATGCGAGTAGATGTTGATAGTTGTATTAATGCTACTATGTCCGAGTCGTTTCATAAGTGTAAAAAATATATAATCTTTTCCCTCACCGTTTCTGAGTCCTTTTGAAACTAGAAACGCTGCATGTGAATGTCGGAAATCGTGATTACGAATCATTTTTAATGATGCAGGCATTCTTTTTTTCAATTTAATCTTTTGATTAGAAACCATTGGAGCAGTAAGTTGAAAAGGACTGTCTTGAAAGATTTGTAAATCTTCTGTATTGTCCGTAAACTCAGCTAATAGGTGAGCTTGTTTTTCTTTCCATTCCGTTAGTTCTTGAACGAATGCCTTATGAATGTAAATTCGACGATTAGATTGGGTAGTTTTTACTGTTCCGATATGGACCTTGTTATTACGAAAGTAAGCAGAATACTTAATATCGATATAACCCTCTGATAAATTAATCTGTTTCCAAGTTAAGGCCAATGCTTCGCCGACTCGAACACCTGTAAACATTAGCACTCGATAAAATAGCTGAAACATGTATTCATCTTTTGTGAACAGAGAATCAAATTGCTTGAATTCTTCAGGAGTGAAATAAGACATCTCCTTGTGTTTATCAGGAAGTTTTCTTAGTCCATTGCATGGATTATCTTGTCTAAGACGATTAGCAACAGCAACATCAAACATTTTATGCAGAAAAATCATTTGCTGATTAACAGTCGTACTTGATAGTGTTCCACCTTTAACACTTGGTTGTTTTACCAACCAATCTCTAAATTTTTTTACTTCATGGATAGTAATGGCAGACATATCTGCATGCTCAAAAAACTTAGAGACATATTGGTTATAGTAGGATATCTGTGTATCAATGGTAGCACGTTTATTCCCACGGAGTTCATCTTCTTGTTGAACTAAAGAGTAAAGGTGAGAGACAGATATTTTATCTTTAATCTGAACTTGACGAAGTTTGTTTAAGCGATAATCTGCCTCATATTGAACAGCTTCTTTACGAGTGGTAAATCCTGACTTTCTATGTCGTTTGATTTCACCAGTCAATGGGTCTATTCCATCGGTAATATCTACTTTCCATTTTCCCTTGTATCCTTTGAGAACTGACATATCATTTTCCTCTTTCTATGTCAGTAGCTAAGAGTACAGTATCTATTATATCATGTTTTGAGATGATTTTGAATCCAAGAATTTCTTCGGCAATAGTCTTTGGTATTCTTCCAATCCTTTTGTTTTTATAAAGTTTGAAACCTCTTTCGACAAGTAATTTTTTACCCTCTCGTATAACACGTCTAGCCGTGCCTTCTGGATATCCTTGATTTGCGATATCTATGTAAGTAACTGTTTGAATTTCTTGCATTTATTCATTCCTTTCCTTTTTCTTATTTAATTCTAAAAATAACTGGTACGACTTGTCTTGAATAGTTTCTTCTATATCAGTTTGATTTTTAAATGGGTTTGGTAATTTATTGCCATGGTCTATATAAAACATCTGGTCTATTGGTTCGTACTTGTAAAATTGCAGATATTCTTTTTTGACTTCGACTACCAAGGATAATCTTCGCATTAGCTGGCCCCAAGAATCGATATGACT